>NZ_JAARMC010000008.1:0-194772 GCF_012985595.1 Pseudomonas sp. WS 5411
CTTCATCTTTCACCGGCACAGCGTACATCCGCTGGATTGCTATCGGCTATTGAGGGCGGGTTATGAACATTTGGGCTAAGTGGGTCGAAGAAGACCAGCGTTTTGCCTTCGGGCTCGCCGACAATGGCGGATACGAAATCACCCGGGAGCAGCATCGCCAGTTGCTGGATGCATGCTCGACCGGGAAAGTTTTACGTCCAGGCAAAGAGGGCGAGCCGTTGGTTTCGGATACTGCCCCGTCATCCTTGGAAGAACTGCAAGATCGTGAGCGGATTTGGCGCTCTGCTGAGCTTTCCCGTTATGAATGGGTGGCTACCCGTCACCGCGACGAGCAGGACATGGGAGGGACCACAGCATTGACGGCGCAGCAGTTCGCTGAGCTTCTGCAATACCGCCAAGCACTGCGCGATTGGCCGTCAGCCAACGCATTCCCAGAGAACGGGCAAAGGCCCAAGCCTCCAGCCTGGCTCGCCGATCTGACTCAATAGCCTTCGGTTCACTTGTAACCTCGCCCGCTACAACTCTGCGCGCTCGCTCAACCGGCGCGCGCGCGGCAGCCTGTGCACTGTCATTCCATCACAGCGCAGGCAACCACCCATGGCCGGTTCAGACTATCTCCACGGCGTGCGGGTCATCGAACTCAACGATGGCACCCGCCCCATTCGCACCATCTCCACCGCAGTCATCGGCCTGGTTTGCACGGCTGAGGATGCAGACCCCCTGATGTTTCCGCTGGACACCCCGGTCCTGCTGACCAATGTGCAAAGCGCCATTGCCAAATCAGGCGTCAAAGGCACCCTGGCATCCAGCCTGCAAGCCATCGCCGACCAGACCAAGCCCTACACCATCGTGGTGCGGGTCAAGGAAGGCGCCGACGAAGCCGCCACCACCAGCGCCCTGATCGGCACCACCACCGCCGATGGCAAGTACACCGGCATGAAAGCCCTGCTCGCCGCCAAGGCCCGCGTGGGTATGACGCCGCGCATTCTCGGCGTGCCAGGCGTCGACAGCCAGCCGGTGGCCACCGCCTTGGTATCGATTGCCAAGGACCTGCGCGCCTTCGCCTACGTCAGCGCCTGGGGCTGCAAAACCAAGGAAGAGGTGGTCGCCTACCGCGAAAACTTCGGCGCCCGTGAACTGATGGTCATCTGGCCGGAGTTCCAGAACTGGAGCACCGTCACCAATGCGACCGTTACCGCCTCGGCCGTGGCACGCGCCCTGGGCCTGCGGGCCAAGATCGATCAGGAAATCGGCTGGCACAAGACCCTGTCCAACGTCGCCGTCAATGGCGTGACCGGGATCAGCGCCGACGTGTTCTGGGATCTGCAAAACCCGGCCACCGATGCCAACTACCTCAACAGCAACGAAGTCACCACGCTGATCAACGAGGGCGGCTTCCGCTTCTGGGGCAGCCGTACGTGCAGCGACGACCCGCTGTTCGCCTTCGAAAACTACACCCGCACCGCGCAGATCCTGGCCGACACCATGGCCGAGGCGCACATGTGGGCGGTCGACAAGCCCATGCACGCCTCCCTGGTGCGGGACATCATCGAAGGCATCAATGCCAAGTTCCGCGAGTTGATTGCCCAGGGCTACCTGATCGGCGGCAGTTGCTGGTACGCCGAAGACATCAACGACAAGGACACCCTCAAGGCCGGCAAGCTGACCCTGGACTACGACTACACCCCAGTGCCGCCCCTGGAAGACCTCACGCTTCGCCAGCGCATCACCGACCGTTACCTGATGCAGTTCGCCAGCCAGATCAACAGCTAAACCGGGCCTCCCCGCGAGGGGAGTTAACCCTGTGCCATACCCCCGGAGAACACCGCCATGGCCCTGCCCCACAAGCTCAAAAACCTAATGTTGTTCAACGACGCCAACATCTACCGTGGCTTGGTTAAGTCCGTCACCCTGCCCGCCCTCGGCCGCAAAATGGAAGCCTATCGCGGCGGCGGCATGAACGGCCCGGTCAAGGCAGATCTGGGCTTTTCCGATGACGGCATCCAGTTGGAATGGAAAACCGGTGGCCTCGATCTGATCAGCCTCAAACAGTTCGGCGCAGTCAACGCCTCGGGTGTGGCCCTGCGTTTTTCCGGCGCCTATGAGCAGGACGACACTGGCGAAGTCAGCGCCGTGGAAATCGTGGTGCGCGGCCGTCACGAAACCATCGAAATGGGTGACGCGCAGCCAGGCGAGGACACCGAGCATTCCATCACCACCACCTGCACCTACTACAAGCTGACGGTCGATAACGAAGAAATCATCGAAATCGACCTGCTCAACTTCATTGAGAAGGTCGGTGGCAAGGACATGCTGGAGAAACAGCGCAAGGCCATCGGGCTCTAAAACCCGCCCTCGATCGACAACCTCACACGTTCATCACCAGGAGCTTTTCCAATGAAACCAGCAGCCACCGAACAATCCGACGTCCAGCCACTGGCCGACGAAAACACCGTCGTCCTCGACTCCCCGATACGTCGTGGCGTCACCACCATCGACCGCATCACCCTGCGCAAACCCAGCTCAGGCGAGCTGCGCGGTGTGAGCCTGGTAGACCTACTGCAAATGGACGTCGCCAGCCTGATCAAAGTCGTTCCGCGCATCAGCAGCCCAACCCTCACCGCGATTGAGGTCTCTGGCATGGACCCGGCCGATTTGCTCGCCCTCAGCAGCAAGATCAGCGGTTTTTTGTTGCAGAAGTCGGCGAAGACGGATGCATCCCTCGTTGCGTAGAGGACGCCATGGCCGATCTGGCCGTGGTTTTTCACTGGGCACCGGCTGATATGGATCAGTTGGGCCTGCAAGACCTGATGGACTGGCGCGAGCGTGCCAGGGTGCGGAGTTCCACCGATGGCAAATGATCTGAAACTTCAGGTGCTGCTCAGTGCCATCGACAAAGCCACCCGCCCGCTGAAGCAAATCAACAACGGCAGCCTGGAGACCGCTCGCGCGCTCAAGGCTGCCCGCGACCGCCTGAAGGAACTCAACACCCAGCAGAAAGACGTCACCGCCTGGCGGTCGCAGCGTGCAGCTGTCGAGCAGACCAACGAGGCGTTGAATGCTGCGCAGGCCAAAGTCAAAACCCTCAGCCAGCAGTTTGCCGCGACCGGCGTGCCGACCAGGGCAATGGCGAAGGATTTTCGAACGGCCGTGCGCGAGGCCCAGCGGCTGAAACAGCAGCACCAACAGCAGAGCGAGCAGCTCCAGGGGCTGCGCTCACGACTGTATGACGCGGGGATCAGCACCAAGAACCTGGGCACACACGAACGCCAGCTGCGCGAGCAAATCAGCGCCACCAACGCCAGCATCAGCGCGCAGGGTAAGCGAATGGCCGAGCTGACCGCCCAGCACAAGCGCGCAGCGACGGCCCGTATCCAGATGGAGAAAAACCAGAGAGCAGCCGGCAACCTGGCAGTCAATGGGGCTGCTGGATTAGGCGTGGGATACGCGGCAAGTCGGCCTATCATGGCGGCAGTCAGGGCCTTTGCACCCAATGAAGACTCAGCCACCCAGCTCAAAGTGTCCATGATGGGCGACACCGGCAAGGTGTCGGAGGACTTCCAGAAAATCACCAAGCAGGCCACCAAACTCGGCGACCTTTTGCCCGGTACCACGGCCGACTTTCAAAACATGATGACCATGCTTCGTCGTCAGGGCCTGAGTTCGAGAAATATCTTAGGCGGGACTGGTGAAGCCGCTGCCTACCTCGGCGTCCTGCTGAAAATGGAAGCGACTCAAGCCGCTGAGTTCGCTGCCAAGATGCAGGACGCTACGCGCACCACTGAAAAAGACATGATGAGCCTGATGGATACCATCCAGCGAGGGTTCTACGCGGGTGTTGATCCGACCAACATGCTTGCTGGCTTCAGCAGCATTTCGCCCGTGATGGATATCATCAACAAGTCAGGTCTGGAGGCAACCAAAAACCTGGCACCACTGCTGATCATGATGGATCAGGCCAGTATCGAGGGGAGCAAAGCAGGTAATGCCTTCCGAAAAATATTTCAGGCATCGCTGAAGAAAAGCAACGTCGACAGCATTAACAAAATGCTCGCCGACAAAGGGCAGAAAATCAGCTTCAGCTTTACCAATGAGGAAGGGAATTTCTCTGGCGTTGAGAACCTCTACGCCCAAATCGACAAGATCAAGGATCTGAATCAGGTCGACAGAACAGCGGTTATCGGAAAGCTGTTTGGCGACGACGCGGAAACCATCACGACCCTCAACGTCATGATGAACAAAGGGCTGGCCGGGTATCAGCAGGTGCAGCAGCAACTACAAACCCAGGCGGATCTGCGCACCCGCGTCAATGAACAGTTGGGTACCCTGACCAACGTGATGGAAGCCGCAGAGGGCAGTTTTACCAACGCCTTGGCCGAATTCGGCGCGGCCGTCGCGCCCGACTTGAAGGACCTGATTAAAACGCTGGGCGACATCGCCAACAGCGTCGGGACTTGGGCACGAGAAAACCCGAAGTTGGCTGGTGGTCTGGTTAAGGTAGTGGGCCTTGTGGCGGTCCTGGCGTTCAGCTTCGGGGGCCTGGCATTGACCATGGCGAGTCTGTTGGGACCATTTGCCATGCTGCGCTATGGCATGACCATGTTTGGCATACAGGGCGGTGGTGTCTCCAAAATGGTGAAGGGGCTGTTCCCCACGCTGACTGGACTTGCTCGCAACGTCTTTCCAATGTTCACCCAGGGCATACGCCTGCTCGCCACAACCATGGGCGGTGCGCTTTTAACTGCCCTTCGTACTGTAGGGATTGCGCTGTGGGGGCTGGCAGCAAACCCGATTGTCCTGGTCATCGCCGCCGTAGTCGCCGCCCTGGCCGCAGGCGCCTACCTGATCTACACCAACTGGGACGCGGTGAAGAACTACTTCGCCAACGCCTGGACGGAGATCAAAGCCGGCTTCAGCGGTGGGATCGTCGGCATCATCAACACCCTGGCCAACTTCAGCCCCATCGGCCTGATTTACCAGGCCTTCGCCGGGGTGCTGAGTTACCTGGGCGTGGATCTGCCCAGCCGCTTTACCGAGTTCGGCAACATGATCGTCAACGGCCTGGTCAACGGGCTGCTGGCCGGGCTGGGCAGCGTCAAAACCGCCATCAGTTCAATCGGCGACGCCAGCATCGGTTGGTTCAAGGAAAAGCTCGGCATCCACAGCCCATCGCGGGTGTTCGCCGAGTTGGGTGGGTTCACCATGGCGGGTCTGACCAAAGGTCTGGAAGGCGGACAGAAAGGCCCCCTCGACGCCCTGAGTAGCATGGGCAAACAACTCACAGCGGCCGGCACCCTGGCCCTGAGCGCCACCGCTATGCCGGCGTTGGCCGTAGATGACCGACCGCCCCTTGCTGCCTCGACTGCGGCAACCACAATGTCCGCCCCGGCAGAAGTGACCATCCATGTTCACGCGGCTCCAGGCATGGATGAAGGCACCATCGCTCGGGAAGTAGCAAAACAGGTTGATCGGCTACTGAGAGCTAAAGAGGTACGTCAACGCAGCCAGTTAAGAGACTTGGAATAATCACTATGATGTGTGCCCTCGGCATGTTCGTATTCAGCCTCTCCACCGCCGCTTACCAAGAGCTGCAACGCCAAACCGATTGGCGCCACGCCAGCAACAACCGCGTCGGCGCCGCTCCCGCGCGGCAGTTCGTGGGCCGTGGCGACGACTCCATCACCCTCCCCGGCATCATCTTCCCGGAGCTGGCCGGCAGTGCCCTCAGCCTGGACGCCCTGCGCCTGATGGCAAACACCGGCAAGGCCTGGCCCATGGTAGAAGGCAGCGGTCGAATCTACGGCCTGTGGGTGATCGAGAGCCTCAGCGAAACCAAAACCATATTCTTCAGCAACGGCACGCCCCGGCGCATTGAGTTCACCCTGAACCTCAAGCGCACCGACGATGACCGTA
This sequence comes from Pseudomonas sp. WS 5411, assembly GCF_012985595.1. NCBI lineage: Bacteria > Pseudomonadati > Pseudomonadota > Gammaproteobacteria > Pseudomonadales > Pseudomonadaceae > Pseudomonas > Pseudomonas sp. WS 5411. The sequence continues at coordinate 5,914 of NZ_JAARMC010000008.1, forward strand.
TCGATCTGCTCGGCGCTGCCACCAACATCGGCGTCAACATCCTGCGGGGGCTGCTGTGATTGACGCCGTGCTATCCAAGGTCACCGGCTACCTCAAGGACACCGCCCAACGCTTCATCCGCGACGCGGCCTACCCGGTGCCGGCGTTCCGCCTGTCCGTGGACGGCCTCGATATCGCCCAGAAGATAAGCCCGCGGCTGATGAGCCTGGAGCTGACCGACAACCGCGGCGTCGAGGCCGATCAACTCACCATCACCCTCAGCGACCACGACGGCCTGCTGACCATCCCGCCCAAGGGCGCAGTGCTGCGGCTATGGCTGGGTTGGAGTGATACAGGCCTGGTAGAAAAAGGCACCTACACCGTCGACGAAACCGAACACAGCGGCGCGCCGGACGTGCTGAGCATTCGCGCCCGCTCGGCGGACCTGCGCAAGGGGCTCAAGACCAAACGCGAACGCAGCTGGAGCAACACCACCCTCGGCGAAGTCCTGGGCGATATCGCCATGGGCAACAACCTCACCTCCACCATTGCCGGTGCCCTGGACGGGTTGCCCATCCTGCAGCTCGACCAGGCCAACGAATCCGACGCCAACCTGATCAGCCGCCTGGGCGAAGAGTTCGACGCGGTGGCCAGCGTCAAAGCCGGCTGCCTGCTATGCCTCCCGGCCGGTGGCGGCAAGACCGCCAGCGGCCTGGATCTGCCCCATATCACCCTGACCCGCATCGACGGTGACCAGCACCGGTACCTGCAAGCCGACCGCGACAGCTACGACGGCGTGCGCGCCTATTACTACGACGTCAACAGTGCCAAGAAACAGGAAGCCATTGCCGGCGGCGGCGACAACCTCAAAGACCTGCGCCATACCTACAGTGACCAGCAGTCAGCCCTGCGCGCTGCCCGGGCCGAATTCAGGCGCCTGCAACGTGGCAGCGCCACGCTCAGCTATACCCTCGCCATGGGCCGGCCGGATCTGATTCCCGAACTGACCTATACGCTCCAGGGCGTGAAAGCGGAAATCGACGAGATCATCTGGTACGGCGGGAATGTGCAGCACAGCCTGACTGCTGACGGTGGTTATACCGTGAGTCTGGAGCTGGAGAGCAAGTTGCCCGAGGATAATGTGGAGGATCTGGCAGAGGAAAACGCGGGGGATTACACGGGGATTATTGCGTACTATCGGGATGAGAAAAGCGGGAAGGAAAAAACCATAACTGCGGGAGATCAAGCGAAGCCAAGGCGTCTGCGTTGGCTGTATGCCAGTGAACAGACAGCGAAACGAGCCATCTCTCGGGAGTGGAAAAGAGTCCAGGCCACCGTCCCCGCATAATCACATATTCAGATGGTGAGCATCGCATGCATGCGCTTCACGATCATTATTATCGTAAGCATCAGATTAGCAGTTACAAAAATAACCAACGGTGTAAAAATATACTTTGCGTAATTGATGCATACAGTTCCACCCATAACATCAATACAATTTACGAGCCCGGTCAGAACTGAATGAGTGAAGCAAAGGCCAACCAATACGATCGAGCTTATGATAGAAAAACAAATATTATAATAAAGCTGTTTTAACAGCTGCTTTTTGGGATTATAGAGAGGATCCGCTCCCTTAGCTAAGTTGAGTTTGCTTTCCTGATCATATACGAGCACAAGGACTGACAGTAGCAACGCTGTGAATATTGCCCCAAAATTCACAAGCATCGAAGAAACGTCTTTATTCAAGTTATAACCAGCCATACACCCTAGCGCAGCTACCAACCCTGGAACAGCAAAAAATGTCACATAATCCATAATTGAACGTTTGCCCGCTGGATCAGCGAGTGTCGCAATGTGTCCTAAAACTATGTCAGCAACATTTATTTTACTGCTCATATCTCTACCTTAAGCCCTGGATACAAAGAATTTACGTAGTCCTGTAGTACCGTTGAACACCACTTATGCAATGATACCGGCTCAGGATTTCCAGCAACCATATCCACTTCATCCTCGTCTATTAATATCTCACACACTTGCTCTTCAGCAGGCCGACCAATAGTAAAGGTTCTTTTCTTACCATTCAACTCTGCAACCGCTTTAACATCCGAACACATTGGACTAAGAAACTCTACAACCTGATACTGTTCGCTATTAGTATCAAAATAATCCTTAAGCTTACCCAAAGAACCTCTGCTTGGTGGCTTTATAATTAACTGCTGTTCCTTATGACCAAGCCGCTTAAGCTGATCGGTAATATCTGGCATACCTACGAACTTTGTCAGCTTAATCTCCTTAGCCAGAGCTTCCTCCCAAACCTTAAACGCTTTTTTGTAAGCCAAAGGATTCATTTGCAGAGTCTTCTTGGTTACCTCATTAAAGTTCACCCGCAAAAGATCATAAAGCAAAGTTTTTATACCATTACCCTTGTAACTTTGTAAGAGCGCAATCCCCTCATCAAATCCAACAGGCATATAAAATCGCACATAGTGCTTAATTATTTCGGCATTCTTTTGAGTTTTCTCATAATCAACATTACCGGTTTCAATATCAATAATGTCATTCTTCACACCATAGTAACCGGCCTCAAACCAACCAGCGATCTCTCTTTTCTCTTCATAAAATTTCATACCGTAGAAACGGTATACTTGCTTAGTATCCTCTACAATTTTAAATTTATCATCCTGAGCAACAAGAAAATCCTGAAATACTTTATAGGCATCGAATTGCCCAACCTTGTCCAAAACTGAATAACGCTCATCAATATTTCTTGCAGCGCTATACGGATTAAAACAACGAATCGAATATGGAGCAATTGAGTGCATATTTAATACTCTTGAGCACAGAGTTAAGCCCTGCCAACGCGGCAAGGACTACCTAAAAATTAACAAGCATTGTGTCCCAATACAGAACCCGCTGATCCAGTACTATAAGATCTGCCTTTATATCTCCCACCTGCCAGGACCTTTTCAACCTCTATTCCATTACCATCAGACAATGCGATAACTGCCCTCAGGGCCAATTCAGTCGCGACTCTGCTAGCCTCAAGATTTTGTGGCTCTTTAGATTGAAACCAAGAGACGTTAATCTGATCGCACTTGAATACTAACTTAACGCTAGTTACCGGATGGGCGAAAATATATCGAGTAGTGCTACAATCAGGAGAATCCTCCTCCTGCGTCTTTTCGATCACGGGCGAGCCAACCGCCTTAACAATATCAGTAGCTATTACACCGCTTATATCCGCATAAGTGTTAGGCACAAATGCAATAAGCAGCAGAGCTATAAATGAGCTTGTTTTGAGCACTGATCATATCCCTATGGTACGGAAAGTCTGTTTCACTCAGGCCGGGCCATTTGGCACCTCAGCCGAGCGTTAACTGATGGATCGTACGCGTCCCTGCATGATCCGTTCTTAATGGGTACAGATTATGCTGGCCGTTTGGTATCGGCAAGGGCTTCAGTCAAATCCTTGAGGCGCTGCTCGACATCCATTAAGCGTTTCTTTTCTTCAGCAGCGCTCTGTATCTCCCGCTTACCGGCCTCTCCAAGCGAGCGGAACAGCTCAAGGATGGCCTCCTCCTGCTGGTTTTCGGCCTGCACATCAGATGTCCCAGCTGACACACCCAGAAACATAGAACCCTCTCCTGTCAGCAGCCAATCCAGACTTATACCCAAATGAGTGCGAATGGCAGCCATCGCCTTTGCATTGGGCTCACGCTCACCTAGAAGGTAGTTCTGTAGCGTCCTATAAGGGATCCCCACTACCTCTGAGGCCTCCTTTATAGACATTCCTCTGCTGTCTATTACGCTGCGCAGGCGCGTGGATATACTCATTTTTTCATAAATTCCGATTGACGCACCCGTTTTGGTGCGTATACTGCGAACAAACAGGTACATCTTAACCAACTAGGAACACTCGAACCATGAGCCAAGCGATGGAGAAGCGCCAGATCCAGGCACGACTGATCGAACGCGGCAGTAACTTCCGTCAGTTCGCCCTCAGCCATGGCTACGAGGTGAGGACGGTCACCCAGGTGGTTCAGCGCTGGGCCGGCCACAAAACTCTTCCACGCGGGCGGCTGACATTCCAGATCCTGCGGGATTTGTCTCGGGTGATTGGCAAAGAGGTATTGCCAGGGATCCTGGCGGAAAGCACCGAGCAGACCGCAGCACAGGCTGTATGAAACAACTGTAGGGGCGATGACTCCAGGGGGATACCAGAAGATGAAACGCCCAGTTCTAGCGACCAAGCGGCAAGTAATGAGTGCAGTTATTTGCGACTACCCAGGCGGACGCGAATGCGCTTCAGCTCGCCTTGGTTACGAGCTCAAGAAGTTCGATAACCACATCTATGAAAATGCCGGCAGCCGACCTTTAAGCGATGAGCAGATTCATGTGTTGGAGCAGGACGCTGGCACCACACATCTGCCGGAATACATCGCAGCCTTGTACGGCGGTATGTTCGTCCCACTGGCAAATCCCAAAACCCTGGACAACGTCGACCTCTACAGCCGGTCGGTCAACGCTGCTGCCAAGCGCGGAGTCGTCGACCAGATCATTGCCAAAGCCTTGGACGACGGTCGCATCGAACGTGACGAGGCGGAAGCGATCCTTGCCGCGCACAACCGCTATATGTCGGCTCGTCATTCAGAAGTACTTGCGACCATCCAGTTGCACAGCAAGGGGCCCCAACATTGAGCACTTACAAGCTGGTTTGCCCCCACTGCCAAGGCCGCATGCGTATCCGCACCAGCGAAGGACAGCACATTTTCTTGCGTATCACCTACATGCAATGCACCAACGAAGCCTGTGGCTGGTCGGTGCGTGCTTTGTTTCAAATGACCCACGAGCTGAGCCCCAGCGGCATGCCCAACCCAGCTGTAAAGCTGCCAGTTGCAGACGTGGTCATTCGTCGACAGGCAATGAAAACCGCCAACGATCAACCCGATCTGCTGGACCAACTGGAAATGGAGCGTGCGTGATGAAGCCCGAGCAATTGACTCATGACTACCGCAGCAGCATGCAACACGCTGCTTTCGCTTACCTGCAACGCCATGACGCCGAACACCTGGTGGACTCCGATCTGCTGTTCGACCGTTGCATACATCACCTGACCCTGGCGCTGGAAGTGCCAGTGTTAATGGCGCCCAAGCTGGTGCACAACGCCTGGACTGAACTGCAGGTCATCAAACAACGGCAATGTCTGGGTGTGGACTGGGGTGCCGGTGATGACAGAACGGTCGTGCATCTGATCGATACCCGCGCCCACTTGCGATATCCGGTACCGGCACGACTGCTCCCGCAGAAATTGCTCGACCAGCGCGATACCGCGCTCAAGCCTCACCCTCAGTAAACCCCTTTTAAACATCCCGCCCTTCCCCGGTTGCCGTGGGTTTGGGTGAGCTTTGCCCGAAATCCGAGGTGGACCATGGAAATCGACGTCGCCATCACCGCAAAACTGCCCCGCGACCAGGCCGAGGCCCTGCTTCAGGTGCTACGTGCTCAGTACGCACAGCAGTTCAACGAGCATTGGTACGACGACCGCTTTCGCATGATCCCCGAGGGTTTGCGGCATGGCTCGCTGCTCGTCGCCTTCCCGGTGATGGCTGCACAGAAACGCCTGATCGGCGCCCTTAAACACAGTCTCGACGAAGCGAAGTAAGCCCCGATGGAAATGAAAGAAAGGCTGCGCGCCGACGTCATCCAACGCATTGAGCGGGATTACCAGCTCAAGCACATGCGCGGCACCGACTACATGCGCAAGGGTGTTTGCCCTGCCTGCGGCCAGAAGACTCTGTACACCTTCTATGATTCGCCCTGGACGTTGATCTGTGGACGGCCGGAAAAGTGCGACCACCGCGTCTATATAAAGGACGTGTATGACGACCTGTTCAACGACTGGAGCAAGACCGCCCCGTCGACACCGGACAATCCCCTTGCTACCGCACGCGCCTACCTGGAGTTTGCGCGGGGCTTCAAATTTGAGCTGATTACCGGTTGGTTCACCCAGGAAAACTATTGGGATAGTCGCCTCAACATCGGCAGCGCTACGGTACGTTTTGCCCTGGAGAAAGGCGGCTATTGGGAACGCCTGATAGATCGGCCTGACCGCTTCGGCAAGATGAAAGCGCGCTTTCGCCCTACCGGCGAAGGTGCGACAGGCTACAAAGGCGTTTGGTGGTGCCCGCCGAGCGTAGACCTGTTGGAGGTCGACGAGCTGTTTATCGTCGAAGGGATCTTCGACGCTATAGCGCTGCTGCACAACGACGTGTCGGCCGTGTCGATGATGTCCAGTGCTCCCTGCCCGATTGACTCACTCAAGGCCCTGGTCAAGCTGCGCCATGACGCTGACAAGCGCCTGCCGACTCTGGTGTGGGCACTGGATAACGAACCGGTGGCTAAAGCCAATACACGCCGCTGGGTCAAAGAGGCCCGCGACCTGGGCTTCACCTGCAAAGCGGCGGTGATCCCACAGCCCAACGGTAAAAAGGTCGACTGGAACGATCTGCACCACCGCTGGAAGTCGATCGAGGGCGACGAGAAACGTACTGAGCGCATCGAGCACGACCTCAATGACGCTCGCCACCAGGGTGACCTGCTGCTGGCTGACTCGGCGGAAGAAAAAGGTTTTCTTATCTACCTGCGCGACGAGCGCAAGGAATTCAACTTCACATTCCGCAAGCGCCTGTACTGGTTTCGGCTGGACCTTGATAAGTACGACCGCGCCATCGGCGACCTGGAAAGCTCTGACCGGCATGAAGATCAGTTGCTCACTGAGGAACAGCGGCGCTACAAGGCACTACGCCAATCCGGCTCAGTGACCTGCATCGCAAACTGCAATTTCCAAGCGCTGTATTACATGCGCAACGACCTGACCGATGAGGCCTGGTACTACTTCCGTATCGAGCGCCCGCAAGGGCCTGCCATCAAAAGCACGTTCACGGCAAAACAGCTCACGTCGGCACCTGAGTTCGCGAATCGCCTGCTCAACGTCTCCAATGGCGCGATGTTTGAGGGCAGCGCCCAACAACTGAAACGGATTCTTGCACCTCAATTGGATTGCCTGAAAGCCGTCAACACAATCGAATGGATCGGCTACAGCCGCGAACACGGTGCTTATGTTTTCAACGACCTGGCCTTTTTCGACGGGGCGGTGCATGTGCGTAACAAAGAAGACTTTTTTGACCTGGGTAAGCTGAGTATCAAGTCCCAAAGCCAGTCGCCCGTGCTGCACATCAATACCGACCTGAACGCCTACAACGAAGGGTGGTTCGACATTTACTGGCGCTGCTTTGGCGTCCAGGGCCTTGTGGTACTGGCCTGGTGGTTGGGCGCTTTGCATGCCGAGCAGATCCGCCAGATCCACAAATCGCTGATGTTCCTGGAACTGGTAGGCGAAGCCGGCTCAGGCAAAACCACCCTAGTTGAGCTGCTGTGGAAACTGGTTGGACGCACTGACTATGAAGGTTTCGACCCCTCCAAAGCGACCGCCGCCAGCCGTGCGCGCAACTTCTCGCAGGTCAGCAACCTGCCGGTGGTGCTGATCGAGTCCGAGCGCGAACAGAAGGAAGGCCAGCCGGTAAAGCACTTCGACTGGGACGAACTGAAAACCGCCTACAACGGCCGCAGCGTTCGGTCCACTGGCGTGAAAAACAACGGCAACGACACCCACGAACCGCCCTTCCGCGCCGCCCTGCTGATTGCGCAGAACAACGCGGTGAACGCCTCCGAACCAATCCTCCAGCGTCTTTGCCACGTCCACCTGACCCGTGAGCACCACACCCCGGAAACCAAGCAGTTCGCCGAGCAGCTGGAGCGCATGCCGATGGAAAAGATCAGCGGCTTCCTGGTCAAGGCGCTGCAGCGAGAAGCAAACACCATGCGCCTGATGGAAGAAAACACCTCCGGCTACGAGCAGGAGCTGCTGGCACAACCCGGCATCCGCACAGTGCGTATCGCTAAGAACCACGCCCAGTTGCGCAGCCTAGTGGATGCCCTGGCCGACGTCGTGCCGCTTGGCGAGCACCGTAAAGCCCTTGCACACGCCGAGGTCAGTCGCATGGCCTTGGAGCGCCAGCAGGCAATCAACGCCGACCACCCGACCGTTACCGAGTTTTGGGATCTGTACGACTTCCTCAACGGTATGGACGAAACAGGGGCGCTCAACCACGCCCGCCGGGATGGGCTGATCGCGGTGAACCTCAACGAATTCGTGGAAATGGCGGCAAACAAGCGCCAGCAGGTGCCCGCACTCAGTGACCTGAAACGCCTACTCAAAACCAGCAAATCACCCAAGTTTCTGGAATCCAACAAGGCCGTCAACTCGGCGCGGGCGCTAGACGCTTTCGATAAACCAAAAACCATTCGCTGCTGGGTATTCCAGGGCGTGTAACCACCGCAATAACAGGAGCAGCACCATGCAAAACGAACTCAAATCGGCCATTCGCTTCAACGACTTTGTCGCCTACTTTGGCGCTCGGGGGGTGGTTGTTATGGCCTGGTGGCTGGGGGCCGCACATGCCGCCCGTATCCGCGAGGACCAGAATAGCTTCCCGTTCCTTCAGATCGTTGGCGCGGCCGGCAGCGGTAAGTCGCTGCTTGTGGACTACCTGCAAAAGTTGAACGGCCAAAGCCCTTGTTCGCATTCGCTGGCTCACGCGACCCAGGCTGCGCGGGCTCGTATCTATGCCAATGCGGAACGGCCAATCGTCATTTGCGAACAGCACGGCGAACCTGATCAACCTTTTGATTGGGATGAACTGAAGCCGCTCTACAGCTCCGGCACTTTCATCTCCCTTGCAGGGGCAGATCGGACCGAGGGAGCAACCTTCAAGGGTGCTCTCGTGATCACGGCAAACCAGCCGTTGGAGTGCAGTGAGGCCGTCAGCAGCCGTATGGTTTGGATCGATCTCTCAGCTGCCAATGCCAATACGCCAAGAGTTCGGCCGGAAGCTATCGGCGACCTCAACGCAGGCGAGGCAAGCGCATTCGGTGTCAAGGTTGCCCAGTCTGAGGACTGGATCGCCAGCACACTTTTGGTCCAGGTTCCTGCATATCAGGGCCAGTTGATCAGCAAGTATGGCGAGAACCTTAATCGCCGGACGGCCCTGAATTGCGCGCAAATGTTCGTGCTGCTGGACCTGCTTAGCACCCTCCTCTCGATCCCAGATGACCTACGCATTGAAGCCGGACACTTCATTCACGACATCGCCATCCTCGACACCATTCCTTACTGACTGGCGCTGCAACGCCTACCACCCAAAGGAGAAGCACCATGCACATACAAGTAATCACCGGTGACGGCCAGGAGGGGGAAACCAACCGCCTTCGGCATTTGAAAGAGCTGAAAGCCTGGTTTAACGAGTCCGGGAAAATTGTTCACGCTGAAGCCTACGACCCTGCCGGGCTGGTCGCAATCCTGGAGGTTCGTGCCGTAGGCGATAAAGAAATACTGGTGCTGGAGTGCAGCCGGGAACAGATCCAGGCAGTCCTGGAATGGCAATCCGCGACAGATGAAGTTGTCGAGTTTGAAAACCTGCTGCTGCACCTGGTGCGCAAGCAAAACCCAATCGGCGAAAGCCAGTAAGAAGGTGGTGTCGAGGGGCTGTAACCCCTCGACACCGACCACCCAAAGGAGAAGCACCATGCAAGTGAATCAACCCCAAGGCGGCACTGTAGAGGCTACCACAGCTCCACTCGCTGTCGGAGCCAAGGTCAGTTACGTCGCAATGAGCGGTGGAGGCTGGGAATACCGTCTCAGCGCACGGATAGGCGTAATCGTAGGGATTGTTGGAAATGTTGCCACCTTGCGTGCTGCGCAGGAGGTCGCCCTATGACCGTCCTTCTCCTACTATACCTGTGCGCAGACGCAACCCGCACAGATTGCCAGGTACTTCCCGCTCAACCCTGGCAGGGACCTGATGCATACGAGCTATGCATTGCTACTGTGCCTGGCCTCACACAAGCCCTGACCGCTCCAAACCGCGAGCGGCACCGATTTGTGTGTGAGATTCAAACAGATGGCGAGCAAAACGCCGGGCATCACGCTAAGCCGACATTCATTCATCGAACGTTTCGGATGTGAGGGAATATCCATGAAAACAGCCTTCATCCTGATGGCTCAATATGATGGCCAGGCAGTTATCTCACTAGAACTTGTTTGCAGAGACTATTTCACACACCTGACACCGGACATGTTCCAGCGCAAGGTGATGAGTGGTCAGATCAAGCTGCCAATTACCCGCCTAGAGCCGAGCCAGAAGTCTGCCAAGGGCGTCCACCTCACCGATCTGGCCGTCTACCTCGACCTACAGCGCGCCGCCGCGGTTAAAGAGCACAACCAACTCAACGGGTTAAAACCCGCCGTTTGAGCCACTTCATTGATGCGGCGCCCAGCTGGACGGGCGCCCTTAATATCTTTTCATGCCACTCCCAGCCCACATATCGGTCACCTTTGCCACGCAGGTGGGTGTAACGCCGCATAGAGTTCCAATCCCTGTGCCCGGAAACACTCGCCACACGCGGGATATCCCAGTCCATTTCAAACAGGCGGCTCACACCTTCATGGCGGAGGTCGTGAAAGTGCAGATCTGCAATTTCCAGGAATTTGCAGGCTTTCGCCCAGGACGTCGAGATTGATTCAGGACTGTAGGGGAATATGTCGTCGCCAGCTTTTGGCATTGTCTGGAGGATCTGCCATGCCTCGTCCGGCAGGAAACACCAAACATCGTTGCCAATCTTCTGGCCGGGGTTCTTCATATCGCGCACCAGCACCCGCTGACCAGGCTCGTCGACGTCCGCCCAGCGGATACGGGTTATTTCATCCAGACGACGTGTGGAGAACAGGGCAAACCCGACGACTTTCAACATATTGATGGCGGTCGGGCGCCTGGCCTGCATGGCCTGGTAGTGCGTCAGCACCTTTCCCAACTCGCCCAAGGTCGGACGGCGGTCACGCTCCCGGCTTTTCAGGTTGTAGCCCAGCTTGCGCAGCACACGCCTGGCACCGCCCATGGCGAGCGGATCGACTTGGTAGCCCCAGGCATCTTTGGCGATGGCCAGGACAGCGCCGAGGTGCGCCAGGTCGTTGCCGGCGGTTTGTGGCTGAACCCCGCCACCCTCTCGGCTCATTCGCCAGAGGGCGAAGTCGACCAGGCATTGGGTGGTAACGTCGGTATCGTTCAGTTTGCCGATATCCATCTTACCGATGGCTTCGAGCGTGGCCTTCTTGGTTTTGCCCAACGGCCGGGCCTTTTCCACTTCCCGCAGGTACTGCTCGATCATTTCTTTGACGGTGACGCCCTGCCGACTCGCCCGCTCGATAGCACCAGGCTGGTCCAGCTCCGATTCGCGCTTGCGCGTCCACGCCTGGGCTGCCTGTTTTCGGGCGAAGGTCTGGCTCTCTTGGTAGACTTGCACTCCGTCGCGCTTGATGCGGATCTGAGCCGTGTAGCTCACAGTCCCATCCGCCAGTTTTCTTGCCCTGATAGTCGCCATATCGAAAGTGGTACGCGTCAGTTTTAAGGTGGTACATCGTACCACCGAGCCCTGAAAAACGCCTGAAAACGCCCTAAAACACGCCAAGAACACGTTGAGTAAAATGCTAGATAAACAGAGCTTTAGCCCAGCAGAATCAAGCCCCGCACTGTCTCGGCGCTTTAGCGTTGCACCTATGATGGATTGGACTGACCGTCATTGCAGATACTTCCTACGCCTGCTCTCCAAGCACGCCCTGCTCTACACCGAAATGGTCACCACCGGCGCCATTCTCCACGGCGACCATGAACGCTTCCTGCGTCACAATGAAGCCGAGCATCCTCTCGCCCTCCAACTGGGCGGCAGTGTTCCAGCCGACCTGGCCGCGTGCGCACGCATGGCTGAGGCCGCCGGTTACGACGAAGTGAACCTGAACGTCGGCTGCCCCAGCGACCGGGTGCAGAACAATATGATCGGCGCGTGCCTGATGGGGCACCCTGCCCTGGTGGCGGATTGTGTCAAGGCGATGCGGGATGCGGTGTCGATTCCGGTGACGGTGAAGCATCGCATCGGGATCAATGGCCGGGACAGTTATGCCCAGTTGTGTGATTTCGTCGGGCAGGTGAAGGATGCCGGTTGCACCAGTTTTACCGTGCATGCGCGGATTGCGATTCTGGAGGGGTTGTCGCCCAAGGAGAATCGGGACATTCCGCCGCTGCGTTATGACGTGGCGGCGCAGTTGAAGCGCGATTTTGCCGAGCTGGAGATTATTCTCAATGGCGGGATCAAGACGCTGGAGCAATGCGCAGAACATCTGCAGGTGTTTGATGGGGTGATGCTCGGGCGTGAGGCTTATCACAATCCGTATTTGCTGGCAGAGGTGGATCAGCAGTTGTTTGGCAGTACGGCGCCGGTGATCAGTCGGGCCGAGGCGTTGGCGCAGTTGCGGCCGTATATCGCCGAGCACCTGGCCACCGGTGGCGCGATGCATCACATTACGCGGCATGTGTTGGGGTTGGGCACCGGGTTTCCGGGGGCGCGCAGGTTTCGGCAGTTGTTGTCGGTGGACATTCACAAGGCCGCGGATCCGTTGGCGTTGTTGGATCAGGCCGGGGCGTTGCTGGAAGGCCGTTGACGGAGCGGCGACGGGTCCATCGCTATCGTGGGCAAGCTCGCTCCCACATTCTGATCGCGTTGCTGGTTGAACCTGATAGCGATTTTGCCCTCCTATCTAGCAGCACGGTCGGTCATTCAAACGACTGTTTTCAGGTTATTGCCCTCGCAAACGATCGAACGCGTTTGCGCCCTTGAGCGGCTATCGGCCCTCGGGTAATGTCATCAGACCCATAGGACAGAGCACGCCCATGACTTCCAAACTGGAACAACTCAAGCAATTCACCACTGTAGTTGCCGACACTGGCGATTTTGAAGCTATCGCTCGCGTCAAGCCGCAGGATGCCACCACCAACCCTTCCCTTTTGCTCAAAGCCGCGTCCATTCCGGCTTACGCCAAGCTGCTGGACGCCTGCGTGCAGGATTGCAACGGCGATGTCGGCCTGGCCAGTGACCGTTTTGCGGTGGCTGTGGGCCAGGAGATCCTCAAGGTGGTGCCAGGGCGCATCTCCACCGAGGTGGATGCGCGGCTGTCGTTCGACACGGACGCGGTACTCAAGCGTGCGCATCGTCTGATCGACCTGTACGAAAAGGCAGGTATTGGCCGCGACCGCGTGCTGATCAAGATCGCGTCCACCTGGGAAGGTATTCGTGCCGCCGAGCAACTGGAGAAAGAAGGCATCCAGACCAACCTGACCCTGTTGTTCTCCTTCGCCCAGGCCGTAGCCTGCGCTGAAGCCGGGGTGTTCCTGATTTCGCCGTTTGTCGGTCGTATCTACGACTGGTACAAAAAGGCCAATGGCAACGACTACACCGGTGCCGATGATCCTGGTGTGCAGTCGGTAACCCGCATCTACAACTACTACAAGGCCAATGACTACAAAACGGTGGTGATGGGCGCGAGCTTCCGCAACCTGAGCCAGATCGAAGAGTTGGCCGGTTGCGACCGCCTGACCATCAGCCCGGACTTGCTGGAGAAGCTGGCGGCCGACAATGGCAAGCTGGAGCGCAAGTTGGCGCCAGGCCATGCCGGTGAACCCCGTGTGCATATGACAGAGGCGCAGTTCCGCTGGGAGTCCAACGAGGACGCGATGGCCACTGAGAAGCTGGCAGAGGGCATTCGTCAGTTTGCTCGGGACCAGGAGAAGCTGGAAGCGTTGTTGAGCGCCAAGCTGTAAAAAGCGAGCGCGGCAAAAAGGGCGACATCCGTTGGGATGCCGCCCTTTTTTGTAGCTCAATTTGTGTTGGTTGGGCTGGCGCTATCGCAGGCTAGCCAGCTCCCACATGTTGACCGTGCTCACAGCGAGGTCAGTGACGCTCCAGGGCGTTGACCAGGTCGTGAAACGCTTCGCGGTTGGACTCGTTCAGGCCCATCAGGATCTTGTGCGCCTCCAGCACCTTGAGCCGCACCACTTCCTCGGACTGGTCCTGGGAAGGCAAGTCGGTCAGGCATTCCGGGCAGGGGATCGGGCGGTCAACGATGTTGAACACCTGGTCGAACCCCATCGACTGCAAGAGCCGGGTGATGTCTTCGTGGGTGGTGACCACGGTCGGCAGCAGTCCGACCTTCTGCCGCGACAGAATGGACAACTTGGCCAACAGCCCAAGGGTGGTGCTATCGATGCTGCGGGTTTCGGTCAGATCGATCACGATCGCCGAGAAATTCAAGGCTGTGAAAATCCGCTCAATCGTTGCATCCAGCGCCGAACACAGGGTCAGGCGCACTTCACCGACAAACTTCAGGACGAAGGTCCCGTCTTGCTCGGCGAATTGGATTCTTCCGGTACTCATCAAAGATTCCTGCTCAACACCAATAGGGCGATATCATCCGGCATCTCCCCTAGCGTGGCCAATCCAAAAACCTGCCGCAGGCCATCCAGGCTGCCGCCCGCCGACCTGACCCGTTGGGGCAAGGCGGCTTCTTTCTCTTTGAGTGTAGGCTCTGGAAGAAGATCCAGGATGCCATCGGACATCAGCGTCAGGCTGAAGGCCGGTGGCAGCTCCAGGATGTGGTCTTCATAGGTGGCTTCATTGAACAAGCCAACCGGCAGACCGCGCCCTTCCAGATAACGCACACTGTCTGGAGTGTATAAAACCGGCAATGGCAGGTGACCGCCAATGCTGTAGGTCAACAGACCGGTTTCTTCATCAATCACGCCGCCCACCATCGTCACGTGTTTGCCCAGCTTGCAGCTGATCAGGCCCCGGTTGATGTGGCCCAGCACTTGCGAGGGAGTGAACTCCGGCAAGGTGCCGTTGCGCTTGGATTCGAACAACAGCCGTGTGGTCATGAACTTCAACAACACGGTCACGAATGCAGAGGATGCGCCGTGCCCGGAGACATCGGCCAGGTAGAACGCGACCCGGCGCTCATCCACGCGGAAGTAGTCGACAAAATCCCCCGACAGGTACAGCGACGGGATGATCTGGTGGGCGAACTGGAACTCGTCGATGCTCCAGGGGCTCACCGGCAGCATGTTCATCTGCACCTGGCGACCGGCGTTCTGGTCTTCCTGGAGCAGGTTGAGGCTGGCTTCGAGTTCACGGTTGGCGGTTTCGAGCTTCTCGCGGTAGCGCTGGTTTTCCAGCAGCAGGCGGGCACGATCCAGCGCCCGGCGCACCGAGTGCTCCAGTACGGCCAGATCTTCCAGAGGCTTGATCAGGTAATCGGCAGCGCCCAGGCGCAAGGCTTCCACGGCGTCGTTCATCACCCCGGCACCGGACACGACAATCACCGGCGTCTGCGGAGCAAGCTCGGTTACCTGGCGGATCAGCTCAAGGCCGCCCATCTGGGGCATACGCAGGTCGCAGATCACCAGGTCGGGCTGGTCGCGCTCGAACACCTGGAGACCCTGAAGACCATTGCCGGCCTGCAGGACGCTGAAGCCACTGTCTTCCAAATAGGCCGCGAGGCTCGCGCGCACTACTTCGTCGTCATCGATTATCAGCAGCGTGGCACTGGTTTTTTGCATGTGGGCAAACGGCGCCAGAATTAGGTTGGCGTAGGCAGTCAGGCAATGGCCCGGCTCGCACTACTGGATTCGCTTTCTAGCCTCTCTGTCCTACAAAAGGTGAGCTTTTGGCTCACGCACAAAGGTAAAGCAGAGGTGCCCTTCTAAGGCGCAGACGGTACTCCCATCCGCCAGGGGTTTCAAGCTCATGCCGATGGTCGCTGGACGTCTTTACATCGCAAATCACCGAGAGTTATAAGAACAGGCAAAACCACAACGCAATGGAAGGATGAAAGCTATGAGCGCAAATGAACGTGACTATGCAGAAAAGCGCGATTTCATCCGCATGCGTGTGGATGCCGGCGTGTCGTTGATCCATGCCGGGCAAGAGATTGCGGGCGTCTGCCTGGACCTCTCCAGCTCTGGCATGCAGGTCCAGGCCCAGCACCCGTTCAACGTGGGCGACCAACTGAAGGTGCGTATTGACTCAGAGCACGCTGCGCTTAAAGGCCTGGAGGCGGACACCGAGGTGGTCTGGGCCAGAAAAGAAGGTGACGACCAACACCTGGGCCTGAAAATCCTCAAGATGTACTGAAATTAATGCACACAAAAAAGGCGGCCTCGAAGGCCGCCTTTTCCATTCAAGGGTTAACCTTAAAAGTCATCCACTACCTTGCCATCTTTGACCTTGAACTCACGGTTCTGCAGGTAGGCATTGCGGATAAAGGTGTATTTGTCGCCATTGATCAGCTTCTCAGCCGACAGCAGACTCGCACGGGTATCGACGATATCCAGGCCCATGGCGCTGTTGCGTGTAGGGATATCGCTCATGTAGCGGTACGGTTCGGTGTAGCTGTCGACGTACTTGGACGGCGCATCACGCAAGGTGCTTGGGCCCAACAGCGGCAGCATCACGTACGGACCGCTGCCCACGCCCCAGTAGCCGAGGGTCTGGCCGAAGTCTTCGTCGCTGCGTTGCAGCCCCATTTTGGTGCCTACGTCGATGACGCCGAGCACGCCAAACGTGGTGTTGACCAGCAAACGCGCGGTATCGACACCCGCCTGATATGGCTTGAGTTGCAGCACATTGTTGGCCAGGTTGCCCACATCACCAATGTTGCGGAAGAAGTTGTGGATACCGTCTTCGACAAATTGCGGGGTAATGAACTGATAGCCTTGCGCCAATGGCTTGAGGGCGTAGGTATCAACGGTGTCGTTGAAGGTGAAAATCGGGCGGTTGATGCTTTCCCATGGATCGTCTTCCGCAGCCTGGGCGGCGAAAGGCACCAGCAACACACTGGCACATACCGATAGTTGAGCAAGACACTGGCTCCAGCGCATAGCTTGAACTCCTTGAATGATCTGTCATGGGCGCTATGCCCTGAATAAGACGGCAGTATATGACGGAAGTGTAAGATTAGGCAGCTTGACGGAATTGTCATTCAGCAAATATACAAAACTCCTACATCCAAGATCAGGTGTCATCTGCTTGTCATGGGCTTCCGATAGCGTCACAGCTATTTTCAGGGACGTCCCAATGCCCCACCCCCAGATCGCTGCAGACAACGCCCCGTCCTTGACCGCCGTACTCTTTGGCCTCAGTGGCTGCCTGGTGGACTTCGGTTCCATGGCCCACGCAGACACCATCCCCACCGGCGAAGCCCTGGCCACCCCTGGCGCCCTGAACATCCTGCAATGGCTCAACGGTCAAGGCACCCCTTGCGCCTGGCTGGATGAGCTGCCCCCCACCGTCACCACGCCGTTGGCCGCAGCCCTGCCGGACTGGATCCAAGGCACCCGCCCTGCGACCGCACCCTGGCCGGCGCCCCATGCCTGCTGGCAAGCCTTGATGGACCTGAACATCCAGCGCCTGGATGGCTGCGTACTGGTCAGCGGCGAGCCCCGGCTGCTGCAAGCCGGGCTCAACGCCGGGCTCTGGACCATTGGCCTGGCGTCCTGCGGCTCACTGTGCGGGCTGCCCCCCAGCCAATGGCAAGCCCTGAGCGAACAGGCGCGCGAACACAAACGCGCCAAAGCTACCGTCGCGCTGTACGGCCTCGGCGTGCACTCGGTGATTGATCATCTGGGTGAGCTGGGCACCTGCCTGGCGGACATCAGCCTGCGCCGGCTCAAAGGCGAGAAGCCCTGATCAAGATCATGCACAGTCGCCGCCAGTGGATTAATCTACAGGTCATACCGTAGACCTTTCTCGGCGTGCCGTGGTCTATGCCAGTGCCTATTGATAAAAGGAAGAACGCCATGCCTGCCCGCGAAAAACTGCAAGAACAGGTCAACATCCTGCGCGAGCAATTGAACCAGGAGCCGCCTCTGCCGCTGGAAAAACGCGAAGCGCTGGAAGCATTGATTGCCAAATTTGAAGTGCAACTGGAACTGGAACCTGCGACCCAGCCGCCGAGCATCTCCGATGATGTGAACCTGGCAGTCGAACGTTTCGAATTGGACCATCCGGGCATTGCCGGGACATTGCGCAATATTGTGGTGGCCTTGGGCAATATGGGGATTTAATCCCAACCCGAGCCAGGTACAAAACCCAATGTGGGAGCGGGCTTGCTCGCGATAACGGAGTGTCAGTCACCGAAGATATTGACTGAAACACCGCTATCGCGAGCAAGCCCGCTCCCACATTTGCCGGGTGTGAAGCTTACTGTCGGGCCAGGCGCAGGTTCTGGAACTGTACATCCTCAGTGCTGCGATACGGGTTGATATCCAACCCACCCCGTCGCACATACCGCGCATAAACCGTCAACTTCTCAGGCTTGAGCAACCGTTGCAGGTCGAGAAAGATCCGCTCCACGCACTGCTCATGAAAGTCCGAGTGCTGACGGAAGCTCACCAGGTAGGCCAACAGACTCGCATGGTCCAGCGCCGCGCCGCGATATTCCACCGCGACGCTGCCCCAGTCCGGCTGACTGGTCACCGGGCAGTTGGATTTGAGCAGATGGCTGTGCACGCTCTCCTCCACCACACGGGAATCATCACAGCGCAGCAGTTCCGGGCGCGGATGCTCGTAGTTGCTGACACTGATATCCAAGTCATCAATGCACACGCCCGGCAGGCGCACCACGCCTTCGTCTTCCACTTCGGCCAGGCTACGGATGCGCACGCCCACCGGCTTACCGGCCGCCGCGCTCAGATCGGCACGCAGGGTCGCCTCAAGGCTTGGCCCATCGGCAAACGGCGTCTGGTTCAGCGAGTTGAGGTAGAGCTTGAAGGATTTCGATTCGATGATGTTCGGCGAGTCGGCCGGGATGCTGAACTCACCGATGGCCACCACCGGCTTGCCAGACGGCAGCAGCCAGGACAATTCAAAGCAGTTCCAGAAGTCCACGCCCTTGTAGGGCAGCGTCTCGGCGGTGAGGCCCAGCTCGGCCCATTTGGCGGCGCGAGGAATGGGAAACAGCAATGAAGGGGTGTAAGTGGAGATGTATTCACTGGACTTGCCCAGCGGCGAATGTTCGGCTGCGGGATGCATGGCGGAAACCTGGCTAAATAAACCCCGCCAGTCTACCAGCCTTTGCACCCGCCTTTGAGCCCGAGGTTTACTGGCTGACGTTCAGCTTGCCGACCATCCCCGCCTGGTAATGCCCGGGGAGGTTGCAGGCAAACTCCAGGGCCCCAGCCTTGCTGAAGGTCCAGGTCAATTCGGCGGTCTTGCCTGGCTCCACCAGCACGCTGTTGGGATCGTCATGCTTCATGCTGCCCATGTCACCATGACCCATTGCCGCGTGATCCATCTGGCCCATGCCGGTGCTGGTCAACATGCCGTTGGCCTGCATTTTGAGCATTTCCTTCTGGTGATCGGCATGCATGGCTGCGTCCCCCAGGTTGAACTCATGCAGCAACTGGCCCTTGTTAACCAGCACAAAGCGCACCGTCTCACCGGCTTTTACATCCAGGGATGTAGGAGCAAAGGAAATATCCTGCAGCAGCACTTCTACAGTCCGCGTGGCCTTGGTCGCCGGGGCAGCCTCGCCAAAGGCGAAAGTGTGCGCACCATCGGCCAGCGCCGCAGCGCTCAGCATCATCAGACAACCCACCAACCACCAGGCTTTGCGCGATAACATGTTCATTCTCCAAAGGTACGGGATCCGCTTGTGGGACACTCTAATAATGCGTCGCTGCCAGCCAGCTGACTGTTAGATTACAACTTTGTCAGGTTGCGCCAGCACCACGGCGCACACGGTATAAAGCCTGCTGCTACCCGTTGCCATGAGTTGCCTATGAAACTGCTGATCGTCGAAGACCAACCCAAAACCGGCCACTACCTGCGCCAGGGCCTGGCCGAAGCCGGGTTCAATACCGAACTGGTGGCCGACGGCACCACCGGCCAGCACCTGGCGCTGACGGGCGACTACGATTTGCTGATCCTCGACGTGATGCTCCCTGGCCGCACCGGCTGGCAGATCCTGCAGGCGGTGCGCAGCGCCGGCCTGGAGATTCCGGTGTTATTCCTGACTGCGCGGGATGCGGTCGAAGATCGGGTCCACGGCCTCGAGCTGGGGGCCGACGACTATCTGGTCAAGCCATTCGCGTTCTCCGAGCTGTTGGCCCGGGTGCGCAGCCTGTTGCGCCGAGGCAGCAGCACCCCCCAGGAAACCGGCCTGCACCTGGCCGACCTGCGCCTGGACCTGATCCGCCGCCGCGTAGATCGCAGCGGCCAGCGCATCGACCTGACCGCCAAGGAGTTCGCCCTGCTGGAGCTGCTCCTGCGCCGCCAGGGCGAAGTGCTGCCCAAGTCGCTGATAGCCTCCCAGGTCTGGGACATGAACTTCGACAGCGACACCAATATCATCGAAGTGGCTATCCGCCGCCTGCGCCTGAAGATAGATGACAGCTTTCCCAACAAGCTGATCCACACCGTGCGCGGCATGGGCTATGTGCTGGAGGAGCGGTTCAGTTGATCAAGCGCCTGTCCCTGGCCAGCCGCCTGGCCCTGTTGTTTGCCGGCTGCACCGCCGTGGTCTCGCTGCTGGCGGGCGTGTTGTTCAACCAGGCCAGCGAGAAACACTTCATCGAGCTGGACCAGCAATTGCTCGACAGCAAGCTGATGACCCTGCGCAGCGCCCTGCAAGGCGCCGACACCCCGGCGCTGTTCGCCCCACGCATCGCCGCATTGAAAGACGAGCTGAGTCATCAACCCGACCTGTCGGTACGCATCAATGCCGCCGACGGCCAGCGCTGGTTTGACAGCGCGCTGCGCATCCCCAATGACCTGCCCACTGCGCCCGGCCTGCACAGCCTGCAAAGCGCCGGCACCAGCTACCGGGTGTACAACGCGCCGTTGAATCCCGAGCAGCCCGGCTCCGCGCAGTTGGTCCTGATGCTGGACATCACCCATCACCAACACTTCCTGCAGCGCATGCAGCACCTGATCTGGCTGACGGTCGGCCTGTCCGCCCTGGCCACCGCGCTTCTCGGCGCCTGGGCCGCACGCAGCGGCTTGCGTCCGTTGCGGCGAATGACTGAAGTGGCCAGCCGCGTGCGCGCCCACTCCCTGACCCAGCGCCTGCCCGAAGAACAGATGCCCGCCGAACTGGCGGAACTGGCCCAGGCCTTCAACGCCATGTTCAGCCGCCTCGACGACGCGTTCCAGCGGCTGTCGGCGTTCTCTGCCGATATCGCCCACGAGCTGCGCACGCCGCTATCCAACCTGCTGACCCAGACCCAGGTGATCCTCACCCAGCCCCGGCCGCTGGAGGACTACCGCGAAGCGCTGCACAGCAATCTGGAAGAGCTGCAATGGATGGCCCAACTGGTCAATGACATGCTGTACCTGGCCAAGGCCGATCATGGCTTGCTGAACCCCAGGCGCGAGCCCCTGGCCCTGGCCGACGAGGTGGATGCCTTGCTGGAGTTCTTCGCGCCGTTGGCCGAGGACGCCCTGGTCAACCTGCTGCGCGACGGCAGCGCCAGTACCGTCGGTGACCGCAGCATGCTGCGCCGTGCTTGTTCCAATCTATTGGACAACGCTGTGCGCTTTACCCCGCCGGGCGGCGAAGTACGGGTGAGGATCAGCGAAAACGCCCAGGCCGTGACGCTGAGCGTGGAAAACACAGGCACCGGGATTCCCCAGGGATTACTGCCCAAGCTGTTTGACCGGTTCTACCGCGTGGATCCGGCACGCCATGAAGGCAGCAGTGAGCATGCAGGGCTGGGGCTGGCGATTACCCAGTCGATTGTGCAGGCACACGGGGGGAGGATTTTCTGTGAGTCACAACCGGGATGGACGCGGTTTGTGATTGAGCTGCCGCAGGGGGTTTGAGGCAAGCTGGGCGGGCCTCATCGCGGGCAAGCCCGCTCCCACATGTTGATTTGCGAACACCGTCAAATGTGGGAGCTGGCTTGCCTGCGATAGCGATCTCAAGACCTACGAATATCTCAGGGCATGCGCCGGCTCAATCTTCGCCGCCCGATACGCCGGGTAGATCGTCGCCAGAAAGCTCAACACAAACCCCGCGCTGCAAATCAGCAACACATCGCCACCTTGCAGCTCCGAAGGCAGGTTGCTGACAAAGTACACGTCCGAACTGAAGATATGCTGCCCGGTCACGCGCTCCATCCAGCCCACCAGCTCACTGACGTTGAGCGCGGCAATCACTCCCAGCACGCCGCCAATCAGGGTGCCGACGATACCGATCACCGTGCCCTGGACCATGAAGATCGCCATGATCTGTCGTGGCGTGGCGCCGATGGTGCGCAGGATCGCGATGTCCGCGCCCTTGTCGTTCACCACCATGATCAGCGTGGCGATGATATTGAACGCGGCGACGGCGACGATCATCAGCAACAGCAGGCCGATCATGGTCTTTTCCATCTTCATTGCACTGAACAGGCTGCCCTGGGTGTGGGTCCAGTCATCGGCCTTGTAGGCGGCGCCCAGACTGCCGGCAATGTCCGCCGACACTTTCGGCGCCGCGTACAGATCTTTGACCGCCAGGCGCACGCTTTGCACCTGGTTCGGCTGCCAATGCAGCATTTGCGCGGCATCGGCGACGTGGATCAGCGCCATCGAGCCATCCAGCTCGGCACCCACCTTGAACACCCCCACCACGTTCAAACGCTGCATACGCGGGGTGATGCCGCCGGGCGCAGTGCTGATTTCCGGGACGATCAAGGTCAGCTTGTCCCCCACATTCAAGCGGAAACGGCGCGCGGTGATTTCACCGATCACCACGCCGAACTCACCCGGCTGCAGGTTTTCCAGATTGCCCTGGACGATATGCTGGGTGACGATCGACACCTTGCCTTCCTGGGCCGGGTCGATCCCGCTGATCTGGATCGGCTGCATCGAGCCCTTATAGGACAGCATGCCTTCCATCTCGGTAAACGGCACGGCGGCGGTCACTTCGGGGTTTTTCAGAGCGGCGGCGGCCACGGGCTGCCAGTCGCTGATCGGGTTGACGCCGACGATGGTGGCATGCGGCACCATGCCCAGAATGCGCGAGCTCATTTCCCGCTGGAAGCCATTCATCACCGACAACACCACGATCATCGCCAGCACGCCCAGGGCGAGGCCGATCATCGAGGTCATCGAGATAAACGAGACAAAACGGTTGCGGCGCTTGGCGCGGGTATAGCGCGTGCCGATAAAAATCGATAACGGTCTGAACATTCGCGGGCACCGTTGAAAAAATAGAAAACCCAGGCACGAATGCCCGGGCTGAAACAGGTCAGATGGCGACCAGATGACCTTCCTGCAGGTGCAACACTCGGTCCATCTGCCGGGCCATGCTCATGTCATGGGTCACCACCAGGAACGCGGTGCGCATCTGGGTGCTCAGCTCCAGCATCAAGTCCTTGATGCCCTGGGCAGTGTGGGAATCGAGGTTGCCCGTCGGCTCATCGAGCATCACCAGGCCTGGGTTGTTCACCAGGGCACGGGCAATCGCCACACGCTGGCGCTCGCCGCCAGACAGCTCTGCCGGCTTGTGCTCCAGGCGATGCCCCAGGCCGACGCGCTCCAGCAGCGCCGTAGCACGCTGACGCGCTTCCGGGATCGCGGTCTTGCCGATCAACAGCGGCATGCACACGTTTTCCAGGGCCGTGAACTCTGGCAGCAAGTGGTGGAACTGGTACACAAAGCCCAGGGAGCGGTTGCGCAACTGGCCACGGGCCTTCTCGTTCAACGCCGAGAGTTCTTCACCGGCCAGCCACACGCTGCCCTGGGACGGCGTATCAAGGCCGCCCAACAGGTTGAGCAAGGTACTTTTGCCGGAGCCGGAACTGCCAACGATCGCCACGCGCTCGCCCGGATGCAGTTCCAGTTGCAGGTTGGACAGCACCACTACCGATTCCGGGCCTTCCTCGTAGGATTTGCCCAGGTTGCGGCAGCTCAGGATTGCTTTTTCACTCATGCCCGATTCACTCATAGCGTAAAGCCTGCGCCGGCTGGGTACGTGCCGCGCGCCAGGCTGGATATAGGGTGGCAAGGAAACTCAGGACCAACGCGGCGCCGCCGACCATCAACACATCCTGGCTCTGCACCTGGGACGGCAAATAGTCGATGAAGTAAACGTCGGCGTTGAGAAACTTGTGGCCGATCAGGGTTTCGACGCCGGCGATGGCAGCACTGACGTTCAGCGCGGCGAAGATCCCCACGGCCGTACCGATCAAGGTACCGACCACGCCGATCACCGTGCCCTGGACCATAAAGATCGCCATGATCTGCCCCGGCGTGGCGCCCAGGGTGCGCAGGATGGCGATGTCGCCCTTCTTGTCGTTCACCACCATCACCAGGGTGGAGATGATGTTGAAGGCGGCCACCGCGACAATCAGCAACAGCAACAGGCCAATCATCGCCTTTTCCATGCGGATCGCCTGGTACAGGTTGCCGTGGGTACGGGTCCAGTCACGGGCGTAGTACTGGCTTTCACCCAGGTGCTGGGCGATTTCCCAGGCCCCGCGCGGCGCCTCGAACAGGTCGTTGAACTTCAGGCGCAGGCCCTGCACCTGGTCCGGCTTCCAGCGATGCAGGCGGGCCAGGTCGGTAAGGTTGGTCAGGCCGAGGAAGCCGTCGATTTCGCCGGCGCCGACATGAAAGATGCCAACCACGGTAAAGCGCTTCATGCGCGGGAACATGCCCGCCGGGGTCACGGTGACTTCCGGGGCGACGAAGGTCAGCTTGTCGCCAATGGCCACGCCGAGCTTCGCCGCCGCACGGTCGCCGATCACGATGCCGAAGCTGCCAGGCGACAGGGCATCGAGCTGGCCCTGCTGCATGAACTGATCAATGATCGAGACCTTGCGCTCCTGTGCCGGGTCGATGGCATTGAGCAGGACTTTCTGCACCTTGCCATTGTTGGTCAACAGCCCCTGCATCTGGGTAAATGGCGCGACGGCCAGCACCTTGGGGTTCTGCTTGACCTTGTCGGCCAGGCCTTGCCAGTCGCCCAGGGGCTCGCCGGACTCGATGGTCGCGTGGGGCACCATGCCCAGCACGCGGGTGCGCATCTCATGATCGAAGCCATTCATCACCGATAGCACCACGATCATTACGACGACGCCCAGGGCGAGTCCGATCATGGAGGTCAGGGAAATGAACGACACAAAATGATTGCGACGCTTTGCACGGGTATAACGCGTGCCGATAAATACGAAGAGAGGTCTGAACATGTCGGGGCTTGTTCGGAGGAAAAGAAGACGTCCCGGTGGCGGGGTCTGGTAAGCAGCTTTACACTCAGACCATTACCGTTACCTGGGGTTCGCCATGACGACATTAGATGAAGAAGATCGCCGCGAATACTACCGTATCGACGACATGATCGCACTCCAAATCAAAAGCCTGTCGGCCCCGCAAGCGGCGAGCAAGGAAGTGTTGCTGGATGATTCCCCGCTGTTCAACCTGCTCAGTGAACTGCACCTGAGCGAATTCGAGTCCCAACACCTGCTGCGCCAGCTCGGCGAGCGCGACCGCACCCTCGCCGCCTTCCTCAAGGTGCAGAACAAACGCATGGATTTGCTCAGCCAGGTCATGGCGCAAAGCCTGCTGGGCGAGATCGGCGCGCCGCAGCCGGTGATCATTTCCGAAGGTGGCATCGACTTCCAACACCCCACGGTGCTCACGCCCGGCAGCCACCTGGCGGTCAAGCTGGTGCTGATGCCCCAGGCGCTGGGCCTAATGCTGCGGGCCAAGGTCACCCATTGCGATCCCAAGGGCGACAGTTTTGACATCGGTACCGAATTCGAATCCATGACTGACGCCCAGCGCCAGTTGCTGGCTCGCTATATTTTGCAAAAACAGGCCCAGGAACGGCGCCTGGCCCGGGAACAAAGCGACGGCCAAGACACCTGATTTCGTATTTATCCAGCCAGACACCTGGCGAAAAGGAGCAACTGTGACCCTGATTTATGGCCACCGCGGCGCTAAAGGCGAAGCACCGGAAAACACCCTGACCAGCTTCCAGCAATGCCTCAAGCACGGCGTGCGCCGTTGCGAACTGGACTTGCACCTGTCCATGGACGGCGAGTTGATGGTGATCCACGACCCGACCTTGAAGCGCACCGCAGACCGACGCGGCAAGGTGGTGGAATACGTCGCCGCCGACCTGGTGAAGATGGACGCACGCAAAGGCGGCCCAGGCTGGGTCACACCTTGCCCGATCCCGCGCCTGGAAGAGCTGTTTGAGCAGTGCGACTTCGACCACTGGCAACTGGAAGTCAAAAGCGCCTCGCGCACCCGCGCCGCGACCACCGTACTGGCGATCCGGGAAATGGCCCAGCGCTTTGGCCTGCTGGACAAGGTCACCGTGACTTCAAGCTCGCGGGAAGTGTTGAAAGCCGCCCTGGAGCTGACGCCGGACCTGTCCCGTGGACTGGTGGCCGAATACGCCTGGCTCGACCCGCTGAAGGTCGCGCAGAACTATGGCTGTGAGTATTTGGCGTTGAACTGGACGTTGTGCACTCCCGAGCGACTGGAAAAAGCCCAGCGCCAGGGCTTGCACGTGTCCGTGTGGACAGTCAACGAACCCGCGCTGATGCGCAGGCTCGCCGACTTCGGCGTAGATAGCCTGATTACAGACTTTCCCGGTTTGGCCACTGCCACTCTCGGGAATTACTGAAATCGGTCTCCCCGGCCGGCTCAGGCCACCGGCCGGAGCCGCTCAAAAAAGCCGGTTGAGGCCGTCGTAGGCCGCTACCCGATAGGCTTCAGCCATGGTCGGGTAGTTGAACGTGGTGTTCACAAAATACTTAAGGGTATTGAGATCACCCGGCTGGCTCATGATCGCCTGGCCGATGTGCACGATCTCCGAGGCCTGGTAGCCGAAGCAATGCACGCCGAGCACTTCCAGGGTCTCGCGGTGGAACAGGATCTTCAGCATGCCTTGCGGCTCGCCGGCGATCTGCGCACGCGCCATGCTCTTGAAGAACGCCTTGCCCACTTCGTAAGGCACCTTGGCCTTGGTCAGCTCGTGCTCGTTCTTGCCGATGGAGCTGATCTCGGGAATGGTGTAGATCCCGGTAGGCACATCGTTGACATAGCGCCAGCTGCCATTGTCGACAATGCTGCCAGCCGCCGAACGGCCCTGGTCGTGGGCGGCACTGGCCAGGCTCGGCCAGCCGATCACATCGCCGGCACCATAGATATTGGTGACGCAAGTGCGGTAGTTCTCATCCACCTCGATCTGGCCACGGCTGTTGACCTTGACCCCGATGTTTTCCATGCCCAGCTTGTCGGTGTTGCCCGTACGGCCGTTGCACCAGAGCAAGGCATCGGCCTTGATCTTCTTGCCGGACTTGAGGTGCAGGATCACACCGTTGTCCAGGCCTTCAACGCGGTCGTATTCCTCGTTGTGGCGCACGGTGATGTTGTTGTTGCTGAAGTGATAGCTCAACGCCTGGGAAATTTCCGAGTCGAGGAAGCTCAGCAACTGGTCGCGGTTGTCCACCAGCTCCACCAGCACACCCAGGCCGCTGAAGATCGAGGCGTATTCACAGCCGATCACGCCGGCGCCGTAGATGATCAGTTTGCGCGGGGTGTGGCCCAGGCTGAGGATCGTGTCGCTATCGTAGATACGCGGGTGGTGGAAGTCGATATCGGCCGGGCGATACGGACGCGAACCGGTGGCGATGATGATGTGCTTGGCCACCAGCTTCTCGACCACGCCATTGGCGCAGACCACTTCGACGGTTTGCTCGTCGGCGAAGCTGCCGGTGCCGAAGAACAGGTCGACGCGGTTACGGGCGTAGTAGCCGGTACGCGAGGCGACTTGTTTGGAAATGACTTTCTCGGCGCTTTTCAGTACATCCGGGAACGAGAACCAGCGCGGCTCACCAATGGCCCGGAACATCGGGTTGGTGTTGAACTGCATGATCTGGCGCACCGAGTGACGCAAGGCCTTGGACGGGATGGTGCCCAGGTGGGTGCAGTTACCGCCGACCTGACGACGGCTATCGACCATCGCCACCTTGCGTCCTGCTTTGGCGGCGTTCATCGCCGCACCTTCTCCAGCTGGGCCGGAACCCAGTACCACCACGTCGTAGTTGTAGACAGCCATGCGTACTCCTCAGAACAGGCCAGGACGCACGGTTGGGCGCCTGGCTAAATCATGCCGCGGCCAGCGGTCATGAAGGATCAAATAGGCTCAGGTGTGTGAGCCGGGGCACAGTCTATATAAGGCTCAACGCCGCGCACATTAACCCTTGGTCGCGTCGTAGGCCAGTTTTGCCTTTACTACACAGTATTGATTACGGCTTGACCGCCGTCAGTTGTTCGAACGCTTTGTTGCTGCGTGTGACGAAAGCATCCCCCTCACGCATCACAAAAAATGCCGCGATCCGCTGTTTTTCTGCATAGTCCCAGCCCTCGTCGGGCCCCAGTACCAGTAGCAAGGTCGACAAGCCGTCCGCCATAAGCGCCGAAGGCTCCAGTACCGTGACCGACGCCAGGTGATGGGTGATCGGCGCCCCGCTACGGGCATCGAGGGTGTGGGAATAGCGGCGACCATCCTGCTGGAAATAATTGCGATAGTCACCTGAAGTAGACACGCCGAAGCCGTCCACCACGATCACGCGCTCAGCCACCTGCTGGTCATCGCGGGGCTCCTCCAGGGCCACACGCCAGGGCGTGCCATCGGGTTTGCGCCCGGCGGCCTTGAGCTCGCCAGTCACTTCGACCAGGTACCGCTGAATGCCCAACTGCCCTAGCCGCTCGGCGATCCGGTCCACCGTGTAGCCGGCGGCGATGCTGTTGAAGTCCACTTGCACCGCCGCGTCCTTGCACAACTGGTGACCGTCGATGCGCAAGTGCTGATGACCGACGCGCTGGCGCGCCAAGGCCAGCGTCATGGGATCCGGGACTTTTACCTGTCGCGCCTGGGGTCCGAAGCCCCACAGGTTGAGCAGTGGCTCGACGGTCAGGTCAAAAGCGCCGCCACTGGCCTGGGACAACTGCTCGCCCGTGCGTACCAACTGCAGGATCGACTCGGGCATCGGCTGGCAGCGGTTGGCCGGCAAGTCATTGAAGCCCTCGATATCGGAATCGCTGCGATAGGTCGACAGCTGTCGGTCGACCTCGGCAAGGATGCGCTCGACTTGCGGCTGCACATCATTGGCCGCCGGCGTACCGGGGGTACGGACATATTTGATTGAATAAGTGCTGCCCATGGTCGGGCCGCCAAACGCCTCCAGGGGCTCATCGCCGCCGCAGCCCGTCAAGATCGCCAACACAGCGCCCACCATCGCGCATCGCAAACCGCCCATAAGCCACACAACCTTATCGCTGCTGAAAACCCAATGAAGCCGCACTCAAGCACATTTCCGGGGCTGGCCATTATGCGGCATGTCGTCGCCTGACGCGGGTTGCTTCATGACAAATAGCCAGCTTGCTAACGGTTTTTGTTGCTCGCCCACACGGATACACATATGGTTACAAAACTCTTGGGCGCCAGCCAGTGCCCAGACCTTGCAGCAAGGAAGAACGACGACCAGGGATTTCCAACAAGATAGCCAGTTGAGTAAATGACATGTCCAACACCACGGGCAAAGGCAAGGCGATCTTTCGCGTTGTCAGCGGTAACTTCCTCGAAATGTTCGACTTCATGGTCTACGGCTTCTACGCCACGGCCATTGCCAAGACCTTCTTCCCTGCCGACAGCGCCTTTGCGTCCCTGATGCTGTCCCTGGCGACCTTCGGTGCCGGGTTCCTGATGCGTCCGTTGGGGGCAATTTTCCTCGGTGCCTACATCGACCGCCATGGCCGTAAAAAAGGCCTGGTGATCACCCTGGCCATGATGGCCGCCGGTACCGTGCTGATCGCCTGCGTGCCCGGCTACGCCACCCTCGGGGTGGCCGCGCCGCTGATCGTGCTGTTTGGCCGATTGCTGCAAGGCTTCTCCGCAGGTGTCGAACTGGGCGGGGTCTCGGTGTACCTGGCGGAGATCGCCACACCGGGGCGTAAAGGTTTCTTCGTCAGTTGGCAGTCCGCCAGCCAACAAGCCGCCGTGGTCTTCGCCGGCCTGCTGGGCGTGGGCCTGAACCACTGGCTGAGCCCCGAGGAAATGGGTGAATGGGGCTGGCGCGTGCCGTTCCTGATCGGCTGCCTGATCGTGCCGGTGATCTTCGTGATTCGCCGCTCCCTGGAGGAGACCCCGGAATTCCAGGCACGTAAACATCGCCCTACCCTGCAGGAAATCATCCGCTCCATCGGCCAGAATTTCGGCATCGTCCTGGCAGGCATGGCGCTGGTGGTGATGACGACCGTGTCGTTCTACCTGATCACCGCCTACACACCGACCTTCGGCAAGGCCGAACTGCACCTGTCGGACCTGGATGCGTTGCTGGTCACCGTGTGCATCGGCCTGTCGAACTTCTTTTGGTTACCCGTGATGGGCGCGGTGTCTGACAAGGTGGGTCGCAAGCCCTTGCTGCTGGGGGCGACTATTCTGGCAATCCTCACGGCATACCCGGCCCTGTCATGGCTGGTGGCCAATCCGAGCTTCAGCCACCTGCTGCTCGTCGAGTTATGGCTGTCGTTCCTGTATGGCTCGTACAACGGCGCCATGGTCGTCGCGCTGACCGAAATCATGCTAGTGGAAGTACGCACCACAGGCTTCTCATTGGCCTACAGCCTGGCGACCGCAACCTTTGGCGGCTTTACCCCGGCCGCCTGTACTTACCTGATCCATGTACTGGATAACAAGGCTGCACCGGGGATCTGGCTCAGTGGGGCGGCGGTGCTGGGGCTGCTGGCGACCCTTGTGCTGTTCAAGGGGAATCGGCACGAACTGCGCACTGCGCAGGCTTCGGTAGTCGGTGGGGCCTGATAGATCGCTATCGCGGCGATGCGGCGGCCCGACAAGCCCGCCCACACATTTGAATGTATTCGCAAATCAAACTGTGGGAGCGGGCTTGCCCGCGATGAGGCCTTCAAACCCCACACAAACCCCCAGCCACAAAAAAGCCCCGAACCAGTCGGGGCTTTTTCATTTACCGCTAACGCTTAGCGCGGAAACGCTGGCGGGTTGACCCCAGCCATGTCTTCCATCACGCGCACCACCTGGCAGCTGTAACCGAACTCGTTGTCGTACCAGACGTACAGTACAACGCGGTTATCCTGGGTGATGGTCGCTTCAGCATCGACCACACCGGCGTGGCGCGAGCCAACGAAGTCGGTGGACACCACTTCCTGGGAATTGACGAAGTCGATTTGCTTATGCAGATCGGAGTGCAGCGCCATGTAGCGCAGGTACTCGTTCATCTCTTCACGGGTGGCGGCTTTCTCAAGGTTGAGGTTGAGAATGGCCATCGACACGTTCGGCGTGGGTACACGGATCGCGTTACCGGTCAGCTTGCCGGCCAGCTCAGGCAGGGCCTTGGCAGCAGCGGTGGCAGCACCGGTCTCGGTGATCACCATGTTCAGCGCGGCGCTACGGCCACGGCGATCACCCTTGTGGAAGTTGTCGATCAGGTTCTGGTCGTTGGTGTACGAGTGAACGGTTTCGACGTGACCGTTGATGATGCCGAACTTGTCATTCACAGCCTTGAGCACCGGCACGATGGCGTTGGTGGTGCAGGAAGCGGCGGACACGATCTTGTCGTCAGCGGTGATTTCGTTGTGGTTGATGCCGTGAACGATGTTCTTCAGCTTGCCCTTGCCAGGCGCAGTCAGCACAACGCGGTCGATACCCGGGCAGGCCAGGTGCTGGCCCAGGCCGTCGGCATCACGCCATACGCCGGTGTTGTCCACCAGCAAGGCGTTCTGGATGCCGTACTGGGTGTAATCCACCTCGGTCGGGTTCTTCGCGTAGATCACCTGGATCAGGTTACCGTTGGCGGTGATGGTGTTGTTTTCTTCGTCGATGGTGATGGTGCCATTGAACGAGCCGTGTACCGAGTCGCGACGCAAGAGGCTGGCGCGCTTGGTCAGGTCATTTTCGGCGCCTTTGCGCACGACAATGGCCCGCAGGCGCAGGCCGTCGCCACCGCCGGTTTTTTCGATCAGGATGCGTGCCAGCAGACGGCCGATACGACCGAAGCCGTACAGCACCACGTCGGTGCCTTTACGGGATGCGGCGTTTTGCTGGCCAACCACGTCGGCCAGTTCTTCACGCACGAACTGCTCGGCGCTGCGGCCATTGCCTTGAGCGCGGAATTTGAACGCCAACTTGCCCAGGTCCACCGAAGCCGCGCCGAGCTTGAGCTCGCTCATGGCTTTAAGCAGAGGGAATGTTTCGTGGACGGAGAGTTCGCTATCGTCCGAAGAACGATGGCGAGCAAAGCGATGAGCCTTGAGAATCGCGATGACTGATTGGTTGATCAGGCTGCGGCCATAGATCGAGCTCACCACATTGTTATTGCGGTACAGCTGACCGATAAGCGGGATCATCGCTTCTGCGAGTGCTTCACGGTCGATCCATTCACCAAGACACTGGTCGGGCTTCTGAGTCACGGGAACCTTCCACATGTAGGGGCTGAAAAAAGGGGCTACATTATGCCGCCCGACCGCCCCCGGAGCAATGCGCGCCACGCAACAAAAGCCCTTGCACATAATTTTCGCCGCGCTACAGGCCAGTAAATACGCGGCTTCCAGCGCACCCCCTGGTGAAAGCCTCGGGCCACTTGTCCGTAACCCTCCGAAACATACGTGCATTTTGGCACTACATTTTGAGTCAAAACCGCGCATTGTTTGTCTTAGCCACTACATTTCCTACAAACCGTAATAGGCACAGTCAGCAACTGACAGGCGGCACTCCGGGCCGTTACAATTACCGACTTTGTCGCAACGCTGGAGCTCAAACGTCCGTGCCCGTCCTGCGTCTACCGCTACTCCCTGCCGAGGCAGGTAAACAGCATTGGGGCAATCTGCCCGGTGCCGCCCTGAGCCTGGCCATTGCCGAGGCTGCCAGTGCAGCCAAGCGCTTTACCCTGCTATTGACCGCCGACAGCCAAAGCGCCGAACGGTTGGAGCAGGAGCTGAGTTTCTTTGCCCCCGATTTGCCGGTGCTGCATTTCCCGGACTGGGAAACCCTGCCCTACGACTTGTTCTCGCCGCACCAGGACATCATCTCCCAGCGCATCGCCAGCCTGTACCGCTTGCCGGAACTGGCCCACGGCGTACTGGTGGTGCCGATCACCACGGCCCTGCACCGCCTGGCGCCGACCAAGTTCCTGCTGGGCAGCAGCCTGGTGCTGGATATCGGCCAGAAACTCGACGTGGAGCAGATGCGCACGCGCCTGGAAGCCAGCGGCTACCGCTGCGTCGATACGGTGTACGAGCATGGCGAGTTCGCCGTGCGTGGCGCGCTGATCGACCTGTTCCCGATGGGCAGCAAACTGCCCTACCGCATCGACCTGTTCGACGACGAAATCGAGACCCTGCGCACCTTCGACCCGGAAAACCAGCGCTCCATCGACAAAGTACAGTCGATCAAGCTGCTGCCGGCCAGGGAATTCCCCCTGCAAAAAGACGCCGTCACGCGCTTCAAGGCGCGCTTTCGCGAACGCTTTGACGTGGATTTCCGCCGTTGCCCGATCTTCCAGGACTTGAGCAGCGGGATTACCCCCGCCGGTATCGAGTACTACCTACCGCTGTTCTTCGACGAAACCTCGACCCTGTTCGATTACCTGCCCCAGGACACTCAGGTGTTCTCGCTGCCGGGCATCGAACAGGCGGCGGAAAACTTCTGGAACGACGTACGCAACCGTTATGAAGAACGCCGCGTCGATCCATCCCGGCCTTTATTGCCGCCTGCCGAGCTGTTCCTGCCGGTAGAGGACTGCTTCGCCCGCCTGAAGAACTGGCCACGGGTGGTCGCCAGCCAACAGGATGTGGAAGCCGGCGTCGGCCGCGAACGCTTCCCGGCCCAAACCCTGCCCAACCTGGCCATCGAGGCCAAGGCCAGCCAGCCGCTGCAAGCGTTGTCCGACTTCCTCGGCGATTTCCCCGGCCGCGTGCTGTTTACCGCCGAATCCGCCGGGCGCCGCGAAGTGCTGCTGGAGTTGCTCGAACGTCTGAAGCTGCGACCAAAAACCGTCGACAGCTGGCCGGACTTTGTCGCCGGCAAGGACCGCCTGGCGATCACCATTGCGCCGCTGAACGAAGGCCTGCAACTGGATGATCCGGCCCTGGCGCTGATTGCCGAGAGCCCGCTGTTCGGCCAACGCGTGATGCAGCGCCGGCGCCGGGAAAAACGTGCCGACGCCAACAACGACGCGGTGATCAAGAACCTCACCGAACTGCGCGAAGGCGCGCCGGTGGTGCATATCGACCACGGCGTGGGGCGCTACCTGGGCCTGCAGACCCTGGAGATCGACAACCAGGCCGCCGAATTCCTCACCATGGAATACGCCGAGGGCGCCAAGCTCTATGTGCCGGTGGCCAACTTGCACCTGATCGCGCGCTACACCGGCAGCGACGACGCCCTGGCGCCGTTGCACCGCCTGGGTTCCGAGACCTGGCAGAAGGCCAAGCGCAAGGCCGCCGAGCAGGTGCGCGACGTAGCCGCCGAACTGCTGGACATCTATGCTCGCCGCGCGGCCCGCGAAGGCTATGCGTTCGCCGACCCGAAGGCCGACTACGCCACGTTCAGCGCCGGCTTCGCCTTCGAAGAAACCCCGGACCAGCAAACCACCATCGACGCCGTGCGCGCCGATATGCTCGCGCCCAAGCCCATGGACCGCCTGGTCTGCGGTGACGTGGGCTTTGGCAAGACCGAAGTGGCGATGCGCGCCGCGTTTATCGCGGTGCATGGCGGCCGCCAGGTGGCAATCCTGGTGCCGACCACCCTGCTCGCCCAGCAGCACTACAACAGTTTTCGCGACCGCTTTGCCGATTGGCCGGTGACCGTAGAGGTGATGAGCCGCTTCAAGTCCGCCAAGGAAGTCAACGCAGCCGTGGCCGACCTGGCCGAAGGCAAGATCGACATCGTGATCGGTACGCACAAGCTGCTGTCGGACGATGTGAAGATCAAGAACCTGGGCCTGGTGATCATCGACGAAGAGCACCGCTTTGGCGTACGCCAGAAGGAGCAGCTCAAGGCCCTGCGCAGCGAGGTCGATATCCTGACCCTGACCGCCACACCGATCCCGCGCACGCTGAACATGGCGGTGTCGGGCATGCGCGACCTGTCGATCATCGCCACGCCGCCGGCACGACGCCTGTCGGTGCGCACCTTCGTCATGGAGGAGAACAACAGCACGATCAAGGAAGCCCTGCTGCGCGAGTTGCTGCGCGGCGGCCAGGTCTACTACCTGCACAACGATGTGAAAACCATCGAGAAATGCGCCGCCGACCTCGCCGAACTGGTGCCGGAAGCGCGGATCGGCATCGGCCACGGGCAGATGCGCGAACGCGAACTCGAACAGGTGATGAGCGACTTCTACCACAAGCGCTTCAACGTGCTGATCGCCTCGACCATTATCGAGACCGGCATCGACGTGCCGAGCGCCAACACCATTATCATCGAGCGCGCCGACAAGTTCGGCCTGGCGCAGCTGCACCAGTTGCGTGGCCGGGTCGGCCGCAGTCACCACCAGGCCTACGCCTACCTGCTGACGCCACCGCGCCAGCAAATTACCGGCGATGCGGAAAAGCGCCTGGAAGCCATCGCCAACACCCAGGACCTGGGCGCGGGCTTTGTGCTGGCCACCAACGACCTGGAAATCCGTGGCGCCGGCGAACTGCTGGGCGACGGCCAGAGCGGGCAGATCCAGGCCGTGGGCTTTACCCTCTATATGGAAATGCTGGAGCGCGCGGTGAAGGCCATCCGCAAAGGCGAACAACCGAACCTCGACCAACCCCTGGGCGGCGGGCCGGAAATCAACCTGCGTCTGCCGGCATTGATTCCCGAAGACTACCTGCCGGATGTGCATGCACGCCTGATCCTGTACAAGCGCATCGCCTCGGCCACTGACGAAGAAGGTCTCAAGGACCTGCAAGTGGAGATGATCGACCGCTTCGGCCTGTTGCCGGAGCCGACCAAGAACCTGGTGCGCCTGACCCTGCTCAAATTGCAGGCCGAGCAACTGGGGATCAAGAAGGTCGACGCCGGGCCGCAGGGCGGGCGTATCGAGTTCGAAGCGCAGACGCCGGTAGACCCGCTGGTACTGATCAAGTTGATCCAGGGCCAGCCCAACCGCTACAAATTCGAAGGCGCTACGCTGTTCAAGTTCATGGTGCCGATGGAACGTGCAGAAGAGCGCTTTAATACATTGGAGGCGCTGTTTGAGCGCCTCATCCCGAAACCTGCTTGAAGGACGCCCCATGCGCCTGCTTCGTATCCTGAGCCTGTTGTTGGTGGTAGTCGCACCTTCGGCGTTTGCCGACAGCCTCTACCAGGTGGAAATGATCCTGATCCGCCAGAATGCAGAGCCGCTGATCAATAGCCGGCCAGCCCCGGAAGACTGGGCCGCCGGGGCGCCACGCCAAGGGATCGAGAAAATCAGCCCGCCGCGCCTGAACAATATCGTCGAGAAACTCCAGGCCAATGGCGACTACACCGTGCTGCTGCACAAAGCCTGGGAGCAGAACCTGGGCGAGCAGCCGGTAAAGGTGAAAATCACCGACGGCCAGGAACAGTTTGGCCAATACCCCATCCAGGGCACCCTGGATCTGCAATTGGGGCGCTTTACCCGTATTGACGCCAGCTTCTGGCTCAACCAGTTCGACAACAACGGCAGCGTGATTGCCAGCGAACACTTGAGCCAGACGGACGTGCGCACCAAGAACAACCAGCTCAATTACCTGGACGCCGGCCACCTGGCCCTGCTGATCAAGATCACCTCCCTTACCGCCAAGCCACCGAGCGCACCGCCGCCCGGCCTGGCGGACTGATCCAGCGCCATGCCCCTGACGTCGTCGCTGACCAAACCCCTGGCTCCGTCCTGGGCCAACCGCTTCAAGGAACAAAGCCTGGAGCGCGGCCGGCGCTACGCCCTGGAAAACCGCGTAAGGATTGTCGAGTCCGGCGACAGCACCATCATCGCCAGTTGCGAAGGCTCGGGCGGCAATGTGTATCGCCAGACCATCTCCCTGCGCGAATCGGCCAAAGGCACCCTGATCCTGGTGGACAGCCGTTGCACCTGCCCCGTGCACACCAATTGCAAACACATCGCGGCCGTGCTGCTGCAGGTCCAGGAAACCCTGGCCTACCCGGCGGCGGCCAAGGATGCCGAGCTGCTGGAGAAACTGCAGGCCGTGCTGGATAACCGCGTGGTCCTGCCGCAAGTGGTGCTCGAGGATGTGCAGCCGATTCCCCGGCTGTGGCTGGCCAGCATCGAGTTCAGCGCCTTTGAGCCACGCAACGGCAAGATGCAGCGCTATATCCAGCACCGGGCGGCGCTGTCATTCAATTACCAGGGCAACTATGTCAGCGGCCAGAAAAACGCCGACATCATTGTCCGCCAGGAAACCCAGAGCCTGCGGATCAAGCGCCATCCCGAGGTGGAGCAAGGCTTTCGCGAGCACCTGCGCCTGCTGGGCTTCAAGATCGCCACCCGCCAGAGCAAGGCCCTGCCGGAAAGCGCCGGCGAGCTGTTTGAGATGGTCAATGACAGCGCCTGGCTGAACTTCACCCTCAACGCCTCCCCTAGCCTGCGTGCTGCTGGTTGGGAACTGCAGATCGACGAGGATTTCGGCTTCGACCTGAGCCCGGTCGAGGACTGGTACGCCAGCGTCGATGAAGTGCCGGAGCGCGACTGGTTCGACCTGGAGTTGGGGATTATCGTCAATGGCGAACGGCTGAGCCTGCTGCCGATCCTGCTGAACCTGATGCGCTCCCACACCGAAATCCTCAACCCGGAAAAGCTCGCGCGCCGCCGCGACGACGAACTGATCCTGGTGAACATCCCCGGCCTGCCCAACGGTGGCCACGGCCCGCTGCAAGTCGCCCTGCCCTACGGCCGGCTCAAACCGGTGCTGGCGACCCTCGGTGAGTTCTACCTGCAGGAGCCTGGTACCACCGCCTTGCGCCTGGCCAAGGCCGACGCGATTCGCCTCAACCCGCTGGAAGACCTGCCGCTGCAATGGGAAGGTGGCGAGCAGATCCGCAACTTTGCCCAGCGCCTGCGCGACATCAAGGACTTCACCTGCGCCGCCCCCGAGGGCCTCAACGCCACGTTGCGCCCCTACCAGCTCGAAGGCCTGAGCTGGATGCAGTCCCTGCGCCAACTGGAAGTGGGCGGGATTCTCGCGGATGACATGGGCCTGGGCAAAACCCTGCAGACCCTGGCGCATATTCTCAGCGAAAAAATCGCCGGGCGCCTGGACCGGCCGTGCATGGTGGTGATGCCTACCAGCCTGATCCCCAACTGGCTCGACGAAGCGGCGCACTTCACCCCGCAGCTCAAGGTGCTGGCACTGTACGGTGCCGGGCGCAAGAAACACTTCGCCCAGTTGCAGGATTACGACCTGCTGCTGACCACCTACGCCCTGCTGCCCAAAGACATCGAACAACTGGCCGTGCAGCCACTGCATGTGCTGATCCTCGACGAAGCCCAGTACATCAAGAACCCCACCAGCAAGGCCGCCCAGGCCGCCCGCGAGCTGAATGCACGCCAGCGCCTGTGCCTGAGCGGCACGCCCCTGGAAAACCACCTGGGCGAGCTGTGGTCGCTGTTCCACTTCCTGCTGCCGGGTTGGTTGGGAGATGTAAAAAGCTTCAACCGTGACTACCGCGTGCCCATCGAAAAACGCGGCAGCGACGTGCGATTGCAACACCTCAACGGTCGGATCAAGCCGTTCCTGTTGCGCCGTACCAAGGAACAGGTGGCTACTGAATTGCCGCCCAAGACCGAGATCATTCACTGGGTCGATCTCAATGAAGCCCAGCGCGATGTATACGAAACCATGCGCCTGGCCATGGACAAGAAGGTGCGCGACGAGATCACCCGCAAGGGCGTGGCCCGCAGCCAGATCATCATTCTGGAAGCGCTGCTCAAGCTGCGCCAGGTCTGTTGCGATCTGCGCCTGGTAAACGACGCCACCCTGCCCGCACGCGGCAGCAGTTCCGGCAAGCTCGACAGCCTGATGGAGATGCTCGAGGAGCTGTTTGCCGAAGGGCGCAGGATCCTGCTGTTCTCGCAGTTCACCTCGATGCTCAGCCTGATTGAGCTCGAGCTGAAAAAACGCGGGGTCGCCTACGCCTTGCTGACCGGCCAGACCCGCGACCGGCGCACGCCGGTCAAGGACTTCCAGAGTGGCAAGCTGCAGATCTTCCTGATCAGCCTCAAGGCGGGCGGCGTGGGACTTAACCTGACCGAAGCCGATACCGTGATCCACTACGACCCCTGGTGGAACCCGGCCACGGAAAACCAGGCGACTGACCGTGCGTATCGCATCGGCCAGGAAAAGCCAGTGTTTGTGTACAAGATGATTGCCCGGGGCACCGTGGAAGAGAAGATCCAGGCGCTGCAGCAAGAAAAGTCAGACCTGGCAGCGGGGGTGCTGGATGGCCGCACCACGGGCGACTGGAAGCTGGGCAACGAGGATATCGAGGCGCTGTTTGCGCCGTTGCCCCAAAAGCTAGAGAAGCGTTGATAGTTAGATAGCTATCGCGGGCAAGCCCGCTCCCACAGGGGGGGGGCTCACTGGGGCAGAGATTTTTGCTACCGCCACAAATCAAATGTGGGAGCTGGCTTGCCTGCGATAGCGGTGGGTCAACCGCCAGAAACAGTGACTGGGTTGCCGCGATCGCGGGCAAGCCCGCTCCCACAGGGGGTCTCACTGGGGCAGAGATTTTTGGTACCGCCACAAATCAAATGTGGGAGCTGGCTTGCCTGCGATGGGCGCACCTCAATCTCATTCGATCAACTGTGCATCCCGAAGCGCGCCAAGCGCCGCCAACCAACGCGGATCCTGCTTATAGTCAGTCGACGCAATCGCCTGCCCACGCATACGGGCAATACGTGCCGATGGCGTGACCTTCATGCGCTGGGCGGCACTCAGGGCCAGTTCGGCCGCTGCGCGGTCATTGCACACCAGGCCCATGTCGCAGCCAGCACTTAAAGCAGCCTCGATCCGGCTCGCCGCATCCCCCACCACGTGGGCACCGGCCATGGACAGGTCATCACTGAAAATCACCCCATCGAACTGCAATTCGCCGCGCAGGATGTCCTGCAACCAGCGACGCGAGAAGCCGGCCGGCTGGTTATCCACCTGAGGGTAAATAACGTGGGCCGGCATGACCGCGGCCAATTGCTTGCTCAGGCGCGCGAACGGCACCAGGTCATGGGTGCGCAGTTGTTCCAGGCTGCGCTCATCAACGGGAATGGCCACGTGGGAATCTGCCTCGGCCCAGCCATGACCCGGGAAGTGCTTGCCGGTGGCGGCCATGCCAGCGCTGTTCATGCCCCGGATAAAGGCGCCGGCCAGCAACGCGGCACGCTCGGGATCACCTTCGAACGAGCGCGTGCCTACAACGGCGCTGCGCTGGTAGTCGAGGTCCAGCACGGGGGCGAAGCTCAGGTCCAGGCCGACGGCCAGTACTTCCGTGGCCATGACCCAACCGCACTGCTCGGCCAGGTATTCGGCATTGGCATTGTCCGCCAACGCCCGCATGGCCGGCAGGCGCACAAACCCTTGGCGCAGGCGCTGGACCCGACCGCCTTCCTGATCCACAGCCAGCAACAGGTCCGGGCGCACTGCGCGAATGGCGGCGCTCAATTCCCGCACCTGGCGCGGATGCTCGATGTTGCGCGCAAA
This sequence comes from Pseudomonas sp. WS 5411, assembly GCF_012985595.1. NCBI lineage: Bacteria > Pseudomonadati > Pseudomonadota > Gammaproteobacteria > Pseudomonadales > Pseudomonadaceae > Pseudomonas > Pseudomonas sp. WS 5411. Next base: position 46,588 of record NZ_JAARMC010000008.1, read on the forward strand.
AATGATCAGGCCGCCCACTTCAGGCTGGCGCAACAAGTGGCGATCTTCAGCCGTCAGCCAGGTGCCGGCGACGTCCACCATCAAAGAGCCTTGCAGGGCAGCAGTCATAAATTTTCCTTGAATGACGCGCGCACTTCACCGCCTAGCCAGGTCAAGCCAGGCAAGGCGGTGAAGTGCGGATAAATAGTTGAAATCGGCATGGGCGGCTAGCTTAGCGGATGCAAGCGGTTGCGCCCAGACGCCAGTGGCTAAACCTTGGCCGCGACCGGGACGGACTTGCTGCGCGGGCGCAGTTGAGCGGCGGCCATGGCCGGGTCGGTGACGCCGCTTTCCGCGCGCATACCGGCGGCCAGGAACGGCACCATCAGGCGCATCACCTGCTCGATGGAGGTGTTGACGCCGAAATCGGTCTCGGCGATGGCGCGCAAGGCTTTGATCCCGGACATGCTGAACGCAGCAGCACCGAGCATGAAGTGCACGCGCCAGAACAATTCGATAGGGGGAATACGCGGGGCCGCCTCGTTCACCAGCAACATGTAGCGACGGAATACTTTGCCGTACATGTCTTCGAGGTAACGTCGCAAGTGGCCCTGGCTCTGACTGAACGCCAGGCCCAGCAGGCGCATGAAGATCGACAGATCGTTGCCGCTGCGCGGCTGTACCACCAGGGCTTGCTCGACGAGGATTTCCAGCAGGTCTTCCAGGCTCGGCTTATTCTCAGGCTTGGCCTGGCGCCGCTCCAACTCACGGTCGAGGCTGATGCAGAATGGCCCCAGGAAGCGCGAGAACACCGCCTGAATCAGGGCTTTTTTCGAGCCGAAATGATAGTTCACTGCTGCCAGGTTGACCCCGGCCTTGCTGGTGATAAGCCGCAATGAAGTTTCAGCAAATCCTTTTTCCGCGAACAACTGCTCGGCAGCATCGAGAATGCGTTCAACGGTTTCCGACTGGGCCATGGCTACTCCGCCTGACAAACACTTGTTTGAAACATACGTTTCACCTTGTGCAATGTCAAGCCTGCAGGTCCGTTTTCCGGCCGGTCAGTCACCCGATTCGCACCTATTTAATCACATCTTCCATCGCCTGTAGGGAGCACTGTCTCCAGGCTTTGCGGGGCCCGACGGATGACCGTCCGGCGGAGTCGGCAAAAACGATGATTGCCAAGCGCAGTTCACTGTATATAATCCCAGTCACTGTATAAAAAGACAGAGCGATCAACATGCTAAAACTGACGCCACGCCAAGCTGAGATTCTCGCTTTTATCAAGCGCTGCCTCGACGACAACGGCTATCCGCCGACCCGGGCAGAAATCGCCCTGGAGCTGGGGTTCAAATCCCCCAATGCTGCCGAAGAACACCTGAAGGCCCTTGCCCGCAAGGGTGCGATCGAAATGACCCCGGGTGCGTCCCGCGGTATTCGTATCCCTGGCTTCGAAGCCAAGGCTGACGAATCGACACTGCCGATCATCGGCCGGGTCGCTGCCGGTGCGCCGATTCTGGCACAACAGCACGTCGAAGAGTCCTGCAACATCAACCCGACCTTCTTCCATCCTCGCGCCGACTATCTGTTGCGGGTCCATGGCATGAGCATGAAGGACGTGGGCATCTTCGACGGCGACCTGCTGGCCGTGCACACCACCCGCGAAGCGCGTAACGGCCAGATCGTCGTGGCCCGCATTGGCGATGAAGTAACGGTCAAGCGCTTCAAGCGCGAAGGCAGCAAAGTCTGGCTGCTGGCAGAAAACCCTGAGTTTTCGCCGATTGAAGTCAACCTGAAGGATCAGGACCTGGTGATCGAAGGCTTGAGTGTCGGCGTAATTCGCCGCTAACGGAGGCATCATGCAGTTCCCACACGCGCAACAACATACACAACTGCCGCTGTTTGAGGCCTTTCTGGCCCAGCCACTTGCACCTATCCTCAGCGAGGCGGTGGAGTCCCCATGGACCGCCCCCGCCGAACCGGAGGTCTTCAGTGAATTGTCGTTGCGCGGCGCTGCCGGGAACTGCCTGAGCTTGCTGGCGCCGATCCTGCGTGAACTGAGCGAGGAACAGGACGCCCGCTGGCTGACCCTGATCGCCCCACCCTCCAGCCTGACCCAAGCCTGGCTGCGGGATGCAGGCCTGAACCGCGAGCGCATCCTGCTGCTGCAACCACGCGGTGCCCAGAGCGCCCAGCAACTGACCTGCGAGGCATTGCGCCTGGGGCGTAGCCACACCGTCGTCAGCTGGCTGAACCCGCTGGGCGCTTCGGCCAAGCAGCAGTTGATCAGCGCAGCGCGCACAGGCGATGCACAAAGTTTGAATATTCGATTGGGATAAACCCGAGACTGGCGCGCAACGCGTTCTCGGGAGTGGCACAGGTCGTCCGATTGCAGCCTGACGTCAGGTCAGTGCCTGCGATGGACGCAAGGCTTCTACAGAATTGAGAAGCCGATTGAACATTTGAATCTTAAAAAACGCCAAACGGACTCAGTGAAGAACCCGTGGACCGTCGTCTTTTTCAGGTTCGCCTTCAGCCAGGCGCCCCGCCATCTGCACACCCACGCTCAACATGGCTTTTGCCACTTCCACATGCTGGCCTTGCAGGAACGCCTTGGCGTCCTCGGAAAAATCCAAAGTCACCAGAGAACCCTCGTCCTCAGCCCTGCGCAGCTCAATTCGGCCGTCGGGCAATTCAACAATTTCCAGAAAGGACGTTGGCATAAAAATCTGTTCTCCAGGATAGCCCGGCATTATATCAGGCATGAGGGCTGCATCGCTCGGTATCTGAGGCAGCTTGCCGTGCGGCTTGATGAATGGTCAAAGGCCTGCCGAGTACACCTGACTCAGCACTCGTTCAATCCATCCCGAAAGCGGATCGCCAGCTTCTTCAGCTCCTGGCGCCAACTCTCCAGTTCGGCCCGGCTCAGTGGCTCCGGCCCTTCTTCTTCCAGGCTGACCGCAACGATAAGTGGCTGGGTCACATCGCCCTTGGGCTTGTGCGGCACCCGCGGCGGCTGGAACATCGCCGAATGGGCAGCCAACAGGCGTGCCAGCCAACTGTCGGGGCTGCGGGCCATTTCCACCAATTCAGCCAACTCAGGAATAGCCAGCGACTCCTGCACCTCACGGGTCAGGATATCCTCGGCCCGCGGCGCATTCGCCTGAGGCAAACGATAGAAGCCGGCAATTTCATGACACAGGCCCAGCAAGGCCCCATACAGGTGAAACAACGCCGACTCTCGCCCCGCCTGGACCAGCGCAATAGCGTTCATCTCCTTTCCTTCCTCGGCGCGGCCAAGGGCTTCCAGGGACAAACCCGCGAAGTAAATTTTCTGGTTGGTACGGGTATAGAGTTCGTTGGCCATGACGGCAGTCTCCACAACGACATAGATGTGATGCTGGCTGAACAGTGTCAAGGATGAGACAAGTCCACTGCAAGCGCAAAACAAAAGGCCGCCTGTGAAGGCGGCCTTTACTTCAACGCAGGTGCTGGATCAAGCGCCCTGGCGCTTATCCTCGACCTTCCACTTGCCACCATCGTAGAAGGCTTTCCAGCCCGTAGGCTTGCCGTCCACTTCGGTCTGCACGTACTGCTCCTTGGTCTTGCGGCTGTAGCGGATCACGGCCGGGCGACCGTCGGGATCCTTCTTCGGCGCTTCGCACAGGAAGTGGTACTTCGGATCGATTTCATCCTTGTGCGGCACGATCTCCAGCACCAGCGGCGCACGGGTCTCGCGGTTTTTCGGGAACTGGCTGGCAGCCAGGAACAAGCCCGAAGCGCCGTCACGCAGGATATAGGTGTCGTTGACCTTCTCGCACTTGAGCTCGGGCATCTTCACAGGGTCCATCTTCGGCGGCGCCGCATCACCGCTTTTCAGCAGTTTGCGGGTGTTCTTGCAGGTCGGGTTGGTGCAACCGAAGAACTTGCCGAAACGACCGGTCTTGAGCTGCATCTCGCTGCCGCACTTATCGCATTCCAGGCTCGGGCCTTCATAGCCCTTGATACGATAGGTGCCCTCTTCGATCTCGTAGCCGTTGCAATCAGGGTTGTTACCACAGATGTGCAGCTTGTGCTTCTCGTCCAGCAGGTAGGCATCCATGGCCGTGCTGCAGATCGGGCAACGGTGCTTGCCACGCAGCACCAGCGACTCGGATTCACCCTCGTCATCGGCAGCGATTTCATCACCTGGCACCAGGTTGACGGTGGCCTTGCAGCGCTCTTTGGGCGGCAGGCTGTAGCCCGAGCAACCCAGGAACACACCGGTCGACGCGGTACGGATCTGCATTGGACGACCGCAGGTGGTGCACGGAATATCCGTCATCACCGGCTGGTTGGCACGCATGCCGTTTTCCGGGCTCTCGGCTACTTCGAGTTTTTTCTTGAAGTCGCCATAGAACTCGTCGAGTACGTTTTTCCAGTCGCGCTCGCCCTGGGCCACGTCATCGAGATTCTCTTCCATACCGGCAGTGAAGCCGTAGTCCATCAGGTTGGAGAAGCTCTCGGACAGACGCTCGGTGACGATATCGCCCATCTTTTCCGAATAGAAACGGCGGTTGTGCAAGGCAACGTAGCCACGGTCCTGGATCGTGGAAATGATCGCCGCATAGGTCGAAGGACGACCGATACCGCGTTTTTCCATTTCCTTGACCAGGCTGGCTTCCGAATAACGGGGTGGTGGCTTGGTGAAGTGCTGGCTCGGATCGAGTTTGATCAGCTTCAGCGCATCGCCCTGGGCCATGTCTGGCAGCACGTCGTCATCACCCGGCTTGGCGATTTGCGGCATCACGCGGGTATAGCCGTCGAACTTGAGGATCCGGCCCTTGGCACGCAGCTCGAAGTCCCCGGCACCCACTGTGACAGTGGTGGACAGGTATTGCGCCGGCAGCATCTGGCACGCCAGGAACTGGCGCCAGATCAGCTCGTAGAGGCGCTCAGCGTCGCGCTCCATGCCGGTCAGCTTGCTTGGCTCGGTATTGGCGTCAGACGGACGAATCGCTTCGTGAGCCTCTTGTGCGCCTTCCTTGCTGCTGTAGACGTTTGGCTTCTCCGGCAGGTACTTCTTGCCGAACTCGCTTTCAATATAAGTACGCGCCATTGCCACCGCGTCCACCGACAGGTTGGTGGAGTCAGTACGCATATAAGTGATGTAGCCCGCTTCGTACAGACGCTGGGCCATCATCATCGTCTTCTTCACGCCAAAGCCCAGGCGGTTGCTCGCGGCCTGTTGCAGGGTGGAGGTGATGAACGGCGCCGACGGCTTGCTGCTGGTGGGCTTGTCTTCACGCTTGACGATGCTGTAGCTGGAAGCCTTGAGCTTGTCCAGCGCGGCCATGGCCTGGGCTTCGTTGAGCGGCTTGAAGGCCTCGCCTTTCTCGCGGGCCACTTCAAAGCGCACGTTATTGCCCTTGGCGGTACCGAGGTCCGCGTGGACTTCCCAGTACTCTTCAGGGTTGAACGCACGAATCTCGCGCTCACGCTCCACCACCAGCTTGACCGCTACCGATTGCACACGGCCAGCGGACAGGCCGCGGGCGATCTTCGCCCACAGCAGTGGCGAGACCATGTAGCCGACGACGCGGTCGAGGAAGCGCCGCGCCTGTTGGGCATTGACGCGGTCAATGTCCAGCTCGCCCGGCTTGGAGAAGGCTTCCTGGATCGCCTTCTTGGTAATTTCGTTGAACACCACGCGTTTATAGCGGCTGTCATCCCCACCGATGGCTTCGCGCAGGTGCCAGGCAATGGCTTCCCCTTCGCGGTCCAAGTCCGTCGCGAGATAGATGGTGTCAGCATCCTTGGCGAGCCGGCGCAGCTCCTCGATCACCTTTTCCTTGCCCGGAAGGATTTCGTACTTGGCCTTCCAGCCATGATCCGGGTCCACACCCATGCGCGAGACCAGCTGCTTGCGCGCCTTCTCTTTAGGCGAGAGCACCGGACCTTCGCCCGCAGCCGCCTTGCCGCGCTTGGCAGCAGGCTCCTTGCTGGCGCTAGCCGAACCGCTGGTGGGCAGGTCTCGGATATGGCCGATACTCGACTTCACCACGTACTCGTTACCCAAGTACTTGTTGATGGTCTTGGCCTTAGCCGGGGATTCCACAATGACCAGCGATTTGCCCATGGATCGGAAAATTCCTGAATTCGAGAAGAGAAAGGCGGTTGGCGCCTGACGCGGCAACGCTATATATAGTGGCAACACAGTGAGGTCAAGCGCAGCATTGCGCGCAACCTGCCGTTATTGCCCTGAAAAAAGACTGGGTTCGACCTGCACCAAAGCAAAGCGCGGGACCTGCTTGCCGTCAACCTCGACGGTCTCCAGGAACATGCTCAAGGGACGCACCCAAAAGCCGTAATCGCCATACAGTGCTTGGTAGAACACCACTTCTTCCTCGGTCTCGGAGTGCCGTGCCACATTAAAAACGCGGTACTTGGGACCTTTATAATGCTGGTAGAGCCCTGGTTCGACTTTCATGCTCTGACCCTCTTACAAAATTTATTAAAAAAAAATTAAAAATTCCAAAAAACAAAAACCGGGGCACTGGGCCCCGGCTTCCGTCAACCCAACGCTTAGACGCGTTCGAAGACGGTGGAAATGCCTTGGCCGAGACCAATGCACATGGTTGCAACCCCCAGGTTGCCGCCATTTTGCTTCATCACGTTAAGCAAGGTGCCGGAGATACGTGCACCGGAGCAACCGAATGGGTGGCCCAGGGCAATCGCACCGCCGTGCAGGTTAACCTTCTCGTTCATCTTGTCGAGTACTTTCAAATCTTTCAGCACTGGCAGGGCCTGTGCGGCGAAAGCTTCGTTGAGCTCGAAGAAGTCGATGTCGGAGATGCTCAGACCTGCGCGCTTCAAGGCTTTTTGTGTGGCCGGTACTGGACCATAGCCCATGATCGCCGGGTCCACACCCGCTACGGCCATGGAACGGATCACCGCCAGAGGCTGGATCCCCAGGTCCTGGGCACGCTGGGCCGACATCACGATCATGCACGAAGCACCATCGGTGATCTGCGACGACGTACCGGCTGTCACGGTGCCGCCCTTTGGATTGAACGCCGGCTTCAAGGCCGCCAGGCTTTCCAGGGTGGTGTCCGGACGAATGGTTTCGTCGTAGTCGAACAGTTTCAGGAAACCGTTCTCGTCGTAGCCGTTCATCGGGATGATTTCATCCTTGAACTTGCCTTCCACAGTCGCCTTGTGGGCCAACTGGTGGGAGCGCAAGCCAAAGGCGTCCTGGGCTTCACGGGTGATGCCATGCATCTTGCCGAGCATTTCCGCAGTCAGGCCCATCATGCCCGAGGCTTTCGCCGCGTACAGCGACATTTGCGGGTTAGGATCGACACCGTGCATCATGCTGACGTGACCCATGTGCTCCACGCCACCGACCACGAATACATCACCGTTGCCGGTCATGATCGCCTGGGCGGCCGTGTGCAGCGCGCTCATCGACGAGCCACACAGGCGGCTGACGGTCTGGCCGGCCGCGGTGTGCGGGATCTGCGTCATCAAGGAAGCCATGCGCGCGATGTTCCAGCCCTGCTCCAGGGTCTGGTTGACGCAGCCCCAGATCACGTCCTCGACCTCGTTCGGGTCGACCTTGACGTTACGCTCCAGCAACTTGCTGATCAGGTGCGCCGACATATCTTCGGCACGGGTGTTGCGGTGCATGCCGCCCTTGGAGCGGCCCATCGGAGTACGACCGAAGTCGACAATCACGACGTCTCTTGGATTCAAGCTCATAAATATTCTCGCTCTAGTCGTCTGGGCACTTAACCGAAGAAGCTCTGGCCATTCTTGGCCATCTCGCGCAGCTTCGCAGTCGGGTGGTACAGCGGGCCCAGATCAGCGTACTGATCAGCCAGGGCAACGAACTCGGCCACACCGATCGAGTCGATGTAACGCAGCGCACCGCCACGGAATGGAGGGAAACCAATACCGTACACCAGGCCCATATCGGCTTCGGCGGCGGTTTCGACGATGCCGTCTTCCAGGCAACGTACGGTTTCCAGGCACAGGGCGATCATCATCCAGTTGATGATGTCTTCGTCAGACACTTCACGCTGCTCGTAGACGATGGGTGCCAGCACTTCGTGGACCGATGGGTCGGCAACTTTCTTCTGCTTGCCCTTCTTGTCGGTCTCGTAGGCGTAGAAGCCCTTGCCATTCTTCTGGCCCAGGCGCTTGGCTTCGTAGAGCGCATCGACAGCCGAACGACGGTCGTCCTTCATGCGGTCCGGGAAGCCTTCAGCCATGACGTCGCGACCGTGGTGGCCGGTGTCGATGCCGACCACGTCCATCAGGTACGCCGGGCCCATGGGCCAGCCGAATTTTTCCATGACCTTGTCGATACGCACAAAGTCCACGCCAGCGCTGACCAGCTTGGCGAAACCGCCGAAGTACGGGAACAGCACGCGGTTGACCAAGAAGCCCGGGCAGTCGTTGACCACGATCGGGTTCTTGCCCATTTTCTTGGCGTAGGCAACGGTGGTGGCAACAGCCAGCTCGCTGGACTTCTCGCCACGGATCACTTCTACCAGCGGCATCATGTGCACCGGGTTGAAGAAGTGCATGCCGACGAAGTTTTCCGGACGCTTGAGGGCCTTGGCCAGCAAGGTGATGGAAATGGTCGAGGTGTTGGACGCCAGGATCGTGTCTTCTTTGACCTGGGCTTCGACTTCAGCCAGTACCGCCTGCTTGACCTTCGGGTTCTCGACAACCGCTTCGACCACCAGGTCGACGTGGCCGAAATCACCGTAGGACAGCGTAGGACGAATGCCGTTAAGCACTTCAGCCATTTTCGCAGCGGTCATGCGACCTTTATCAACGCGGCCGACCAGCAGCTTGGCAGCTTCCGCCAGGCCTTGCTCGATACCGTGCTCGTTGATGTCTTTCATCAGGATCGGCGTGCCTTTGGACGCCGACTGATAGGCAATACCACCGCCCATGATCCCGGCGCCGAGTACGGCAGCCTGTTTCACGTCTTTGGCGATTTCGTCGTAGGCCTTGGCTTTTTTCTTCAGTTCCTGATCGTTCAGGAACAGGCCGATCAAGCTCTGCGCAGCAGAAGTCTTGGCCAGCTTGACGAAGCCGGCAGCTTCGATTTCCAGGGCCTTGTCGCGACCGAAGTTCGCGGCTTTCTGGATGGTCTTGATCGCTTCGACCGGCGCCGGGTAGTTAGGGCCCGCTTGACCGGCCACGAAACCCTTGGCGGTTTCGAACGACATCATTTGTTCGATGGCGTTGAGCTTGAGTTTTTCCAGCTTAGGCTGACGCTTGGCCTTGTAGTCAAATTCGCCGCTGATGGCGCCCTTGATCAGGTTCAGTGCAGCTTCTGCGAGTTTTTCCGGAGCAACCACAGCATCAACGGCGCCGACTTTCAGCGCGTCTTCAGCACGGTTTTCCTTGCCGGCGGCGATCCACTCGATGGCGTTGTCGGCACCGATGATACGCGGCAGGCGCACGGTACCGCCGAAGCCCGGGTAGATACCCAGCTTGACTTCCGGCAGGCCGATTTTCGCGCTGGAAGCCATGACGCGGAAGTCCGCAGCCAGGCACATTTCCAGACCGCCGCCCAGAGCGATGCCATTGATCGCGGCAACGGTCGGCACGTTGAGGTCTTCGAAATCGCTGAAAATCTTGTTGGCTTCGAGGTTGCCAGCCACAAGCTCGGCATCGGGCAGCTTGAAGTTGTCGACGAATTCGGTGATGTCAGCGCCGACGATAAACACGTCCTTGCCGCTGGAGACGATCACACCTTTGATCGATGCATCAGCCTTGATGGTGTCTACGGCCTGACGCAGTTCGTTCAGGGTTAGACGGTTGAACTTGTTGACGGACTCACCCTTGAGGTCGAATTTCAATTCGACGATGCCACTTTCAAGAGCCTTAACCGTGATGGCTTTACCTTCGTAAATCATCAACTGATCTCCACGATATGGAAGCTGAACAGTACACATCGGACGCTGGCCCCTGGTCGGGCATTGATCATTTCGTCAATGCTCACGCCAACGCGCCAGGCACACCCGCCAATGCGATAGTCGGGATTATGTATGAGATGCCTGACAGACAAACACTCAATTCATACGCCCGTTTGATTTGGGTACGCCACCTTCAGCCAAATTCCGACAATTGTCAATCGCCCGAAAGCGCCGTAAAAACGCGACTTTTCAGTCATTTCATAACCGCCAAGGCGAATCAATGCGCAGGTATTCACCTGATCAATAATCCAAAAGAGCCAGCAAAGGCCTGTACAGCGGCGGATATCCGGCTAGGCTAGCCGCATGTGGGAACGCCGGCGCGAATGCGCGGCGCGATGAAACGCAGAATGACCGGCCTGCCTGGCCAACTCCAGCCCGATGATGATGTCGGGCTTTTTATTGCCTCAGGCCAGGGCCTTGAGTAACGCACTGATGGCCTGCAAGTCGCTGGACTCGCCCTTCTCGCCCCAGTACAGGGCGATCATCTGCTTGTCCGCCTCCACTTTGAAGACATTGGCCGGCAGCGTTGCAAAATGCGGCAACAACTTCTCGTCCACGCAGATTTCCTGCCATTGGTTGACCCACACACCTGGCTCCTGCTGCCAGTAAACCCACAGCGCGGGTTTGCTGCCGCGCCGTGGCCGACAGTACTGCGCACAGGGGCTGGGCGGCTCCTGCTTGAGCCAGTGCGGCCATTCCTGGGGCGACAGTTGCATCGCCAGGCCGATGCGTCGCGCCTCCATGCGCAGGGCCATGCGCCCGCTCTGGTGGCGCGAGGGCCGCAGCCATGCCAGAGGGCTCAAGACCACTAGAAGGATTGACACCACTATCCAGACCGTCATATGTGTACTCCCGAATTTCTAGATGAGCGGATTTGACCCCATCCGCTTGAAAGCAGCCATACTGAACTTATTGCAGTCCCCTGGAGGAACGCCTCATGACTTACCAACATATTCTGGTCGCCGTGGATCTGACCGAAGAGTGCGATCCGGTGATCAAGCGCGCCGTGGCCATTGCCGGTGATACCGTGAAGCTGTCCCTGGTGCATATCGTCGAACCCATGGCCATGGCCTTTGGCGGCGACGTACCGATGGACCTTTCGCAACTGCAACAGCAGCAATTCGACCAGGCCAAGGAGCGCCTGGACCGACTGATTGCCAAGTATCCCGCACTGAAAAAAGACCAAAGCCACCTGACTTACGGCCAGCCACGCCAGGAAATCCATCATCTGGCCAAGGAACAGAACTGCGACCTGATCGTGGTCGGCAGCCATGGTCGCCACGGCTTGGCGTTGCTGCTGGGCTCGACCGCCAACGACGTATTGCACGGCGCACCGTGCGACGTACTGGCAGTGAAGCTGGTAAAAAGCTCGTAAGAGCACTGCACATCAAATGTAGGAGCTGGCTTACCTGCGATAGCAGCCTGTCAGCTGATACAGCTGGTGGCTGGCAGACCGCTATCGCCGGCAAGCCAGCTCCTACCTGTTGAAGTGCATTTCGTATAAAAAAACCGGTACTCGTAAGAGCACCGGTTTTTTATTGCCGCTGAATCAATCAGGCATCCAGCTCGGCCCAACGCTCAACCAAGACTTCCAGCTCCTGGTTCAGCTTCTCCAGGGACTCGATGACCTTGGCCGTTTCTGCCGCCGGACGCAGGTAGAAGCCCGCGTCAGCCATGTCGGCCTCCACTGCAGCAATCTGCTTTTCCTTGGCTTCGATCTCACCCGGCAGGGCTTCGAGCTCACGCTGCAGCTTGTAGCTGAGCTTCTTCTTGGCAGCCGGCGCGGCTTCCTGAACCGGCGCAACAGCAGCCGGTGCAACCACAGCAGAGTTCAAGTCGGCCTTGCCAGACTTGCTCTCGGTCACGCCCAGCAGGCGCGGCGAGCCGCCCTGGCGCAGCCAGTCCTGGTAACCACCGACGTATTCGCGCACCTTGCCTTCACCTTCGAAGACCAGGGTGCTGGTGACCACGTTGTCGAGGAATGCCCGGTCGTGGCTGACCATCAGTACGGTGCCGTTGAAGGTCAGCAGGACCTCTTCCAGCAACTCCAGCGTTTCCACGTCGAGGTCGTTGGTCGGTTCGTCGAGCACCAGCAGGTTGGCCGGTTTGCTGAACAACTTGGCCAGCAGCAGGCGCGCACGCTCGCCGCCAGACAACGCCTTGACCGGCGTGCGCGCACGTTGCGGGCTGAACAGGAAGTCGCCCAGGTAGCTCAACACGTGGCGGCTCTGGCCGTCGATGTCGATAAAGTCGCGGCCTTCGGCGACGTTGTCGATCACGGTCTTTTCCAGGTCCAACTGGTGGCGCAACTGGTCGAAGTAGGCCACGTCGATGCGCGTCCCCTCTTCCACGGTGCCGCTGGTCGGTTGCAGACCGCTGAGCATCAGCTTGAGCAGGGTGGTCTTGCCGGTACCGTTGGCACCCAGCAGGCCGATGCGGTCGCCGCGCTGCAGGACCATGGAGAAGTCTTTGATCAGGAACGGGCCATCCGGGTGATGGAAGCTGACGTTCTCCAGGACCATCACCTGCTTGCCCGACTTGTCGGCGGTATCGAGCTGGATATTGGCCTTGCCAGTGCGCTCGCGACGTTCGCTGCGCTCCACACGCAAGGCTTTCAGGGCCCGTACACGGCCTTCGTTACGGGTGCGGCGGGCCTTGATGCCCTGGCGGATCCACACTTCTTCCTGGGCCAGCTTCTTGTCGAACAGCGCGTTGGCGGTTTCTTCAGCGGCCAGGGTGGCTTCTTTGTGCACCAGGAAGCTGGCGTAGTCGCCGTTCCAGTCGATCAGGCCGCCGCGATCCAGCTCGAGGATGCGCGTGGCGAGGTTCTGCAGGAAAGAACGGTCGTGCGTGATGAACAGCACGGCGCCCTGGAAGTCTTTGAGGGCTTCTTCAAGCCAGGCAATCGCGCCGATGTCCAGGTGGTTGGTTGGTTCGTCGAGCAGCAGCAGGTCCGGCTCGGAAACCAGAGCCTGGGCCAGCAGCACACGGCGACGCCAGCCGCCGGACAATTCGGCGAGGGTCTTGTCGGCCGGCAGTTGCAGGCGGCTCAGGGTGCTGTCGACCAATTGCTGCAAGCGCCAGCCATCACGGGCTTCGAGGTCTTGCTGGACGTGCATCAGTTTGTCCAGGTCGGCATCGGTGACGCAGTTCTGCGCCAGGTGATGGTATTCGGCAAGCAATGCGCCCACACCGTCGAGGCCTTCAGCAACCACGTCGAACACGGTCCGTTCGTCGGCCACCGGCAATTCTTGCGGCAATTCGCCGATCTTCAGGCCCGGGGCGCGCCACACGGAGCCGTCATCGGGCTTCTGGTCGCCTTTTACCAGCTTCATCATGCTGGACTTGCCGGTGCCGTTGCGGCCGATGATGCACACCCGCTCACCACGGGCGATCTGCCAGGACACCTTGTCCAACAACGGCATAGCGCCGAAAGCAAGGGACACATCGCTGAATTTGAGCAGGGTCATACGCTTCTCCAAAAACCGGGCGCGCATTCTACCTGAATTGGGGGGTGAAGCGGCCGGCATTTTCGTGCCCGACACGTTCTGTAGGACATTTCTTGAGAACTTCAGCGAAGCAGCCAGCAAAGCTTTCACCGGCTGTAGGCAAAAGGCTAAGCTAGGGGTAATCAGTGTCGGCGGCGCCGGCACTAGTCCTGATTTCTTTGCACGGACGTCTCATGCGCAGTCGCCTTTTCAGCTTTTTATCTTGCCTGCTTCTTTCCTCCACCGCCGTCCAGACCGCCCAGGCCGTGGACCTGACCACCCAACGCCAATATTACGACCAAGCCAAGCGCGCCCTGGCCAAAGGTGACACCGGGCCGTACATGCAATACAGCCAGGCCCTGGCCGACTATCCGCTGACGCCTTACCTGGCCTATGACGAACTGACCGCCCGCCTGAAGTCCGCGAGCAACCAGGAAATCGAACAGTTCCTGGCCAAACATGGCGACCTGCCCCAGGCCAACTGGATGAAACTGCGCTGGTTGCGCTGGCTGGCCGAGCGTGGCGATTGGCAGACCTTTGAAAAGTACTACGACGCCAAGCTCAATTTCACCGAACTGGACTGCCTCCACGGCCAATACCAGTTGAGCCACAACCTCAAGGCCGAAGGCTACAAGACCGCCGAAGCCCTGTGGATGACCGGTAAATCCCAACCCGCCGCCTGCGATGCCACCTTTGGCCAATGGGCCGCCGCCGGGCAATTGACCGAACAGAAAATCTGGGACCGCACCAAGCTGGCCGCCGAAGCCCGTAACTATGCGCTGGCCAACAGCCTGGTGAAAACCTTGCCCACCCTCGGCGCCCAGGGCCGCTTGATGGTGGATGTGGCGCAAAAGCCCGCCATGCTCAGCGACCCATCACGCTTCCTGCCGGCCACCGAGGCCATGTCCGACGCCGTTGGCCTGGGCTTGCGCCGCCTGGCGCGCCAGGATCCGGAACAAGCCATGGCCCTGCTGGATGGGTATGCCAGCAGCATGCATTTCTCCCGTGACGAAAAAGTCTCCATCGCCCGGGAAATCGGCCTGACCCTGGCGCGCCGCTACGACCCGCGCGCCCTGGATGTGATGACCAAATACGACCCGGAGTTGCGTGACAACACCGTCTCCGAATGGCGCCTGCGCCTGCTGCTGCGCCTGGCCCGCTGGGAAGATGCCTACCAGTTGACCCGCAAGCTGCCCCAGGACCTGGCCACCACCAACCGCTGGCGCTACTGGCAGGCCCGCGCCCTGGAACTGGCCGAGCCGAAGAACCCCCATGCACTGGTGCTGTACAAGGGCCTGGCAAAGGAGCGGGATTTTTATGGTTTCCTTGCCGCGGATCGCTCCCAGGCCCCGTATCAACTCAATAATCAGCCGCTGGTCATGAGCCAGGTGCTGGTCAACAAGGTGCGCAATACCCCGGGTGTACGCCGCGCCCTGGAATTTTATGCCCGTGGCCAGATCGTCGACGGCCGCCGCGAGTGGTATCACGTCAGCCGCCACTTCAACCGTGACGAAATGGTTGCCCAAGCCAAGCTTGCCTACGACATGAAGTGGTACTTCCCGGCGATCCGCACCATCAGCCAGGCCAAGTACTGGGACGACCTGGATATCCGTTTCCCCATGGCCCACCGCGACACTCTGGTGCGTGAAGCCAAGGTCCGTGGCCTGCATTCGAGCTGGGTGTTTGCCATTACCCGTCAGGAAAGCGCGTTTATGGATGACGCCCGCTCCGGCGTCGGCGCCAGCGGCCTGATGCAACTGATGCCCGCCACCGCCAAGGAAACCGCGCGCAAGTTCAGCATCCCGCTGGCGTCACCGCAGCAGGTGCTGGATCCGGACAAGAATATCCAACTCGGCGCCGCCTACCTGAGCCAGGTGCACAGCCAGTTCAACGGCAACCGCGTGCTCGCCTCCGCGGCCTACAACGCCGGCCCTGGCCGCGTACGCCAATGGCTGCGCGGCGCCGACCACCTGAGTTTCGACGTGTGGGTGGAGAGCATCCCGTTCGACGAAACCCGCCAGTATGTGCAGAACGTGCTGTCTTATTCGGTGATCTACGGGCAGAAGCTCAACTCGCCACAGCCGCTGGTGGACTGGCACGAACGTTATTTTGATGACCAGTAACAGCCGGTAGATGCTGCCCGCTTGAAGCTGCAAGTGCCCGCGTTGTGAGACGCGGGCATTTTTTTAGGGTTCGTCGTGGCCATCGCTGAATTGCAGGGCCGCCAGCCGCGCATACAGCGGGTTGCTGGCAATCAGCTGCTGATGGGTGCCCACTGCGACCAATTTCCCTTGATCCATCACCGCAATCCGGTCGGCGTTTTTTACCGTGGCCAGGCGGTGGGCGATCACCAGGGTGGTACGCCCCTGCATCAGTTGCGGCAACGCCTGCTGGATAAGATGCTCGCTCTGCGCGTCCAGGGCGCTGGTGGCCTCGTCCAGCAACAGAATGGGCGCATCCACCAGCAAGGCCCGGGCAATGGCCAGACGTTGGCGCTGACCGCCGGAAAGGCCCAAGCCGCCATCCCCCAGATGGGTCTGGTATCCGTCAGGCATTTGCAGGATGAAATCGTGGGCATGGGCAATGCGCGCCGCTTCTTCGACCTGGGCAAAACTGGCCTGCGGGTTGCCGTAGCGGATGTTGTCTTCGACGCTGCCAAAAAACAGCGCCGGGCTCTGGGACACCAAGGCAAAGCAGCGGCGCAGGTCCAGCGGGTCGAGATCGGTCAGCGGCTGGCCTTCGAGCAGCACCTGCCCCTGCTGCGGGTCATAGAAACGCAACAGCAAGTCGAACAGGGTGGACTTACCCGCCCCGGACGGGCCGACCAGAGCCAGGGTTTCGCCGGCCTTGACGCTCAGGTTCAGGCCTTCGATGGCATAGCGGTCGGGACGCGAGGGGTAGGAGAAATACAGGTCTTGCAGCTCCAGACGGCCACTGACCCGTTGCGGCAACTTGATCGCGCCAGTCGCCGGCGCCTGGATGTCATTGCTCGACTGCAACAGCTCGGCAATCCGCTCCGCCGCCCCGGCTGCCCGTTGCAACTCGCCGATCACTTCGCTCAAGGTGCCAAAGGCGCTGCCGACGATCAGGCTGTAGAACACAAAGGCCGCCAGCTCACCGCCGGAGATGCGCCCGGCAATCACATCCATGCCGCCCACCCACAGCATCACGCCGACGGCACCCAGCACTAGCACAATCACCAGGGTGATCAGCCAGGCACGCTGGACGATGCGTTTGCGCGCCGTGGTGAACGCCTCCTCCACCGTCCGCGCGAAGCGCTGCTCATCCTGCACCTGATGGTTGTAGGCCTGCACGGTCTTGATCTGGCCCAGGGTCTCGGACACGTAGCTGCCGACGTCGGCAATCCGGTCCTGGCTCTGGCGCGACAAACTGCGCACGCGGCGACCGAAGATCAGGATCGGCGCCAGCACCAGCGGCAGCGCCACCACCACAATGCTGGTGAGCTTGGGGTTGGTGATAAACAGCAACACAATCCCGCCGATCACCATCAACGCGTTGCGCAGGAACAGCGACAAGGATGAGCCGATCACCGATTGCAGCAATGTGGTGTCGGCGGTCAAGCGCGACTGGATTTCCGAGCTGCGGTTGTGCTCGTAGAACCCCGGATGCAGGTAGATCAGGTGGTTGAACACCAGCCGACGAATGTCCGCCACCACCCGCTCGCCGATCCACGACACCAGGTAAAAGCGCGCAAACGTGCCCACCGCCAGGCCCAGCACGAGGATCATGAACAGGCCGATGGACTGGTTGAGCAGGTGCGGCGATTGGGTCATAAAGCCCTGGTCCACCAACAGGCGAATGCCCTGGCCCATGGACAAGGTAATGCCTGCGGTGACGATCAGCGCGAGCAAGGCGCCGACGGCCTGCCAGCGATAGGGGGCAATAAAGCGGGTGGCCAGGCGAATGGCGCGGCGTTGACGGGCTGAAAGCATGGAAAGCATCACCTGAGGAAGACAACCCCAAGCCTACACTGCAATCGGATTGAACTTGGGCAAATCACAATGAGTCAGGTTAATTATGCCCGGCAAGACTAGGCCCTAGAGGCTATCGGTCTAAACTCCGGCTGGAAATCCAGCGTGATTTCTGCTGGAGTGGGCATTCGATCCGTCGACGGGCCATGGAGTTGTAACAGCTCGGTCACGCGGGGGAATTAGAGTAGGTACACAACCTGATGAGGAGACAGGCCATGTCCTTGCAAACCAGCAGCACTGACAAAGTTGAAGTAATCCGCCAGCCACAGCAGTTGCCTTGCTCGTACATCGATGCACAAGGCCGTGAAGTGCAGATTACCGAAGAGATGATCCAGGGCGCCTGCGCCGAACTGGAGCAGAAACTGGTCAAGCCTGCCCAGCAAGGCTGATACGCCCCAGCTCTTTCAGACCCGGCCCAGGTGGCCGGGTTTTTTATGCCTGCGCTATGTCGATCAGCAAAGGCTTGCGCCCAAGCTGGTGACGAGGGTCTGCAAGGCTGCCGACTCACCGCTGATCCGCACCTTCAAGCCGTCAATCTCGCGGCGGTCCGGGTAGTGCTTGCGCAGCAGGTCGAACGCCTTGCGCTGCTCCTCCACAGTGCCCACGAGGCTGCGGCGGAAATCTGCATCATCGCGCCGCGGGTCGTAGACGCTGCGGCACAGCGTCGCCAGGGCCCAGGCCGGGTCGGTGCTGGCATTGAGGTTAACCTCCGCCAGCCAAGGCTCAGGCAGCAAGTCACTCAACTGAATGCTCGCCGGCTGCCCAAGGTGCGCGCACAGCGCCTGGTAGATCTGCGCCGTGCCGCGCTGCTTGCCGTCCAGGCTGTAGCCGGCGATATGCGGGGTCGCCAGCACGCACAACTCGGCCAGCTCGACATCCACTTCGGGCTCGCCTTCCCACACATCCAGCACCGCCTGCAGGTCTTCGCGGTCCAGCAACACCTCGCGCAGCGCCGCGTTATCCACCACCGGGCCGCGGCTGGCGTTGATCAGCCAGGTACCCGGCTGCAACTGCTCCAGGCGCTGGCGATCCAGCAGGTGCCAGGTCGAGCCACTGCCGGATTTTTTCAGCGGGGTGTGCAGGCTGATCACATCACATTGCTCGATGATCTGTTCCAGGCTGACGTAATCACCGTCTTCGGCGACCTGGCGTGGCGGATCGCAGACCAGCACTTTCCAACCCAGGCCCTTGAGCACCTTGACCAGGCGCCCGCCCACTTCACCGGCACCGACGATGCCATACGTCCGCTGGTTCAGGTCTGCGCCCTCGATTTCAGCCAGGGTCAACAGGCTCCCCAGCACATAATCCACCACCCCCCGGGCGTTGCAACCCGGCGCGCTGGACCATTGGATACCGGCCCGCTGAAAGTAATCGAGGTCCAGGTGATCGGTGCCGATGGTGCAGGTGCCGACGAACCGTACCGGCGTGCCTTCCAGCAGCGCGCGGTTGACGTTGGTCACCGAGCGCACCAGCAGCACATCGGCCTGTTCAATGGCGGCGCGGTCAATGGCCCGACCGGGCACGCGGCGGATCTCGCCAAACCCTTCGAAGAACGCATCGAGCAGCGGGATATTTTCGTCGGCAACAATCAGCATGGCAGGCTCCTTTGGCGGACCCGCAGTGTACAGGCACCAGCCTGCGGCGCGTTTACAAATCCGCTACACAGGTATTTTCCTGACCCATCCGTCAAGGCGTAGAATGCGCCGTCCTGAGTTCTCCCTTATCGGACATCTGTACGTGAACACTGCCACCACAACCCTCTCCCGCCCTGCCCGCGTTCGCCGGGAAGTCCACAGCCTGCTGGCGCTGGCCCTGCCGATCATGATCGGGCAACTGGCAACCACCGCCATGGGTTTTGTCGATGCGGTGATGGCCGGGCGCGTCAGTGCGCGAGACCTGGCGGCAGTGGCCCTGGGCAACTCCATCTGGATTCCGGTGTATCTGTTGATGACCGGCACCTTGCTGGCCACCACCCCAAAAGTCGCGCAGCGCTTTGGCGCCGGCAGCCACGCCGAGATCGGCCCGCTGGTGCGCCAGGCGTTGTGGTTGGCGCTGGTGGTGGGAGGCACCGCGTCATTGCTGCTGATCAGTGCCGAACCGATCCTGCATGCGATGAACGTCGATCCCGAGCTGATCGCCCCCTGCATGGGCTACCTGCACGGCATCGCGGCGGGCATGCCGGCGGTGGCGCTGTACTACGTGCTGCGCTGCTTCAGTGACGGCCTGGGCCGCACGCGCCCAAGCATGCTCCTTGGCCTGGGCGGGCTGGCGTTGAATATTCCGCTGAACTACGTGTTCATCTATGGCCATTTCGGTGTGCCGGCCATGGGCGGCGTGGGCTGCGGCTGGGCCACCGGGATTGTGATGTGGGCAATGATGCTGGGCTTCGTCGGGTGGACCCGCTGGGCCCCGGCCTATCACGCCAGCGAGCTGTTCAAACGCTTCGACTGGCCGAAATGGTCGGTGATCAAGCGTATCCTGAGCATCGGCCTGCCGATTGGCATCGCCGTATTTGCCGAGTCGAGCATCTTTGCAGTGATCGCCCTGCTGATCGGCAGCCTGGGCGCAACCGTGGTCGCCGGGCATCAGATCGCCCTGAACTTCAGTTCCCTGGTGTTCATGATCCCCTACTCCCTGAGCATGGCCGTGACCGTGCGGGTCGGCCAGGCCCTGGGCCGTGGCGAACCCCGTGAAGCGCGCTTCGCCGCTGGCGTGGGGATGGGCACCGCACTGGCCTATGCCTGCCTATCATGCAGCCTGATGCTGTTGTTTCGCGAGCAGATCGCCACGATCTACACCGCCGACCCGCAGGTGGTCCAGGTGGCGGCGATGCTGATTGTGTTTGCGGCGCTGTTCCAGTTCTCGGATGCGATCCAGGTGACGGCCGCCGGCGCGTTGCGTGGCTACCAGGACACCCGGGTGACCATGGTCCTGACCCTGTTCGCCTATTGGGGCTTGGGCCTGCCGGTGGGTTACTTGCTGGGGCTGACCGACTGGCTGGGCCAGCCCAGCGGCCCGAGCGGCTTGTGGCAGGGCCTGATCGTCGGCCTCAGTTGCGCGGCGGCGATGCTGGTGGTGCGCCTGGCACGCAGTGCGCGCAAGCGCATCCGCACGGCGGTTTAAGCGAGCTTCTTGCGGATCCAGTACAGGTAAGTCCCCGCCTCTTCGCGCTGCTCCACCAGTTCATGGTCCAGGAACACGCAGAACTTGGGGATATCGCGGCGGGTCGAGGGATCGGTCGCGATCACCTTGAGCAGGCCGCCGGGCGCCAGGTCACGGATGTGCTGGTGCAGCATCATTACCGGCTCCGGGCAGTTGAGGCCGGTGGCGTCGAGGGTGCCGTCGACGGCAGGGTCAAAAATGTCGCTCATCACTCACTCCTACAAGGTCGTCTTTAGCGGGCCTTGGGTTTCTTTACGTCCAGGCGGCGCAGGTGGCAGGTCACTTCCTCACGGTCGTGGTACAGCTGCTTGCAACCGATTTCTACCCGGATGCCCCGCGCCTTGAAGCCTTCTTCGATGCGCTCCAGCAGGCGTTTTACTTCGGCGTAGCGCTGTTTCATCGGCAACTTGAGGTTGACCACCGCTTCGCGGCAATGCCCCTCGCCAATCCAGGTTTCCAGCAGTGCCGCGTTACGCGCCGGTTTCTCGACGATATCGCAGACCATCCAGTCCACCGGCTGCTTGGGGGTGAAGGTAAAACCATCCGCCATCAAGTGTTGCACCAGGCCGGTGTCCATCAGACTTTCGGCCATGGGGCCGTTATCAATCGCCGTCACCAGCATGCCGCGATTGACCAACTGCCAGGTCCAGCCGCCTGGCGCTGCGCCGAGGTCTACCCCGGTCATGTCGCCGTGCAGGCGCTCGTCCCACTGGTCGCGGGGGATAAAGTGGTGCCAGGCCTCTTCCAGCTTCAAGGTCGAGCGGCTGGGCGCGTCACGGGGGAATTTCAGGCGCGGGATGCCCATCGGCCACATCGCCGAGTTGTTTGACTCGGCCAGGCCCATAAACACTTCGCGACCGCTCTTGAAGGTCAGCAGCAGGCGCGGCTTGCTCGGGTCTTCGACCAGTTTGCCGGCGGCCAGCAGGGCCTTGCGCAGATGCACTTCGAATTTCTTGCAGAAGTTCGACAGTTCCTTGCCGTCGTTGGTATCGACCATCTCCAGCCACAGGCTGCCGCACACCGGAAAATCCCGCAGGTGCGCGAGGATCACGCTGATGCGGTCGGTTTCCGGCAAGTCGATGAACACCCCACGCGCCCACTGCCTTGGGAAGATCAGCTCGGCAAAGCGCTGGCCGCGCATCAGGCGCTGGGCGCCGTCTTCTTCGGTGCAGACAAATTCGGCGCAGGCGCTGCCGGTCTTGGCCTTGGCATAGCCGGAAACGTTCAGGCGCGCGGCGTGTTCCGCGATCTCGGAACAGACTTCGCCTTCAAAACCCGGGCGGCAGTGCATAAAAAGGGTGTTCATTGAATCTCCTGGCAACTGGCTTGCTCTATCGCAATGCCTGTCATGAAAACGCGCGCATGATAGCTGAGTTCGGAACCTTGGACTTGCCCATAGAGTCCAGTAATTAGCCTGCTACTGAAAACCGGGCTAGCTTATAAGCTCTGTTCGTCCCGTCAGGTCCGTAGCCGTGCGGACCATAAGGAGTCATGTAATGTCATCCGTTGATAGCCTGAGAACCCTTAAGACCCTGCAAATCGACAGCAAGACCTACCACTACTTCAGCCTGCCCGAAGCCGCCAAGAGCCTGGGAGACCTGGACAAGTTGCCGATGTCCCTCAAGGTGCTGCTGGAAAACCTGCTGCGCTGGGAGGACGACAAAACCGTCACCGGTGCCGACCTCAAGGCCCTTGCCGCCTGGCTCAAGGAGCGCCGCTCCGATCGCGAAATCCAGTACCGCCCGGCCCGGGTATTGATGCAGGACTTTACCGGCGTACCCGCCGTGGTCGACCTGGCCGCCATGCGCGCCGCCGTGGCCAAGGCCGGTGGCGATCCGCAGCGCATCAACCCGCTGTCGCCGGTGGACCTGGTGATTGACCACTCGGTGATGGTCGACAAGTTCGGCAATGCCGACGCCTTCGAGCAAAACGTCGATATCGAAATGCAGCGCAACGGCGAACGTTATGCGTTCCTGCGCTGGGGCCAGAGCGCCTTTGATAATTTCAGCGTCGTGCCGCCGGGTACCGGCATCTGTCACCAGGTCAACCTGGAGTACCTGGGCCGCACCGTGTGGACCAAGGACGAAGATGGCCGCACCTACGCCTTCCCCGACACCCTGGTGGGCACCGACTCCCACACCACCATGATCAACGGCCTCGGCGTGCTGGGCTGGGGCGTGGGCGGTATCGAGGCAGAAGCGGCGATGCTCGGCCAGCCGGTGTCTATGCTGATCCCGGAAGTGATCGGCTTCAAGCTCACCGGCAAATTGAAAGAAGGCATCACCGCCACCGACCTGGTGCTGACGGTCACGCAGATGCTGCGTAAAAAAGGCGTAGTGGGCAAGTTCGTCGAGTTCTATGGCGACGGCCTCGCCGACCTGCCCCTGGCCGACCGCGCCACCATCGCCAACATGGCCCCGGAATACGGCGCCACCTGCGGCTTTTTCCCAGTGGATGATGTGACCCTGGACTACCTGCGCCTGTCGGGCCGGCCTGCCGCCACCGTCAAGCTGGTCGAGGCCTATACCAAGGCCCAGGGCCTGTGGCGCAACGCCGGTGAAGAACCAGTGTTCACCGACAGCCTGGCCCTCGACATGGGCACTGTCGAGGCCAGCCTGGCCGGGCCGAAACGCCCACAGGACCGAGTCTCGCTGCCGGATGTGAGCCAGGCCTTCAGCGACTTCCTCGACTTGCAGTTCAAGCCTGCCAGCAAGGAAGAAGGTCGCCTGGAAAGTGAAGGCGGTGGCGGTGTTGCGGTGGGCAATGCCGACCTGGTGGGTGAAGCCGACTACGACTTCGAAGGCCAGACCTATCGCCTGAAAAACGGCGCGGTGGTGATTGCGGCCATTACTTCGTGCACCAACACCTCCAACCCGAGCGTGATGATGGCCGCCGGCCTGGTCGCGAAAAAAGCCGTGGAAAAGGGCCTGAGCCGCAAGCCCTGGGTAAAGAGCTCGCTGGCGCCCGGCTCCAAGGTGGTCACCGACTACTACAACGCCGCCGGCCTGACCCCCTACCTGGACCAACTGGGCTTCGACCTGGTGGGCTATGGCTGCACTACCTGCATCGGCAACTCCGGGCCGCTGCCTGAGCCTATCGAGAAAGCCATTCAGCAAGCCGACCTGACGGTAGCGTCGGTGCTGTCCGGCAACCGAAACTTCGAAGGCCGCGTGCACCCGCTGGTGAAAACCAACTGGCTGGCCTCGCCACCGCTGGTGGTGGCCTATGCCCTGGCCGGGACCGTGCGCATTGATATCAGCAGCGAGCCCCTGGGCACCGGCAAGGATGGCCAGCCGGTCTACCTGCGCGATATCTGGCCCAGCAGCCAGGAGATCGCCGACGCGGTGGCCCAGGTCAGCACCAGCATGTTCCACAAGGAATACGCCGAGGTGTTTGCCGGTGACGCACAGTGGCAAGCCATTGAAGTGCCGCAGGCCGCGACTTATGTGTGGCAGGAAGACTCCACCTATATCCAGCACCCGCCGTTCTTCGATGACATCGCCGGGCCGCTGCCGGTGATCAAGGATGTGCAGGGCGCCAATATCCTGGCCCTGCTTGGCGACTCGGTGACCACCGACCACATCTCCCCTGCCGGCAATATCAAGGCCGACAGCCCTGCCGGACGCTACCTGCGCGAACAGGGTGTGGAACCGCGGGACTTCAACTCCTACGGCTCGCGCCGCGGCAACCATGAAGTGATGATGCGCGGCACCTTCGCCAACATCCGCATCCGCAACGAAATGCTCGGCGGCGAAGAAGGGGGCAACACCCTCTACATTCCTACCGGCGAGAAGATGCCGATCTACGATGCGGCCATGAAATACCAGGCATCCGGCACGCCATTGGTGGTGATCGCCGGCCAGGAATACGGCACCGGCTCCAGCCGCGACTGGGCCGCCAAGGGCACCAACTTGCTGGGGGTCAAGGCGGTGATCGCCGAGAGCTTCGAGCGCATCCACCGCTCCAACCTGGTGGGCATGGGCGTGCTGCCGTTGCAGTTCAAGCTGGACCAGAACCGCAAGGCCCTGCAGCTGACCGGCAAGGAGAAGATCGACATCCTCGGCCTGACCCATGCCGAGATCGAGCCACGCATGAACCTGACGCTGGTGATTACCCGCGAAGATGGCCGTAGCGAGAAGGTCGAGGTGCTGTGCCGGATCGACACCCTCAATGAAGTTGAATACTTCAAGGCGGGCGGGATTCTGCACTATGTATTGCGTCAGCTGATCGCTTCATAACGCGTCAAGCCATACAAAACACCGCCTTCGGGCGGTGTTTTCATTTTTGCCTCCAGGTACCGCCGCTATAATACGCACCCGTTGCAAGAACCGGCTTGCCGGTTCCTGCAAAAGCAATTGCGTCATTTTTAACGTCACAAGGATTTTCAATGCCCGCTTTACCCTGGCTATACCTGGCACTTCTATCCATCGGCTATGCACTGGCCCTGGCCTACGGGCAACTGGGTTTACTGGCCCTGGTGTCCATCGGCCTATTGCTGGTGGCAGGTTACGCCGTGCGCCAACAACACGTCCCATGGGCGCGCTACCTTGGCCATGGCTTGTTTATCGTGCTGGCCCTGGGCCTGGCGATGCACTGGCTGCCCGGTTTCTACAACGGTCGCGGCATCGACCCGCAGCGCTTCAGCGCCGATGCCGTGCCCTTCTCGATGTACCTGAACCAGGACAAACCGTTGATTGGTTTCTGGCTGCTGCTGGTCTGCCCGTGGATCGTCGCTCGCCGCCCGTTGCGCCTGTCGATCTATGCCACGGCCCTGGCCTTGACCCTGACCACCATCGCCGCCCTCGGCGGGGCGATGCTTCTGGGCATTATCAGTTGGGCGCCCAAATGGCCGGACCAGGCCTGGCTCTGGGTGTTGAACAACCTGTTACTGGTGACCCTGGTTGAGGAAGCACTGTTTCGCGGCTATATCCAGGGCGGCCTGAGCCGGCGCTTCAAGCAACTGCCTTATGGCGAAAACCTCGCCTTGCTGCTGGCCTCGCTGCTGTTTGGCCTGGTGCATGTGGGCGCGGGTTGGCAATGGGTGCTGCTGGCCAGTATCGCCGGCGCGGGGTACGGCCTGGCCTACCGCTTCGGCGGCCTGGGCGCAGCGATTGCCACACACTTTGGCTTGAACCTGCTGCATTTCGGGCTGTTTACCTACCCGATGCTGGCGGGCTGAGCCGCCACTCTGCACTGAACACAAAGCCGCCTTCGGGCGGCTTTTGTGTGTTCGGGGTTCGATAAAACCTAGCCGTACGGTCAGTGGTCGCACCTACCCCCGTTCGGCAGAATGCCTAGGAGCTTTCGTACTCACCCAACCAGCAGAGCTTTCAATTGCCGGGACTGCGATGAGGGAACCCACGCCTGTGTGTCAGGTACCCAATAAGAACCCACGCCCATGCCTCTCAAGACCCTGTCCATCTTCGGCACTCGTCCGGAGGCCATAAAAATGGCGCCGCTGGCGATCCAACTGGCAGCTGATGCCGATTTCGACGCAAGAATCTGTGTCACCGCGCAGCATCGCGAGATGCTGGACCAAGTGCTTGAGCTGTTTGAGCTGGTGCCTGATTACGACCTGAACATCATGAAGGCAGGCCAAAACCTGACGGATGTGACCACGGCCATCATCCAGGGACTGCAGGCGGTGCTGGATGACTTCAAACCGGATGTGATCCTGGTTCACGGCGACACCGCCACCACCTTCGCCGCCAGCCTGGCGGCCTATTACCGGCAGATCCCGATTGCCCACATTGAAGCCGGGCTGCGCACCAACGACCTGTATTCGCCCTGGCCGGAAGAAGGCAATCGGCGCCTGACCGGCAGCCTGGCGACGATCCACTTTGCGCCCACGCAAACATCCCGGCAAAACCTGCTCAATGAAGGCGTAGCCCCGGACAGCATCCATGTCACGGGCAACACCGTGATTGATGCGCTGCTCAGTACGGTGGAGAAACTGGTGCCGATCCGCGCCAGGCTTGATCGGCAGTTTGCCTTCCTGCCCCTGGGGCAACGCATGGTGCTGGTGACGGGTCATCGCCGCGAGAACTTTGGCGAAGGTCTGGAGCGTATCTGCCAGGCCCTGGCTCACAGCGCCCGGTGCTTTCCGGACGTGGCCTTTGTTTACCCCGTGCACCTGAACCCCAACGTACAGCAGCCGGTGAAACGTCTGCTGGCGGGGATCGACAACGTGTACCTGATCGCCCCCCAGGATTACTTGCCCTTCGTGTACCTGATGACCCGCGCCCACCTGATCCTGACCGATTCGGGCGGCATCCAGGAAGAAGCACCCGCCCTGGGCAAGCCGGTGCTGGTGATGCGCGAGACCACAGAGCGCCCCGAAGCGGTCGCGGCAGGCACCGTCAGGCTGGTAGGCACCGACATCGGTTGCATCACCCATCACCTCAACCAATTGCTGGAGAACGAAGCCGAGTATCGGCAAATGAGCATCGCCCATAACCCTTATGGCGACGGTAACGCTTGCCTGCGTATTCGGGCAGCGCTACTGGACCTTCCACAAAAAAACGAGGCCGCCGCATGAGTGTCGAGAAGATTTGCGTCATCGGCCTGGGCTACATCGGCCTGCCAACCGCAGCCATTTTTGCCTCGCGCAAAAAACAGGTGGTCGGCGTGGATATCAACCCGCGCACCGTGGACATCATCAATCGCGGGGCCGTGCATATTGTCGAGCCCGGGCTGGAGCTGCTGGTTCACGCGGTGATCACCCAAGGCTACCTGCGGGCAACCACCAAGGTGGAACCTGCGCAGGCGTTCCTGATCGCCGTCCCCACGCCATTCAAGGACAACCATGAGCCCGACCTGAGCTATATCCGGGCAGCGGTCGAAGCCCTGGCCCCGGCGCTGAAAAAACGCGACCTGGTCATCCTCGAGTCCACTTCCCCGGTGGGCACCACCGAGCGCATGGCCCAGTGGCTTGCCCGGGCGCGCCCCGACCTGACCTTCCCGGCAACCCACGGCGAAGCCAGCGATATCCGCATCGCCCACTGCCCGGAGCGTGTGTTGCCGGGCCATGTACTACGCGAACTGGTGAGCAATGATCGGATCATCGGCGGCCTGACGCCGGCCTGTTCGGCCGCTGCTGCCCAGTTGTACCAGACGTTCGTCGAAGGCCAGTGCCTTGTGACCGACGCGCGTACGGCAGAAATGTGCAAGCTCACGGAAAACAGCTTTCGCGACGTCAATATTGCCTTCGCCAATGAGCTGTCAATGATCTGCGCACAGTTGAGGATCAACCCTTGGGAGCTGATTCGCCTGGCCAACCATCACCCGCGGGTGAACATCCTCCAGCCAGGTCCGGGTGTGGGCGGGCACTGCATTGCCGTCGATCCGTGGTTCATCGTCAGCCAGACCCCGGAACTGGCGCGCCTGATCCGTACGGCCCGCGAGGTCAATGAGTATAAGCCGCAGTGGGTGATCCAACAGGTCAAGCTGGCGTTGGCCACGCTGCTGCTCAAGCGTACCGACCTGCAGGCAGGCAGCGTACGGATCGCCTGCTATGGCCTGGCGTTCAAGGCCGATATCGACGACCTGCGTGAAAGCCCCGCCCTGGGTATCGCCCGGCAACTGGGCAAGGAGCTGGGGGTAAAACTGCTGCTGGTAGAACCGAACATCGAGGGGCTGCCCGCCGACATGGCGATGCACGCGCTGACCGATACCACCGACGCCCTCGAGCGGGCGCAGATTCATGTCGTGCTGGTCAGGCATCGCGAATTCATGTCGATGCCCGCCCTGCGCGATGGCCTTCTGGTGATTGATGCTGCCGGCGTGCTGGCGGCTTGAGAACGAATCAAGGATGAATGCGATGGAACGCGCCTTACACAAGCAACTGCGCCAGAACCTTGAGGAGCAACGCGCGAACAGCGAACAATTGCAGGCGGCCCTCACCCGCGCTCTTGAGCAGATCGCCACGCTTGACGACAGCCTGAACAGTGCCAATGCCAAGCGCCACCTGGCAGAACAGCGGCTGATCAAGACTCGCGCCAGCCTCACCTATCAATTGGGCTACCAGTTGAAGACCGGCACCCGCTCGCTGGGCGCATTGCTGCGCCTGCCGGCGATCTTGTTCAGGCTGTACCGGCAAGCCCGTAGGAACCGCCCGATTTGCACCCCCACAAAGGTTGAGCATGTACGGCAGTCGCTGCCTGCCACCGCGCCGGTTATCGCGACCCCCGCGCCCCGCCCGCTGGCAGAGGCCGAGCATGTCCACCGCCATCTGCTGCCAGGCGCCCAGGAGAATGCCAAACAATTAAGAATGGCCTGCGTGATGGACGCATTTACCTACGATGCCTACCGCCATGAATGCCAGTTGCTGCAACTGACCCCGACCCGCTACCTGGCGGAACTCGAAGCGTTCCAACCCGAACTGCTGTTTATCGAGTCGGCATGGCGCGGCCAGGATGACGTGTGGCGCAACAAGGTGGGGCACAATTGCGAAGAGCTGCGGGGCGTCGTGCAGTGGTGCAGGGAACACCACGTGCCTACAGTGTTCTGGAACAAGGAAGACCCCGTGCACTACGACACCTTCCTGAATACGGCCAAGCAATTCGACTTTGTATTCACCACCGATATCGACTGCATTCACCGCTATAAAGGCGCACTGGGACACGACCGCGTCTACCTGCTGCCCTTTGCCTGCCAGCCGGCGGTGCACAACCCGATTGAGCTGTATGAACGCAAGGACGGGTTCTGCTTTGCCGGTTCCTACTACGTCCGTTATCCCGATCGGATCCGCGACCTCGTCAACCTCATCAGTGAACTGTCACGTTTGCGCCCCTTGGAGATCTACGACCGCAACCTCGGTAAACAAGACTCCAACTATCAGTTCCCTGTGGAGTATCAACCTTACATCGTGGGGACCTTGAGAGCCGATCAAATGGCCCTGGCCTACAAAGGCTATCGCTACGGGATCAATCTCAACTCGGTCAAGCAATCCCAGTCGATGTTTGCGCGACGCGTCTTCGAGCTGCTGGGCTCCAACACCCTGACTGTCAGCAATTTCTCCCGCGGCCTGCGCATGCTGTTGGGGGATCTGGTTATCGCCACCGACAACAGTTCGCACATGCTCAACCAGCTCAAGACACTGGCGGACAACCCGCAATACAGCGCCAAACTGCGCCTGGCCGGCTTGCGCAAGGTGATGCAGGAACACACCTACGCTCATCGCTTGCGGTATGTCATGGCCAAAGTCACCGGCACGCCTCAAGACGATCCCTTGCCCACGATCTGCATCATCGCCAACGCGGTCAACAACGCCGAGCTGCTGGCACTGACCCGGCACCTGCAGCGCCAGCGCTACAGCAATATCCTCATGACGGTAGTGGTGCACTCGGGGGCAACCGCTACGGACCCACGCTTGCGCCTGATCAGCCGCAAGCAATTGAACGCCATTACCGTGGCTGAACTGGCCAACGGCGCAGCCTGGGTGGGCGGGATGCTCGCCGAGGACTATTACGGCCCCCACTACTTACTCGACCTGGCCCTGGCCACGCGCTACAGCCAGACCAGCGTGATCGGCAAGGTGGCACACTACGCAGCCGACGAGCATGGCATCCATCTACAGAACGCAGGGCAAGACTACCGTTGCAGCAGTGCCATCGCCGCCCGTTGCGCACTGATCAAACCCTCGTCGCTGGCCGGGCAAACTGCCTGCGCCTGGCTCCACGCCCTGCCCTCCCTCGAGTACCGAAACCCTCTGGCCCTGGCAACCGATGCCTTCAACTACTGTAAAAATGCGGCTGGCGCCAACCCACAGCACGTCAGCGCCGTGGTGGATGATGTTGAGGTGGCTAGCGGTATCACCCTCGACACACTGCAACGTCACGCAGAAACCATCCCCCCGCTGCAAGTGAGTGTCAGCACGCCGTACATCAGCGGCGAAGCCTTGGCAAAGCTGTTTGCCCCACTAGGCAGTAGGTTGCTGCAAGCCGAGGTCGACGCAGGTACCTGGCACATCTGTTCAACCCTCGCGGACGGTCGGCATGAATACCACTATGCCCGGCAGGAACTGCCCGTGGACCAACTGGCTAGCAGCGCTCCCCTGAAGCTGTTCCTCGATGCCACCCCAGGCCTGAATATTCAGTTGGTCATCCTGTTTCTAGATGCGCAGAAACAACGCATCAGCCATCAGCTGCACACGGCTAATTGCAACCTGAGCTGTGATGTCCCCCCCGAAACGGCCTGCGTGCGCCTGGGGATCCGCGCTTACGCAAGTGGCAGCACAACAATCAAGGCGCTGGTCCTGGGCCATCGCGATACGCAGCCATCGACCCTACTCGGCAAAGCCGGGCACTTGCTGCTGAGCAACCATTACCCGGCCTATGACGACCTGTACCGGAACGGCTTTTTGCATACCCGTGTGAGCGCGTATCAAGCGCAAGGGCTAGCGGTGGATGTGTTCCGCCTGCGGCCAAATGAGCCGGTCAGTTACCAAGAGTTTGAAAACGTCGATGTCATCACCGGCTCCCAGGCAGCCCTGGCAAACATGCTCGGGTCGGGGTCATACCAATCGGTGCTGGTGCACTTCCTGGATCCGCAGATGTGGGAGGTGTTGCGCAAGCACGCCCTCCCCACAATTGTCTGGGTCCATGGCTCCGAAATCCAGCCATGGTGGCGGCGGGCGCACAACTACCTCAGCGCAGAACAACAGCAACTGGGCACACTTGAAAGCGAGCGGCGCTTGGGTTTCTGGCGCAACCTGTTGAACCCCATGCCGGCCCATTTGCAACTGGTGTTCGTCTCCCATCACTTTGCCGAGGAAGTCATGGAAGACCTGGGTTTTCGCTTACCCAAAAACCAGTACCGGATCATTCACAACCCGATTAATACCCAGTTGTTTTCCTATCAGGAAAAACCGCCTGAACAACGCAAGAAAATCCTCTCGATCCGCCCCTATGTATCGCGCACTTATGCCAATGACCTGAGTGTCA
Organism: Pseudomonas sp. WS 5411; assembly: GCF_012985595.1. Classification (NCBI taxonomy): domain Bacteria; kingdom Pseudomonadati; phylum Pseudomonadota; class Gammaproteobacteria; order Pseudomonadales; family Pseudomonadaceae; genus Pseudomonas; species Pseudomonas sp. WS 5411. The sequence continues at coordinate 78,129 of NZ_JAARMC010000008.1, forward strand.
AGGCCATCCAGTTGCTGGCGCAAAAACCCTGGTTCAGTGAACTGCAATTTCGCCTGATCGGGGACGGGCCTTTATTTGAGGAAACATTGGCCCCCCTGCGCCAATACGCGAATGTGCGGATTGACAAGGGTTACTTGAAACAATCCGAAATCGCCGAACTACATAAAGACTATGGGGTGTTCCTGTGCCCCAGTCGCATGGACACCCAGGGTGTTTCTCGCGACGAGGCAATGGCCTCGGGCTTAGTGCCGATTACTAATCGAGTCGGCGCAATACCGGAGTTTGTCGATGATGAATGTGGTTTTCTCGCGGCCCCAGAGAGCTTCATCGAGCTGAGCGACGCCATTGAAACCCTGTTCCTGAACCCCCGCACGTTCCAGGAAAAGTCCCTGCGCGCCAGACAACGGGTGGTTATGCAAAGTGACACGCTGCAGATATCACAGGCTGAACTCAACCTCATACGAGACTCAAATGACCATCGAGAAAGCGTCGACATTACAGATCACCCTGCTATCGACTCTGGGCTGGTGCATGTCATTGGCTCGTAAATTCATGCGAGTCACTCCGACCGCCACCTTCACCGCCCATACCGCCCACTTCTGCGCGCAAGGCCTATTGATCGTGACCTTCCTGTTGCCGATCAAAATACTCATCCTGTTGGGCTCCGAGTCGATACCCGAGTATTTACCCCCGGCCCTCAAGTCATTCAGCAAGCCCTGGCTGATTATCGGCCTTAGTTTATTGACCGCTCTGTTTTATGGCTTGTACTTACTGTCCGAGCTGATTGCGTCGCGCTATTCCAGAACAGGCGCCTACCAACTGATGAAGCACAACCAAAAGTCCCACAGCTTGAGTCATCAGCGACCGTTGGCGGTACTGGCGTTTTCCAGGTTCACCCGAGGTTTGTCAGCGGCCAGCTTCGTGACAATTACCCTCAGCGCACTCCTTTACATCTACCCCGCGTTACTGACCATTGCCCTTACTTACATTGCGGTCGTCACGACACTGATCATCGTTTTATACAACCGCAAAGACCGCATCCGTTCAATTGTGCAGCGCCACCATCATGCGCTGCTCAATGCCCTGTCCTCCCTGGGTTTCCTGGGAACATTTGCCTTTATGGTCATGGACTTTCTGTACATGACCCCTACCCCCATCTATATCGCCCTTATCTCGTTGATTCTGGTCCGGCAAAGTCTCGCCCGGCTCAAGTCGATGATTGAGGACGCTATTTATCTGAAAAACCATCAGCAGAAAATCAATGCCCTGTTCTTCGCCCATTGATTCTCAACTAGCCGAACAGGAGAGGGTTCCCGTGACTCGTATTGCCATGCTCGTATGGAACGAATTCCGCAATGACGCCCGGGTATTAAAACAAGCCCAGACCCTTCAGTCGGCTGGCTATCTAGTCACGGTATTCGCGCTGCATACTCCCGGCGTGACCCGTAGTAAGGAAACCCTCATGGATGGCACCCGGGTAGTTCGGGTCGCACGACGTCCGTTATGGCGATGGCGCCGTGTCAAAGCGCAACAATCACCGAGCGCGTCGGCTGCTGGCACCCCAATGACCATCCTGCGCGTGGTTGCCCGGCTGTGGACCCATATCGGCCTGATAGCGCGCATTGCCGGGCACCGCGCCACGGTGATCCATGCCCATGACGTCAATACCCTGCCCAGCGCCTGGCTCGCCGCCCGGCTCAGTGGCGCCAAGCTGGTGTACGACGCCCATGAGCTCAGCACCAGCCGCGAAGGTTACGGGCGCTACCGCAAGTGGGTAGCGCTGATCGAGCGCACGCTGATGCCCAGGACTGACGGCAACATCACCACCACCGAGACGCGGGCGAAGTTCTTTGCCCGGGCATACGCGATTGCCCGCCCGCAGGTGCTGCAGAATCGCCCCCGGTTCAGCAACAACCCGCCGACGCAACGGATCCGCAACGAACTGGGGCTGTTGCAGCCCTGGCCGATCATCGTTTATCAGGGAGGATTGCAGCAGGGACGCGGGCTGGAACGGCTGTTGCGGGTAGCGGCAAGGGTACCGGATGCCTATTTCGTGCTGATCGGCGGCGGCAAGCTCTGCGTGCCGTTAATGACGTTATGCAATGAACTGGGCCTGGCCGAACGGGTGCATTTTATCCCGGTGGTGCCCCTGGCGGATTTGCCCAGCTACACCGCGTCGGCCGACATTGGTGTGCAACCCATCGAAAACACCTGCCTGAACCACTTCACCACCGACTCCAACAAATTGTTCGAGTACGTGATCGCCGGGCTGCCGGTGATCGCCACGGACTTCCCGGAAATTCGCCGGATTGTCAGAGCCCATGACATCGGGCTGCTGGTACCGGCGGGTGACGACGTGCAACTGCAAACAGCCCTCACCCGCCTGCTGGGTGATCCCGCGTTACGCCGCAGGTATGCCGGCAATACCCTGATTGCCGCCAGATATTTGAACTGGGAACAGCAAGAAGCCGAACTGGTGGGGCTGTACCACCGGTTGGCAGGCAAGGACCAGGGCCATCCATGACCATACGAATTCTGCTACTGAGCTTCTATTACCCGCCTGACCTGGCGGCATTTCGGGTCGAAGCGATGGTTGAGGCCCTGCTGGCGCACCCGGGCGACGAGGTGCAGATCGACTTGCTCACCACTCATCCCAACCGCTATGCCACCTCTTGCACGGTAGACAGCGATGCCCAACAGCGGCCAGGGCTTTGTATTACGCGCATAGCCCTGCCCAAGCACCCCAGGAACTTCCGCGATCAGGCCTGGGGGTTTGTTGCCTATGCCCATGGGGTGCGCAAAGCGATAAAGGGCAAAGAGTACGACTTGATCCTCGCCTCCTCCTCGCGGCTGATGACCGCCGCCCTGGCGGCGTCTATCGCCAGCGCACGCAAGACGCCACTCTATCTGGATATCCGCGATATTTTCGTCGATGTATTGCCCGATCTATTCCCCGGCGTTATAGGCAAGTGCCTGGCCCGGCTGTTTTACGTGGTCGAACGGCTTACGATAAACCAGGCATCGCGGATCAACCTGGTGTCACCGGGGTTTCTCAGTTACTTCGTCGAGCGCTACCCGCATAAGACGTTTTCCACCTTCACCAATGGCATTGACGCCCTCTTCTGCCAGCCAGCACTCCCACAGGACACCCCCTGGGCACCTGCCGATCGCCTGAAAATTGTCTATGCCGGCAATATCGGCGCAGGCCAGGGCCTGGAAAAAATCATCCCGCAGTTGGCTGAACGCTTGGCTGACAGGGCGCGCTTCTACGTGATCGGCCATGGCGGCACGCTACAAAAGTTGCGGGATGAACTGCAAAGCCGGCAGATCACGAATGTCGAACTGATTGCACCGACACCCCGCGCCCAACTCATCACTCACTATGACCAGGCTGATGTGCTTTTTTTGCACCTCAATACATTCAAGGCGTTCCTCAAGGTCATTCCTTCCAAGTTGTTCGAATACGCCGCCACCGGCAAGCCGATCCTGGCAGGCCTGGAAGGCTACTCAAAACACTTCGCCACTACCCATATCGCCAACGCTTCGGTGTTTGCCCCGGCAGATGTGGAGTCCGCCATCGCCGCACTGGCTCGACTCAAGCTCGAGCCCACCGACCGCTCGGCATTCGTTCGCGATTACGCACGGACCACCATCCACCAGCGCATGGCGATGGACATCCTGGGCACCCGATAGAAACCCGCTGATTATTGCAAAAATAAGTTAAATAAAAGCCCGCCGGGGCCGACAACCTGTCAAAGCCTTGCGGATTGATCAATCATGCGTAATAACCAACCCGTTACCCAGCGCGAACGTACCTTCCCCGCTCAACAACGGTTGATCTCCACGACCGATGCCAAAGGCGTGATCACTTACTGCAACGATGCGTTTGTCGAGATCAGTGGGTTTTCCCGGGATGAACTGATGCGCGCCCCGCACAACCTGGTTCGCCACCCGGATGTGCCGGCGGCCGTGTTCGCGCATATGTGGACGACGCTCAAACAAGGCTTGCCATGGATGGGCATCGTTAAGAACCGCTGCAAGACCGGCGATCACTACTGGGTCAACGCCTACGTGACCCCGGTGTTCGACGGCGAACAGGTGATCGGCTACGAATCGGTGCGGGTCAAGCCGACCGCCGAGCAGATCCGCCGTGCCGAAGCGCTGTACCAACGAATCAACCAGGGCAAGTCGGCCATCCCGCGCAGCGATAAATGGTTGCCGGTACTGCAGGACTGGCTGCCGTTTATCCTGGTCAGCCAATTGAGCTTCCTGATCGGCGTCTGGTTCGACTCCCACTGGGGTTTTGCCCTGGCCGCCGCCTTGTCGGTGCCCCTGGGCCTGCTCGGCCTGAGCTGGCAGCAGCGCGGCCTCAAGCGCCTGCTGCGCCTGGCCGAACAGACCACCTCCGACCCGCTGATTGCGCAGATGTACACCGACAGCCGTGGCGCGCAGGCGCGACTGGAGATGTCGATCCTCAGCCAGGAAGCCCGCCTGAAGACCTGCCTGACCCGTTTGCAGGACACCGCCGAGCACCTCAACGACCAGGCGCGCCAGTCCAACACCCTGGCCCACAACAGCTCAACCGGCCTGGAACGCCAGCGCGTCGAGACCGAGCAGGTGGCCACCGCCGTCAATCAAATGGCCGCTACCACCCAGGAAGTCGCCAGCCATGTACAGCGCACGGCCGATGCGACCCAGGAAGCCAATCGCCTGACCAGCCGCGGCCGGGACATTGCCGGGGAAACCCGCGAGGCCATCCAGCGCCTGTCGGTGGTGGTTGGAGAGACCGGGACAACCGTGACCCAACTGGCCAAGGACAGCGATGAGATTGGCGGTGTTGTAGATGTGATCAAAGGCATTGCCGACCAGACCAACCTGCTGGCCCTCAACGCCGCCATCGAAGCGGCGCGTGCCGGTGAGATGGGCCGTGGGTTTGCGGTGGTGGCCGATGAAGTGCGGCAGCTGGCGCAACGCACCAGCGAATCCACCGGGCAGATCCATGCCCTGATCGCCAAGCTGCAACAGACCGCCAGCACCGCCGTGCAGACCATGGATGCCGGGCATCGCCAGGCTGAAGAAGGCGTGGCACGGGTGATGGAGGCTGATGCGGCGCTGGTGGGGATCAGTGAGGCGGTGGCCCATATTACCGACATGACCACCCAGATCGCCGCCGCGACCGAGGAGCAAAGCTCGGTGGCCGAAGAGATCAGCCGCAATATCAGCACCATTGCGCTGTTGGCGGACCAGACGTCGGAGCAGGCGTTGAACTCGGCGCAGTTGAGTGAAGAGCTGACGCATACGGCGAATACGCAGTATTCGTTGGTGGAGCGGTTTAACCGCTAGGGATTGACTGCCTGATCTAGCCCTATCGCGAGCAAGCTCGCTCCCACACTTTGATTTGTGAATCCATTCAAAATGTGGGAGCGAGCTTGCTCGCGATGAGGCCCTAACAGGCGCCGAGAAACCCTGCCACCTTCCCCGCCGCAGCCTCCAAATGCTGCGCATGACTAAACCCCGAAGCCTTCAACGGCTTCAAATCATGATCCCCCGCCACCAGCCACATCACCTCGATGCTCGGCGACAGCACATACCCCTCCACCGCCGCCCGATTGCCCAGCGCATCGCGTTCGCCCTGCACAATCAAGGTCGGGGTCTTCAGCCCGGCCAGATGCTCGACCCGTGGCTTCTCTGGCTTGCCCACCGCGTAGAACGGATACCCCAGACACACCAGTGCATCAGCCGCCAATTCATCGGCCAATAAACTGGCCATCCGCCCGCCCATGGACTTGCCGCCAATAGCCAAAGGCCCAGCGACATGACGTCGCACCTGGGCATATACCTCGCGCCAGCATTCCAGCAGCTTTGGAGCCGGATTCGGTGGGCGCCTGCCCCCGTCCACGCGGCGCTGGGCCATGTAGGGAAACTCGAAGCGCAATACGTTCACGCCATGCCCGGCAAGGCGTGCAGCCATGTCGTCCATAAAGCCGGAGTCCATCGGCGCGCCAGCACCGTGGGCCAGGATCAGCGTGGGTGATGGGCCAGCGCCCTCGCGCGTGGCTGCATTCCACAACCAACCGTATTCACCCACACACTGCGCCCATTGATCCCCGTCAATACTGGCCTTGTGCTCTTTGCCCATGCTTGCCTCGCTTTTTAGTCTGCCTATAACTCCAGCCCAAGTGCTGCATCTGCTTGGGTTGAACCGTGGATGGGGAACCATGAACACTACTTTAAGTACCGCCTATAACTACAAGGTGGTCCGCCAATTCGCCATTATGACGGTGGTGTGGGGCATCGTCGGCATGGGGCTCGGGGTTTTTCTCGCCGCCCAGTTGGTATGGCCCGAACTCAACTTCAACCTGCCTTGGACCAGTTTCGGTCGATTGCGCCCACTGCACACCAACGCGGTGATTTTCGCGTTTGGTGGCTGCGCGCTGTTTGCCAGCTCCTTCTACGCGGTGCAACGCACCTGCCAGACCCAGCTGTTCGCGCCGAAAGTCGCCGCGTTCTGCTTCTGGGGCTGGCAATTGGTGATCCTGCTGGCGGCAATCAGCTTGCCACTGGGCTATACCAGTTCCAAGGAATACGCCGAGCTGGAATGGCCGATCGACATCCTGATCACCGTTGTCTGGGTCGCCTATGCCATCGTGTTCTTCGGCACCGTGGCCAAGCGCAACACCAAGCACATCTACGTCGGTAACTGGTTCTTCGGTGCGTTCATCATCACCGTAGCGATCCTGCATATCGTCAACAACCTGGAAATCCCGGTCAGCCTGACCAAGTCCTACTCGCTGTACGGCGGTGCGACGGATGCCATGGTGCAGTGGTGGTACGGCCATAACGCCGTAGGTTTCTTCCTCACCGCAGGCTTCCTGGGGATGATGTACTACTTCGTGCCGAAACAGGCCGAGCGTCCGGTTTACTCCTATCGCTTGTCCATCGTGCACTTCTGGGCACTGATCACCCTGTACATCTGGGCCGGTCCGCACCACTTGCACTACACCGCGCTGCCGGACTGGGCACAGTCCCTGGGCATGGTGATGTCGCTGGTTCTGCTGGCGCCAAGCTGGGGCGGCATGATCAACGGCATGATGACCCTCTCGGGCGCCTGGCATAAGCTGCGCAGCGACCCGATCCTGCGCTTCCTCGTTGTATCGCTGGCGTTCTACGGCATGTCGACCTTTGAAGGTCCGATGATGGCGATCAAGACGGTCAACGCCCTGTCCCACTACACCGACTGGACCATCGGCCACGTACACGCCGGCGCTCTGGGTTGGGTGGCGATGATTTCCATCGGCGCGCTGTACCACATGATCCCGAAAGTCTTCGGTCGCGAGCAGATGTACAGCCTCGGCCTGATCAACGCGCACTTCTGGCTGGCCACCATCGGCACCGTGCTCTACATCGCCTCGATGTGGGTCAACGGCATTGCCCAGGGCCTGATGTGGCGTGCAGTCAACGAAGACGGCACCTTGACCTACTCCTTCGTCGAAACCCTGGTGGCCAGCCACCCAGGCTTCATCGTGCGGTTGGTGGGTGGTGCGATCTTCCTCAGCGGCATGTTCCTGATGGCTTACAACACTTGGCGCACCGTGCGTTCGGCACAACCTGCCGAAGTAGCCGCTGCGGCGCAGATGGCCTGAGGAGTCGATGATGAAACACGAAACGATTGAAAAGAACGTCGGCCTGCTGATGCTGCTGATGGTGCTTGCCGTGAGTATCGGTGGCCTGACGCAGATCGTCCCGCTGTTCTTCCAGGACGTCACCAACAAGCCGGTCGAAGGCATGAAGCCCTATACCGCGCTGCAACTGGAAGGCCGTGACATCTACATCCGCGAAGGCTGCGTACAGTGCCACTCGCAAATGATCCGGCCGTTCCGCGCCGAGACCGAACGCTACGGCCACTACTCGGTCGCCGGCGAAAGCGTGTGGGACCACCCGTTCCTGTGGGGCTCCAAGCGTACCGGTCCGGACCTGGCCCGGGTAGGTGCACGCTACTCCGACGACTGGCACCGCGCGCACTTGTACAACCCGCGCAACGTCGTACCTGAGTCGAAGATGCCGGCCTATCCATGGCTGGTCACCGCCCAGGTCGACAGCAGCCACACCGAAACCAAGCTCAAGGTCATGCGCACCCTCGGCGTGCCGTACACCGACGCGGACATCACCGCCGCCGTGGACAGCCTCAAGGGCAAGACCGAAATGGACGCTCTGGTCTCCTACCTGCAAGTGCTCGGCACTGCAATCAAGAGCAAGAGGTGAACCATGGGTTTTGAACTGGATACCGGAATGATCCGCGGCCTCGGCACGCTGGTGGTGGCAATTGCCTTCATCGGCCTGTCGCTGTGGGTGTTCAACTCCAAGCGCAACCCGGAGTTCGCCGAGGCCTGCCTGCTGCCATTTGCCGATGAGCCTAAGCCTGACGCCACCGGCACCCCATCCGACGCTCAAGAAGAGCCTGTAACAAGGAGCATTCGGCCATGACTACCTTTTGGAGTACATGGATCTGTGTACTGACCCTCGGCAGCCTGATCGGCCTGACCTGGCTGTTGTTCGGCACCCGCAAGGGCGAGACCAAGGGCAGCGTCGACCAGACCATGGGCCACGCCTTCGACGGGATTGAGGAGTACGACAACCCTCTGCCCCAATGGTGGTTCCTGTTGTTCGCCGGCACCCTGGTATTTGCCGTCGGCTACCTGATCCTCTATCCGGGCCTGGGCAACTGGAAAGGCGTCTTGCCGGGCTATGAAGACGGCTGGACCCAGACCAAGGAATGGGACAAGGAAATGGCCAAGGCCGACGCCAAGTTCGGGCCGATCTTCGCCAAATTCGCAGCCATGCCCGTGGAAGAGGTCGCCAAAGACCCACAAGCGCTGAAAATGGGCGGTCGCCTGTTTGCCTCCAACTGCGCGGTGTGCCACGGTTCCGATGCCAAGGGCGCCTACGGCTTCCCGAACCTGGCGGACGACAACTGGCGCTGGGGTGGTTCGGCGGATGCAATCAAGCTGACCATCATGAACGGTCGCCACGCTGCAATGCCGGCCTGGGGTGAAGTGCTGGGCGAAGACGGTGTGAAAAACGTCGCTGCCTATGTACGCCACGACCTGGCCAAGTTGCCGCTGCCGGCTGACAGCAAGGTTGACCTGGCCGCCGGCCAGCAAGCGTTCAGCACCACTTGCGTGGCCTGCCACGGCCCAGAGGGCCACGGCGTAGAAGCCATGGGCGCGCCGAACCTGACGCAACCTGCCGGCTTCATCTACGGCACCAGCCTGGCGCAGTTGCAACAGACCATCCGTCACGGTCGCCAAGGCCAGATGCCGGCGCAGGAAGCACTGCAAGGCAACGACAAGGTCCACCTGCTGGCGGCCTACGTCTACAGCCTGTCGCAGAAAGAGCAGAAGTAAGCTTCACGCTACAAGCTGCAAGAGAAGAGTTCTCAACTCGGCTCTTGCAGCCCTCCCCCTCTCCCGCTCCAGACTTGCCACTCACCGCTGCCCCCTGCGCCCCATTGTCGCACCCTTCTAAAGCACACCTTTCCCCTCCCGCCATTCGGGTCTACGCTTGTTCCGACAGTAGACCGGTGTTGAGCGGTCGCAGACCGACTTGCACGCGATGAGTCTGACATTCAAGCAAGGTGACAGGCGCAAAGGCTGACAGTTACCGGCTGTCACGCCATTGACCATTCGTCACTGCGCCAGCTTGTTTGCTCAGACCTGCGCGCAAGTGCCTGCACCCCTGCAAAATTCCTGTCCAACCCGTCAGCTTTTCATTTTTGATTTTGTCCTTACGCCAAACATGGAAAGGGCGCAGAATCTGGTTTGTAAAGCATTGACGCAGGTCAGCGTTACGTTGCAATGGCACCCCGCTTTCTCCATACTTGCGACCGATTTTTATCCTAATAAAACACCTAAACCGTGGAACCTTAGAATGAGCACAGCAATCAGTCCGACTGCTTATAACTATAAGGTAGTTCGCCAGTTCGCCATCATGACGGTGGTCTGGGGGATCCTTGGCATGGGGCTCGGTGTCTTCATCGCCTCGCAACTGGTCTGGCCGGAGTTGAACTTCGACCTGCCATGGACGACGTTTGGACGCCTACGCCCGCTGCACACCAACCTGGTGATCTTCGCCTTCGGCGGATGTGCACTGTTTGCCACTTCCTACTATGTCGTGCAGCGAACCTGCCAGACGCGACTGATTTCCGACGGTCTCGCCGCCTTCACCTTCTGGGGCTGGCAAGCGGTTATCGTGGGCGCCATCATCACCCTGCCAATGGGCTTCACCACCACCAAGGAATACGCGGAATTGGAATGGCCCCTTGCCATCCTTCTGGCGATCGTCTGGGTGACCTATGGCATCGTGTTCTTTGGCACCATCGTCAAGCGCAAGACCAAGCACATCTACGTTGGCAACTGGTTCTACGGCGCATTCATCGTCGTGACGGCGATGCTGCACATCGTCAACCACGCCTCGTTGCCGGTGAGTTTCTTCAAGTCCTACTCGGCCTACGCCGGTGCGACCGATGCGATGATCCAGTGGTGGTACGGCCACAACGCCGTAGGGTTCTTCCTGACCACGGGCTTTCTGGGGATGATGTACTACTTCGTGCCGAAACAGGCCGAGCGTCCGATCTACTCCTATCGCCTGTCCATCGTGCACTTCTGGGCACTGATCACCCTGTATATCTGGGCCGGTCCGCACCACCTGCACTACACCGCACTGCCAGATTGGGCACAGTCCCTGGGCATGGCCATGTCGATCATCCTGCTGGCTCCGAGCTGGGGCGGCATGATCAACGGCATGATGACCCTGTCGGGCGCCTGGCATAAGCTGCGCACCGACCCGATCCTGCGCTTTCTGGTGGTGTCGCTGGCGTTCTACGGCATGTCGACCTTCGAAGGCCCGATGATGGCCATCAAGACCGTCAACTCGCTGTCCCACTACACCGACTGGACCATCGGCCACGTACACGCCGGCGCTCTCGGCTGGGTAGCGATGATTTCCATCGGCGCGCTGTACCACATGATTCCCAAGCTGTATGGCCGGGCGCAGATGCACAGCACCAGCCTGATCAACACCCACTTCTGGCTGGCCACTATCGGCACCGTGCTCTACATCGCCTCGATGTGGGTCAACGGCATCACCCAGGGCCTGATGTGGCGTGCGATCAACGACGACGGCACCCTCACCTATTCCTTCGTCGAAGCGCTGCAAGCCAGCCATCCTGGTTTCATCGTCCGCGCCCTCGGTGGTGCGTTCTTTGCCAGCGGCATGCTGTTCATGGCCTACAACGTATGGCGCACCGTGCGTGCTTCCAACCCTGTAGAGGCTGAAGCCGCCACCAAGATCGCCGTCGTGGGAGCTCACTGATGAAGCACGAAGTAGTCGAGAAGAATATCGGCCTGCTGGCCTTCTTCATGGTCATCGCCGTGAGTATCGGCGGCCTGACCCAGATCGTTCCGCTGTTTTTCCAGGACGTGACCAACAAGCCGGTCGAAGGCATGAAGCCGCGTACCGCCCTTGAACTGGAAGGCCGCGATATCTACATCGCCAACGGCTGCGTCGGCTGCCACTCGCAGATGATCCGCCCGTTCCGTGCCGAAACCGAACGCTACGGCCACTACTCGGTCGCCGGTGAAAGCGTGTGGGACCACCCGTTCCTGTGGGGTTCCAAGCGTACCGGTCCGGACCTGGCCCGTGTTGGCGGTCGTTACTCCGATGACTGGCAGCGTGCGCACTTGTACAACCCGCGCAACGTAGTGCCCGAGTCGAAAATGCCGGCGTACCCGTTCCTCGTGGAAAACAAGCTCGACGGCAAAGACACCGCCAAGAAAATGGAAGTCTTGCGCACCCTCGGCGTGCCTTACACCGACGAAGACATCGCCGGTGCCGAGGCAGCCGTCAAGGGCAAGACCGAAATGGACGCGCTGGTAGCCTACCTGCAAGGCCTGGGCACCATCATCAAAAGCAAACGGTGATCTGAATGGATATCGGGATGATTCGAGGCCTGGGCACCGTTGTCGTGATGGTGGCCTTTATCGGCCTGGCGTTGTGGGTATTCAGCCCCAAGCGCAAGTCAGAGTTTGAAGACGCGACCTTGCTGCCTTTTGCGGATGATCCCGAAGCCATCAAGCACGTCGAGCAAGCTTCTAGGAGTAACAAAGAATGACTACGTTCTGGAGTCTGTACGTCACAGTCCTCAGTCTGGGTACCATTTTTGCCCTGACCTGGCTGCTGCTGTCGACCCGCAAGGGCCAGCGCGCCGAGCAAACGGACGAGACAGTTGGCCACTCGTTCGATGGCATCGAGGAATACGACAACCCTCTGCCAAAGTGGTGGTTCATGCTGTTCGTCGGCACCATCGTGTTTGCCCTGGGTTACCTGGTGCTATACCCGGGCCTGGGCAACTGGAAAGGCCTGCTGCCGGGCTATGCCTACCTGGATAACGACAAGCAAACCCCATTCGCCAACGGCCAGAGCGGCTGGACCGGCGTGCACGAGTGGGAAAAGGAAATGGCACGCTCGGACGCCAAGTTTGGGCCGATCTTCGCCAAATTTGCAGCCATGCCCATTGAGGAAGTAGCCAAGGACCCGCAAGCCCTGAAGATGGGTGGCCGCCTGTTCGCCTCCAACTGCTCGGTCTGCCACGGCTCCGACGCCAAGGGCGCCTACGGCTTTCCCAACCTGACCGACGCCGACTGGCGCTGGGGCGGCGAGCCGGAGACCATCAAGGCCACCATCATGGCCGGTCGCCATGCGGTGATGCCGGGCTGGTCTGAAGTCATCGGCGAACAAGGCGTGGCAGACGTGGCCGGCTTTGTGCTGACCAACCTCGATGGCCGCAAGCTGCCGGAAGGCGCCAAGGCCGACGTGGCCAACGGCGAGAAACTCTTCGCCGCCAACTGCGTGGCCTGCCACGGCCCGGCCGGTAAAGGTACGCCAGCGATGGGCGCACCTGACCTGACCCACCCGGGCGCGTTCATCTACGGTTCCAGCTTCGCCCAACTGCAGCAGACCATCCGTTACGGCCGCCAGGGCCAGATGCCTGCGCAGGAGCAACTGCAAGGTAACGACAAGGTGCACTTGCTGGCGGCATATGTTTACAGCCTGTCGCACAAAGAGCAGCAAGAACAGAAGTAAGCTGCAAGCCGCAAGAGAAAGCCCCGTATAGCGCATGCTGACGGGGCTTTTTTGTTTCCAGTGAAGCGCATCGACTGCTTGTAGCTTGCAACTGCGCCGTAGTAACGTAACTACATTCCCCCATCCCGCTGGGAGGCGCCCCATGACTATCACGACAATCTCCAGCCGCGAATTCAACCAAGACACAAGCGGTGCCAAAAAAGCCGCGCGCCAAGGACCGGTTTTTATTACCGACCGAGGCAAGCCTGCTCATGTGCTGCTAAGTATTGAGGACTACCAAAAATTGACAGGCATCAACGCCGATATTGTTGACCTGTTGGTGATGCCCGAAGCGGCGGATATCGAGTTTGAAACCGAACGTGCCGTAATTATCCATCGACCCGTGGACCTCTCTTGATGTATCTGCTCGATACCAATGTCATTTCCGAGTTACGCAAACCCCAAGCCGACAAAAATGTGGTGGCGTGGGCCAAAACCGTCGCTGCGCCACGCCTGTATATTTCGGCGATTACCTTGAAGGAACTGGAGACTGGGGTGCTGCGAATGGAACGCCGTGACCCCGCGCAGGGCAAGGTCTTGCGCACCTGGCTCAAACGCCATGTCATGCCGGCCTTCGATGCCAGGATCCTGCCAATTGACGCTGCCGTGGCCTTGCGCTGCGCCAGCCTGCATGTGCCAGATCGCGCTAACGAAGGTGATGCGCTGATCGCCGCAACCGCTCTGGTTCATGGCCTGACCGTGGTCACCCGCAATGTCGCCGACTTCCAAAGCAGCGGCGTGAAACTGATCAACCCGTGGGACCAATGACCTTCGGGCCCTGAAAAACCGTCCATACTCATCCTGTCAATTGATTCAAGTCACGTACACCATCAATTGATTTCCCCCAACGCGACCAAAGGTCGCACCCGTTCACCCGTACTACAGGCGTATCATTGCGCCACTGCTAGACCCCTATTTTGACCCCGGTTGGCACGTACTGGCCGAGGCAAATCTCCACTGCCGTGGGATGCAATGATGAGCGATCAGATTCCGGTACACGACGTTACCCCGCCTGCCAAAAAAACCAGCAACACTGTCGATCTCTACGCCTCGCGGGAGAAAATCTACACTCGAGCCTTCACCGGGATGTTCCGCAATCTGCGGATGCTCGGCGGTGCTGGCCTGTTCCTGCTGTACTTCGGTACGGTATGGCTGAACTGGGGCGGACACCAGGCCGTCTGGTGGAACCTGCCAGAGCGCAAATTCTTCATTTTCGGTGCGACATTCTGGCCCCAGGACTTCATCCTGCTGTCGGGCATCCTGATCATCTCCGCATTCGGCCTGTTCTTTATCACCGTGTACGCCGGGCGTATCTGGTGCGGCTACACCTGCCCGCAAAGCGTGTGGACCTGGATCTACATGTGGTGCGAAAAGGTCACCGAAGGCGACCGCAACCAGCGGATCAAGCTGGACAAGGCGCCGATGAGCGCCAACAAGCTCCTGCGTAAACTCAGCAAGCACACGCTGTGGCTGCTGATCGGTTTTGTCACCGGCATGACCTTTGTCGGCTACTTCTCGCCGATTCGCGAACTGGTCTTCGAGTTCTTCACCGGCCAGGCCGATGGCTGGTCGTACTTCTGGGTTGGCTTCTTCACCCTCGCCACTTACGGCAACGCCGGCTGGCTGCGTGAGCAAGTGTGCATCTACATGTGTCCGTATGCGCGCTTCCAGAGCGTGATGTTCGACAAAGACACCCTGATCGTTTCCTATGACCCGCGTCGCGGCGAAGTACGTGGCCCACGCAAGAAAGGCGTGGACTACAAGGCCCAGGGCCTGGGGGATTGCATCGACTGCACCATGTGCGTACAGGTCTGCCCCACCGGGATCGACATCCGTGACGGCCTGCAGATTGAGTGCATTGGCTGCGCGGCCTGTATCGATGCTTGCGACACGATCATGGACAAGATGGACTACCCTCGTGGGTTGATCAGCTACACCACCGAACATAACCTGTCGGGGCAAAAGACCCACAAGTTGCGTCCGCGCCTGATCGGCTATGCGCTGGTGCTGCTGGCGATGATCACCCTGCTGGCCACGGCGTTCTTCATGCGTTCGCTGGTGGGTTTCGACGTCAGCAAGGACCGCGTGCTGTACCGCGAAAACGCCGAAGGGCGGATCGAGAACGTCTACAGCCTGAAAATCATGAACAAGGACCAGCGCGATCACACCTACGTGCTGGACGCCAGCGGCCTGCCGGACCTCAAGCTACAAGGCAAGCGCGAAATCAAGGTCGCCGCCGGGGAAATCTTCACCATGCCGGTGGAGCTGTCGAGCGCGCCGGAACAAATGCCATCGAGCACCAACGAGGTGAAATTCATCCTCAAGGATGCTGACGATGACAGCGTCCACGTTGAAGCCAAGAGCCGATTCATCGGCCCACAAATTCGTTAAAAGAGAGCAGAACAATGCCCGTAGCAACTGCCGCAAGCCCCTGGTACAAGCACCTCTGGCCCTGGATCATCATTGCCATCCTGGCCTGCTCGGTGACGTTGACCTTGTCCATGGTGACCATCGCGGTGAACAACCCGGACAACCTGGTCAACGACAACTACTACGAGGCCGGCAAAGGCATCAACCGCTCCCTGGACCGCGAATTGCTGGCCCAGACCCTGCAAATGCGCGCCACCCTGCACCTGGATGAACTGACCGGGGAAGTGGAGCTGTTTCTCACGGGCAACAGCGGGCCGACCACTCTGGAACTGAACCTGATTTCGCCGACCCAGCCGGAGAAAGACCGCAAGGTCGTGCTCACCCGCAGCCAGAGCGAGCCGGGGCGTTATATCGGCCAGGTGACCGACAAGGTCGAAGGCCGCCGCTTCGTCGAGCTGCTGGGGGTCGAAGGCGACCGTACCTGGCGTATGTTTGAAGAGGAAGAAGTCAGCCATGGCACCGACTTGAAGTTGGGTGACGAGCCGTTGCAGGGTGCTGAAGACCTGAAGAACTGAAAGCCTGCGCTTCGCGCATCGCGGACAAGCCTGCTCCTACAGATGGAGCGGGCTTGCCCGCGATGAGGCCCTCCCTGCCCACACAGATCCAAAGCCATGACCACCCCAACCCCCTGCTACCACTGCGCCCTCCCCGTCCCGCCCGGCAGCCGCTTCACCGCGGTGATCCTCGGCGAGCCCCGCGAGCTCTGCTGCCCGGGTTGCCAGGCGGTGGCCGAGGCAATTGTCGCGGGCGGCCTGGAAAGCTACTACCAGCACCGCAGTGAAGCCTCGGCCAACCCCGAAGCCTTGCCGGTGCAACTGGTCGACGAATTGGCGCTGTACGACCGCGCCGATGTGCAAAAGCCCTTCGTGCGCCACGACGGCGACCTGGCCGAAGCCACCCTGTTGATGGAAGGCATCAGTTGCGCCGCCTGTGGCTGGCTGATCGAAAAACACCTGCGCAGCCTGCCGGCCGTGGCCGAGGCGCGGCTGAACCTGTCCAACCATCGCCTGCATGTGCGCTGGGCCGACGCGCAATTGCCGTTGAGCCAAGTGCTCAGCGAACTGCGCCAGATTGGCTACGCCGCTCACCCGTATCAGGCCGACCGCGCCGCCGAACAACTGGCCAGCGAAAACCGCCTGGCCCTGCGCCAACTCGGGGTCGCCGGCTTGCTGTGGTTCCAGGCGATGATGGCCACCATGGCCACCTGGCCGGAATTCAATATCGACCTGAGCCCCGAGCTGCACGTGATCCTGCGCTGGGTCGCGCTGTTTCTGACCACCCCCATTGTGTTCTACAGCTGCGCGCCGTTTTTCAAGGGCGCCATGCGCGACCTGCGCACCCGCCACCTGACCATGGATGTCTCGGTATCATTGGCCATTGGCGGCGCTTACCTGGCGGGCATCTGGACCGCCATCACGGGGGTGGGCGAGTTGTATTTCGATGCCGTAGGCATGTTCGCCCTGTTCCTGCTGGCCGGGCGCTACCTGGAGCGTCGCGCCCGAGAACGCACCGCCGCCGCCACTGCCCAACTGGTCAACCTGCTGCCGGCCTCGTGCCTGCGCCTCAAAAGCGATGGCCAGAGCGAACGCATCCTGCTCACCGAATTGGCCCTGGGCGACCGGGTGCTGGTGCATCCGGGTGCGATCCTGCCGGCTGACGGGGTGATCCTGGATGGCCAGTCGAGCATTGATGAATCCCTGCTCACCGGCGAATACCTGCCACAACCGCGACAAGCCGGCGATAGCGTCACCGCCGGCACTCTCAACGTCGAAGGCGCGCTGACCGTGGAAGTGCGCGCCCTGGGCCATGACACCCGCTTGTCGGCCATCGTGCGCCTGCTGGAGCGGGCCCAGGCCGAAAAGCCACGCCTGGCTGAGATCGCCGACCGCGCCGCGCAATGGTTCCTGCTTTGCTCGCTGATCGCCGCCGCCGTGATTGGCCTGCTGTGGTGGGAACTGGACCCCTCGCGGGCGTTCTGGATTGTCCTGGCAATGCTGGTGGCGACTTGCCCATGCGCCTTGTCCCTGGCAACCCCCACCGCCTTGACTGCCGCCACCGGCACCCTGCACAAACTCGGCCTGTTGCTGACCCGAGGCCATGTGCTGGAAGGCTTGAACCAGATCGACACAGTGATTTTCGACAAGACCGGCACCCTCACCGAGGGCCGCCTGGCTCTGCGCGCCATCCGGCCACTGGGCAGCATGAGCAGCGACTTGGCCCTGGCCCTGGCCGCCGCCCTCGAAAACCGCTCCGAACACCCGATTGCCCGGGCCTTCGGCCGCGCCCCGCTGGCGGCTGATGAAGTGCTCAGCACCCCCGGCCTGGGGCTCGAAGGTCGGGTCGGTGAACGCCTGCTGCGGATCGGCCAGCCCGGTTTCGTCTGTGAATTAAGCGGCTGCGCGATTCCCGATTCGCCGCAAGACGCTGGCCAATGGCTGCTGCTGGGCGATACCGGCGGCGCCCTGGCCTGGTTTGTCCTGGATGATCGCCTGCGCAGCGATGCGCCAGCACTGCTGGCCGCGTGCAAGGCGCGGGGCTGGCGCACCTTGCTGCTATCGGGCGACAGCTCGCCGATGGTCGCCAGCGTTGCCGCCGAATTGGGGATTGATGAAGCCCGTGGCGGCCTGCGCCCGGATGACAAGCTGCAAGTGCTGCAACAGTTGCACAAGGAAGGCCGCAAAGTGTTGATGCTTGGTGACGGCGTGAATGACGTGCCGGTATTGGCCGCGGCGGATATCAGCGTGGCCATGGGCTCGGCCACTGACCTGGCAAAAACCAGCGCCGATG
The DNA here is from genome assembly GCF_012985595.1 of Pseudomonas sp. WS 5411. Lineage (NCBI taxonomy): Bacteria > Pseudomonadati > Pseudomonadota > Gammaproteobacteria > Pseudomonadales > Pseudomonadaceae > Pseudomonas > Pseudomonas sp. WS 5411. The sequence continues at coordinate 96,525 of NZ_JAARMC010000008.1, forward strand.
CGGTGCTGCTGTCCAACCGCCTGGATGCCCTGGTGCAAGCGTTCAGCCTGGCGCGGCGTACGCGCCGGGTAATCATTGAAAACCTGCTGTGGGCCGGGCTGTACAATGGCCTGATGTTGCCGTTCGCCGCCCTCGGTTGGATCACGCCGATCTGGGCCGCGATCGGCATGTCCCTCAGTTCGTTGACCGTGGTGCTCAACGCCCTGCGCCTGACGCGCCTGCCACGCGCCAGTGCCGCGAGCACCACCCCACAGCCCCGCCCGCTGCCGGCTTGAGCCGCGCGGGCATGGAGTAGCGATGCCAGCTCTTTACGTAATGATTCCCGCGGCGCTGCTGATCGTCGCCATCGCCATCTACATCTTCTTCTGGGCGGTGGACAGCGGCCAGTATGACGACCTCGACGGGCCGGCCCACAGCGTGCTGTTCGACGACCAGGATCCCAAGCACCTGGCCGCTGTCGACGAGGCCAGCAGCCACCCGCAGCCACCGGCCAAGCCTGACGAGCCGGCGCCGCCCCATGCTTGACCTCGCGCCGCTGCTGGTTTCCGCGCTGATCCTCGGTCTGCTGGGCGGCGGCCATTGCCTGGGGATGTGCGGTGGCCTGATGGGCGCATTGACCCTGGCCATCCCCCCGGAACAGCGCAGCCGGCGGTTTCGCCTGCTGCTGGCGTACAACCTGGGACGCATCCTCAGCTATGCCGCCGCCGGCGTATTGATCGGCCTGGCCGGCTGGGCCGTGGCCAACAGCCCGGCGGCGATGTTCATGCGCATCCTGGCCGGCCTGCTACTGATCAGCATGGGCTTGTACCTGGCCGGCTGGTGGAGCGGCCTGACCCGTATCGAAAGCCTCGGGCGCGGCCTGTGGCGGCATATCCAGCCGTTTGCCAACCGTTTGCTACCGGTGTCCAGCCTGCCCCGCGCCCTGCTGCTGGGCGCGCTGTGGGGCTGGTTGCCGTGCGGCCTGGTCTACAGCACCTTGTTGTGGGCGGCCAGCCAGGGCAACGCCGTGGACAGCGGGTTGCTGATGCTCGCTTTTGGCCTCGGCACCTGGCCGGTACTGCTCGCCACCGGGCTGGCGGCGGAGCGCGTCACCGCGCTGTTACGCAAGCGCAGTGTGCGCATGGCCGGCGGCCTGCTGGTGATTGTGTTCGGTATCTGGACCCTACCCGGGCCCCATCAGCACTGGCTGATGGGCCACTAAAAGGCCATGTGGCATAGCGCCGCTCCCCGTTGATACAAATCAAGATGACCGCCCAGCCATGCCCCTAGACTCGGCCCACTAGCCAATCCGGGGAACGCCCGCATGCTCGACGCCATTCGTTGGGACACTGATCTGATTCATCGCTACGACCTGGCAGGACCGCGCTACACCTCCTACCCCACCGCCGTACAATTCACCAGCCAGGTCGGCACCTTTGACCTGCTGCACGCCCTGCGCGACAGCCGCAAGGCCGTGCGCCCGCTGTCGCTGTATGTGCACGTGCCGTTCTGCGCGAACATCTGCTACTACTGCGCCTGCAACAAAGTCATCACCAAGGACCGCGGTCGCGCCCAGGCCTACCTGCAGCGCCTGGAGCAAGAGATTCAACTGGTGGCCTGCCACCTGGACCCCCACCAACAGGTGCAACAGCTGCATTTTGGCGGCGGCACCCCGACCTTTCTCAGCCACGACGAATTGCGCCAACTGATGGCGCAACTGCGCCAACACTTCAACCTGCTGGATGACGATTCCGGCGACTACGGCATTGAGATCGACCCACGGGAAGCCGACTGGGCCACCATGGGCCTGTTGCGTGAACTGGGCTTTAACCGTGTGAGCATCGGCGTGCAGGACCTGGACCCCGAGGTGCAACGGGCGGTCAATCGCCTGCAAAGCCTGGAAGAGACCCGCGCGGTGATTGATGCCGCGCGCACCCTGCAGTTTCGCTCAATCAACATTGACCTGATCTACGGCCTGCCCAAGCAGACCCCCGAGCACTTCGCCCACACGGTGGCCGAAGTCATCAGCCTGCAACCCGACCGCCTGTCCGTATTCAACTATGCCCACCTGCCGGAACGCTTCCTGCCCCAGCGGCGGATCAACAGCGAAGACCTGCCGGCCCCCGCCGTCAAGTTGCAGATGCTGCAGGAAACCATCGAGCAGCTGACAGCCGCTGGCTACACCTACATCGGCATGGACCACTTCGCCCTGCCCGACGACGAACTGGCCATCGCCCAGGAAGAGGGCACCCTGCAACGCAATTTCCAGGGCTACACCACCCACGGTCACTGCGATTTGATCGGGCTCGGCGTTTCGGCCATCAGTCAGATTGGTGACTTGTACTGCCAGAACAGCAGCGACCTGAGTCATTACCAGAATGCCCTGGCCGGCGCGCAACTGGCCACCAGTCGCGGCCTGCTGTGCAAGGCGGACGATCGTTTACGAGGGGCGGTGATCCAACAGCTGATCTGTCACTTCAGCCTGGACTTCGACAGCATCGAGCAGGCCTTCACCGTGGATTTTCGCGGTTATTTCGCCGAGCTCTGGCCGCAACTCGAAGTAATGGCCAGTGACGGCCTGATCGAACTCGACGCCAAGGGAATCCGGGTGCTGCCAGCCGGGCGCCTGTTGGTGCGCTCGGTGTGCATGGTGTTCGATGCCTATCTGGAGCAACAGAATAGGCAGCGCTTTTCACGGGTGATCTGAGCCGGGTTACTTGGCCATCAACGAGGCGGCCTTCACCGCGTCTTCGGCGCTCAGGTTCTTCATCGCTTCGCTCAACGACGCATAGGCGCCGGTCAGCGAGGCTTGCAAGCCGCCCAGCGCCGATTGCACGCCGCTCAGTTTCGCCAGGACCTGCTCCGGGCTGAGGCGCTTGTCGGACATGATCGCCGACATCTCTGCCATCTTTTCCGCGATCTGCTGCTTCAACTGGCGAATCATTTTCAGCAGTTTCTGCACGTTCTCGTCCAGCCCGCTTTCTTCGATATCATCGTTGGCCGTCTTCTCGGCGCTGGCAGCCTTCAGCGACGCACCGGAAAAGGTCACGCTCACGCCTTCGGCAGGCTGGGTTTCACCCAGCGCCGTTGATTCGGTACCGGCGCCCACGGTGCTGGTTTTTTTCGATTCAAGCAGCGTCGGCACAGTGGTGCGGGACGGAAGATTGCCGTCGATGGAAAGCATATCGTGAGCCTCCAAGCTCATTGTCGTTAGCAGTTCATCGGCCACCGGGTAAAAACCTTTATACCTCTGCCGGTTTTTTGTACAGGCTGGCTTGATAGTCCCTCAGTGCGGTACCCTTACGTCTTATGTGTGTTTTCCCACAAGGATTTAAGAAATGTCCGAGCCAGTTAAACTGCGCGCTCATAGCCAGGCTCACTGCAAGGATTGCAGCCTGGCTCCCCTCTGCTTGCCACTTTCGCTGAATCTGGAAGACATGGATGCGCTGGACGAAATCGTTAAACGTGGTCGCCCACTGAAGAAAGGCGAGTTTCTGTTTCGCCAGGGTGACAAGTTCGATTCCGTCTATGCAGTACGCTCGGGCGCCTTGAAGACGTTCAGCCTGAGCGATAGCGGCGAAGAGCAGATCACCGGCTTCCACCTGCCCAGCGAGCTGGTTGGCCTGTCGGGCATGGACACCGAGATCCACCCGGTGTCGGCCCAGGCCCTGGAAACCACGTCGGTGTGCGAGATTCCCTTCGAACGCCTGGATGAACTGGCCCTGCAATTGCCGCAGTTGCGCCGCCAGTTGATGCGCGTGATGAGCCGGGAAATCCGTGACGACCAGCAAATGATGCTGTTGCTGTCGAAGAAAACCGCCGACGAACGGATTGCCACCTTCCTGGTCAACCTGTCGGCGCGCTTCCGCGCCCGTGGTTTCTCGGCCAATCAGTTCCGCCTGAGCATGTCGCGCAACGAAATCGGCAATTACCTGGGCCTGGCGGTAGAAACCGTGTCCCGGGTGTTCACGCGCTTCCAGCAGAACGAACTGATTGCCGCCGAGGGCAAGGAAGTGCACATCCTCGACCCGATCCAGCTCTGCGCACTGGCCGGCGGCTCCCTCGACGGCTGATCGGCGCACGAGGGGCGCGACACTTGTGGCCAAGCCAACCGGCGAGGCCGCAGGTATACTGCTGGGTCTTTGCGCCCAGGACTCCCAACGATGACTTTCGACGCCTTCGACATCAAATCCCTGATTCGCCCCGTCATCGACTTCCCCAAGCCTGGGGTGATCTTTCGTGATATCACGCCGCTGTTCCAGTCGCCCAAGGCCATGCGCCTGGTGGCCGACACCTTTATCCACCGCTACGTCGAAGCCGAGTTCAGCCATATCGGCGCGATGGACGCCCGGGGCTTTTTGATCGGATCGGTGATTGCCTACCAACTGAACAAGCCGCTGATCCTGTTCCGCAAGCAAGGCAAGCTGCCAGCGGACGTGCTGTCCGAGGGCTATCAGACCGAATATGGCGAAGCCTTCCTCGAAGTGCACGCCGACAGCCTGTGTGAAGGCGACTCGGTGTTGATGTTCGATGATTTGATCGCCACCGGTGGCACCTTGATTGCTGCAGCGAACCTGACGCGGCGCATGGGCGCGCGGATTTTTGAGGCGGCGGCGATTATTGACCTGCCGGAGTTGGGCGGCTCGCAGCGTCTGGAGGATATGGGGATCCCTACGTTCTGTTTGACGCAGTTTGGGTTGACTGAGCGGTAATTTGCGCGGGTCTTGTGGGCTTCATCGCGGGCAAGCCCACATTTTGATTTGTGAACCCATTCAAAGGTGGGAGCCCCCTCAATCACAAGCCCATCTGCTTACTGATGATTTCATTCATCACCTCCCGGGTCCCGCCGCCAATCGACAAAATCCGATTGTCGCGGTATAGCCGCTCCACCAGGCTGCCGCGCATATAGCCCAGGCCACCCAGGATCTGCACCGCGTCATACGTCACGCGGTCGGCGGTGTCGGTGGCCAGGTTCTTGGCCATGGAGATCTCCTTGATCACGCTCTTGCCCGCCGCCATCTTCGCCGCCTGGCGGTAAGTGAACTCGCGGGAAACCTCGACCGCCGTGGCCATCTCCGCCAGGCGGTGCTTGAGCACCTGGAACTTGCCAATCGGCTTGCCAAAGGCCTGCCGCTGCGCAGCCCACTTCAGGCTCTCTTCGAGGGCCATCTGCGCGGTCATATTGGCCATTAATGCCAGGGCCAGGCGCTCGCTCTGGAAGTTGCCCATGATGCAGGCAAAGCCCATGTTTTCGCCGCCGATCAGATTACCCACCGGCACCTGGCAATCATCGAAGAACAGCTCGGCAGTGTCCGACGCCCACCAGCCCATCTTCTTCAGCGGCTGGCCGACGGTGAAGCCAGGCGTGTCCTTCTCGATCAATAACAGGCTGATGCCGGCAAAGCCAGGCCCGCCGGTACGCACGGCGACGGTGTAGTAGTCGGCGCGTGCGCCACTGGTGATAAAAGTCTTGCTGCCACTGACCCGATAACAATCGCCATCGCGCACCGCACGGGTTTGCAGGCTGGCCACGTCGGAGCCGCCACCGGGCTCGGTGACGGCCAGGGCCATGATCTTCTCACCGGACAGCACCTGCGGGGCCACGCGCTCGCGCACTACGGGGCGCGCCCATTTGACGACGGGCGGCAGGCCGATATCCAGCGAGCCCAGCCCCGCCACTACACCACCGGAGCCACAACGCATCAGCTCTTCGCTGGCGGCGACCTTGGCGAACAGGTCGCCCTCATGGCTGCCGCCCAGGGCTTCAGGGTAGCCAATGCCGAGAATCCCCGCCGCGCCGGCCTTGAGGTACAGCTCGCGGGGGAAGTGTTCGGCCTCCTCCCATTGCTCGATGCCCGGCAGAATCTCGCGCTCGACAAAACGGCGCACGCTGTCGCGGACCAATTGGTGACTGGGGTCGAAATATTCCTGGTAGGCAGACATCGGCAAGCTCCATGCAGAGATGGAGCGAACTTACCAAGCGCTTGCTTGGTTATCAAGCCGAACGCAGAACCCATGTAGGAGCGGGCTTGCCTGCGATGCAGGCACTGCGGTGTATCAGGAGGACCGAGGCGATGCCATCGCAGGCAAGCCAGCTCCCACACAAGCCGGCGTGCCAGAGGATATTGGGCTTAGAGCGCGATAGGTTTACGCCCGGCAAACGAGTGCGCCAGGGTGCCGCCGTCCACCAGTTCCAGCTCGCCACCCAACGGCACGCCATGGGCGATGCGCGAGGTGATCAAGCCTTTGTTGGTCAACAGTTGGGCGATGTAATGCGCCGTGGCTTCCCCTTCCACCGTCGGGTTGGTGGCCAGAATCACCTCGGTAAAGGTACCCTGCCCTTCAATGCGCGCCACCAACTGCGGGATACCAATGGCCTCCGGCCCCAGGCCGTCGAGCGGCGACAGGTGGCCCTTGAGCACGAAGTAGCGCCCGCGATAGCCGGTCTGCTCCACCGCGTAGACGTCCATCGGCCCTTCGACCACGCACAGCAGCGTGTCGTCGCGACGGGGGTCGGCGCATTGCGGGCACAGTTCTTCTTCGGTGAGGGTGCGGCACTGGCGGCAATGGCCCACACCGTCCATGGCCTGGCTCAAGGCCTGGGCCAGTCGCGAGCCACCGCTGCGGTCACGCTCCAGCAGTTGCAGCGCCATGCGCTGGGCGGTTTTCTGGCCCACGCCCGGCAAGGTGCGCAGGGCGTCGATCAGTTGACGAATCAGAGGGCTGAAGCTCATGGGGCAAAGGTCCGACAAAACAACGAGACGCGGTTTATACCCGCGCCTCGGATAAGCGTCAAATACGCACGACCAACTTGCCGAAGTTGCGCCCTTCCAACAGGCCGATAAAGGCCTCGGGAGCCTGCTCCAGACCATCGACCACGTCTTCGCGGAACTTGACCTTGCCGTCCCGCACCCAGGGCGCCATGGCGCTGATAAATTCCGGGTGGCGGTCGCCATAGTCGTCGAACACGATAAACCCCTGGATACGCACGCGCTTGGTCAACAGGGTGCGTTGCAGCGCTGGCAGGCGATCAGGGCCGGTGGGCGCCTCATGGGCGTTGTAGCCGGCAATCAGGCCACACAGGGGGATCCGTGCCTTGGGATTGAGCAAGGGCAGCACAGCGTCGAAGACCTTGCCGCCGACGTTTTCATAATAGATATCCACCCCTTTGTCGCAGGCCTGGGCCAGCTCTTCGGCAAAGTCCGCGCTCTTGTGGTCGATGCACGCGTCAAACCCCAGCTCCTCCACCACATAACGGCACTTGTCCGCACCGCCGGCCACGCCGACCACCCGCAGGCCCTTGAGCTTGGCCACCTGGCCGACCACCGAGCCCACCGCACCGGAGGCCGCCGCCACCACCAGGGTTTCCCCGGCCTTGGGTTGGCCGATATCCATCAGGCCCATGTAGGCCGTCATGCCGGGCATGCCCAGCACACCCAGGGCCATGGACGGGCTCGGCAGGCCCTTGGGCACCGGCATCAGGTTGCGTCCGTCGCTGATGCTATGGCTTTGCCAGCCGGTGGCGCCGACTACCAGGTCGCCCACCTCGAACTTGGGGTTGCGCGACTGTTCGATGCGGCTCACAGCACCGCCGGTCATCACCTCGCCGATTTCTACCGGCGCGGCGTAGGACGGCGCGTCACTCATGCGCCCACGCATATAGGGGTCAAGGGACAGGAACAGGGTCTTGAGCAGAACCTGGCCATCTGCCAGGTCTGGCAGCGCTACGCGCTCCAGGCGGAAGTTTTCCGGCACGGGCGCACCCTGCGGGCGGGATACCAGGACGATGCGCTGGTTAAGGGTCATGGCTTCGGTCATCAGCGGGGCTCCTTTATATCGGTGATTGAATTCAGCGGTATAGAGTGCAGACAGCTATTGCAAGGCTGACGTTCGATTGTGCCCGACACAAACAAAAATGCCAGGCACGATGCCTGGCATTTTTGCAGTCGCGCGAGTCGATCAGAACGGCAGCTTCATGCCCGGCGGCAGTTGCATGCCCGCGGTCACGCCGGACATTTTGTCCTGGCTGTTGGCTTCGATCTTGCGCACGGCGTCGTTGACGGCCGCAGCGAACAAGGCTTCGAGCATTTCCAGGTCGTCTTCGCCAATGCCCGGCAATACGCTTGGGTCGATGCTCACACGCTTGATGTCGTGACGACCGGTCATCACCACGCTGACCATATCGCCACCGGCTTTACCGGTGACTTCGGCGTTGGCCAGTTCTTCCTGCATCTTGGCCATTTTTTCCTGCATCTGCTGCGCCTGCTTCATCAGGCCGGCCATGCCACCTTTCATCATGGGAATCACCTCAAAAGTACGTGGATCAATACGGCGCCGAGCCTCAAGGCACGGCGCCTGCAATTATCAGCCCGCTGCAGCCTGGGCTTCGACAGGTTCAATAGTATCGTGTCGCACCACCGCGCCAAACTGCTCCATCATCTGCTGGATCAGCGGATCGGCCTGGATCGACTCCTCGGCCTCGCGCTGGCGGTTGAGCCGGCGACGGGTGGCGGCCTGGGCCGGGGTTTCCTGCTCGGGCTTGATCAGCTCGATGGTCACCGTCAGGGTGCGTTCGTGGAACTGATTCAGGGCGTCGTTGAGGCGGCGCTGCTGGGTCGCGTTGAACAGGGCACTGTGGGCCGGGTCCAGGTGCAACAGCCAGTGATCGCCATCGACGGCAATCAGCGTGCAGTTGGCGGCGATGCTCCCGGTCATGCCGGAGATCGGCAATTTCGGGAACAGCTCCAGCCATTGCAGGGCGAGGCCGGTGGCCGGCATCGCGGCAGGTTCTGCCTCGGGCTCCGGCGCGGGCTCGGCGGTGTGTTCGCTGGCCAGGTCGTCCAGGTAGCTGTAGGCCGAATCCATGTCCGGCTCGATGTAATCTTCGTCCAGCGGCGGTTCGTCATCCAGGTCGATGCCGGGGGTAGCGGCGTCCACTTCGGCGATGGTCGGCTCGGGCACGGGGGCGGCGACCCATTCCGGCGCGTCCGGCACTACGCTGTCGGGGGTCGGCGTGGGCATGGGCGTGAGCTCGGGCTGCTCGCTGGTGGTTTCCAGCACGGCCTCGACTGCAGGCTCCTGCTCGGCCACGGCCTCTACCGGGTCGTTCCAGGGCAGATCGACCACAGGCGCGGGCTCAGGCTCGGCAACCGGCTCCGGCACCGCTACAGGCGCCACCGGCTCAACCGCGACCGGGGCGGCAGTGACTGCCACAGGTTCCGGCGCGATCACTGGCGCGACGACCGCCGCGCCAGCCACTGGTTTGGCGGAATCAACTGTGGCCTGGCTGATCCCTACTGGCTTTAGCGGCTGTCTCGGCGCATCGGCGGTGTCCGCCGGGCGGAACGCCAGCATGCGCAGCATGACCATTTCAAAGCCGCCACGCGGGTCCGGGGCCAAGGGCAGGTCTCGGCGCCCGATCAGGCCCATCTGGTAGTAGAACTGCACATCTTCGGCCGGCAACGCCTGGGCCAGGGCCAACACGCGGTCGCGGTCGCCGTGGCCGTTATCGACCCCTTCAGGCAGCGCCTGGGCGATAGCGACGCGGTGCAGCACGTTGAGAATTTCCGAGAGCACGCCATTCCAGTCCGGGCCTTGCTCCGACAAATGGCGCACGGCTTCGAGCAGCGCCTTGGCATCGCCTTCGATCAACGCATGCAGCACGTCAAACACTTGCCCGTGATCGAGGGTGCCGAGCATGGCGCGCACATCGGCGGCCATCACTTTGCCTTCACCGAAGGCAATGGCCTGGTCGGTCAGGCTCATGGCGTCGCGCATCGAACCATCGGCGGCGCGGCCCAGCAGCCACAGTGCGTCGTCTTCGAACGGCACGTTCTCCACACCCAGCACGTGGGTCAAATGCTCGACCACCCGCTCGGGGGTCATGTTCTTCAGGGAGAACTGCAGGCACCGCGACAAAATCGTTGCAGGAAGTTTCTGCGGGTCGGTGGTGGCCAGGATGAATTTAACGTAGGGCGGCGGCTCCTCCAGGGTCTTCAACAGGGCGTTGAAGGAGTGGCTGGAAAGCATGTGCACTTCGTCGATCAGGTAGACCTTGAAGCGGCCACGGCTGGGGGCGTACTGCACGTTGTCGAGCAGTTCGCGGGTGTCCTCGACCTTGGTGCGGCTCGCGGCGTCGATCTCGATCAGGTCGACAAAGCGCCCCTCGTCGATCTCCCGGCACACCGAGCAGGTGCCGCAAGGTGTGGAGGTGATGCCTGTCTCACAGTTCAGGCACTTGGCAATGATCCGCGCAATGGTGGTCTTGCCCACCCCGCGAGTGCCGGTGAACAGGTAGGCGTGGTGCAGCCGCTGGCTGTCCAAGGCATTGATCAGAGCCTTGAGCACATGGGTCTGGCCGACCATTTCGCGGAACGAGCGCGGACGCCATTTACGTGCAAGAACCTGATAACTCATCGAAAACCGTCGCAACTGGGAAGCGGAAGCCGGTAATGCTAGCGGAGCAGGGGCGAAATTGCATCCGGCACGCTCGCCTAATCTGACTAAGCTGGTAGTGACCTCCCCTCCCAAGGGCTGATCTCGGAGAGTTTATGCGCGTAGTCCTGGGCGCTTTATGGATGATCACCACACTGAGCCTGGCGGCACCCGCCCCGTTGCGCTTCGCCATTTCCGACAGCTGGGCCATGCCCCTGGTGCAGATCGAGGCCGGCCAGCCGACCCAGGGCATTTTGTATGACCTGATGTTGAGCCTGGCCACCCAGGTTGGCCATCCGGCGCAGTTCCAGGTACTGGCCCGAGCCCGCATCGCCCCAGCCATGGAGCATGGCGAGGTTGATGTGCGCTGCTACGTCGCACAGGCGTGGCTGGGTAACCTGTCCGGCGATTATGTCTGGAGCATCCCCTTGCTGGTGCAGCGTAATGTGCTGGTCAGCGCCCACGTCCCGCCGCTGTCGGTGAATGTGGCGAAGCTGGCTGCGCAGAATATCGGCACCGTGCTCAACTACAGCTACCCGACCCTCGAGCCGCTGTTCGCCAACGGCCAACTGCAGCGCGACGACGCCCGCAGCGAAGAGCAAGTGCTGCACAAGCTGGTGGCGGGACGCTTCAAGTATGCCGTCACCAACGAATGGGCCCTGGAGCGCTTCAATCAGCGGCTACCCGTGGGCCGCAGGCTGCACGTAGTGGCCGTGATCGATGAGCAGAGCCTGGGCTGCTACGTGCGTAACGACCCAGCCCTGCCCGTGCAGCAAATTTTGCGCACATTGCTGCGCATGAAGATGTCGGGGGAGATTGACGACATCATCAGGCTCTACACCGGCGACCGCGAGCGCCCGCCTCAATCGTCGCCCGCACCGTAGTTGAGCAGGTCAAACCCGGCGGCCCAGGCCGGCACCTCGTCAGCCGGCATGGGCTGGGCGAAGTAATAACCCTGGGCCACTTCGCAGCCCATGCGCAGCAGCAACTGGCCATGTTCAAGGGTTTCCAGGCCCTCGGCGATGACTTCGCGGCCAAATGCCCGGGCCAGGCCGATCACCGCCTGGGTCAAGGCCAGGTCGTCCTTGTCGTGCAGGATGTCACGCACAAACGACTTGTCGATCTTGATGGTCTGGGTCGGCAGGCGCTTGAGGTAGCTGAGGGAGGAATAGCCGGTGCCGAAATCATCCAGGGAAAACCGCACCCCCAGCGCCTGACACGCCGCCAGGTGCTCGGTGACCCGCTGGATATGGTCGATGGCCACCGATTCGGCAATTTCCAGATCAAGCATGTGTGGCGCGACATCGGGATGCTGGGCCAGCAGTTGCTGCAGGCGCTCGACAAAATCCGCACGCTGGAAATGCCGGGCCGCGATGTTCACGCTGACCGGCCAGCAGTGCCCAGCCTCCTGCCACTGGCGCATCTGCGCCAGCACCTGATCCATCACCCACTCGCCGACATCCACGATCAGGTCGGTCTGCTCGATCAACGACAGGAAATCCTTGGGCGCCACCAACCCGCGCATCGGATGCTGCCAGCGCAGCAACGCTTCAAACCCCACCACCTGGCCTTGGCGCAGGTTGATCTTGGGGTGGAAGTGCAGGCACAACTCCCCCGCCGCCAGGGCCTGGCGAATCTGCTGGACCGTCTGGTGGGTGGCCTTGACCTCCTGCTCCAGGGACACGTCAAATAGCTGGTAGCGGTTGCGGCCACTTTGCTTGGCCACATACATGGCCTGGTCGGCATGGCGCAGCAACGTATCGGCGTCCTCATCGTCCAGGGGGAACAAGGTCACACCGATACTGGCAAACACGTTGATCTGCGCGCCCTGGATCGAATACGGCTCGGAGATGGCCGTGAGGATCCGCCGCAGCGCGCCGTTAAGCTCATCGGCATCGCGCACGTAGCGCAGGATCAGTACAAACTCGTCACCGGCCAGCCTGGCGACCACATCTTCGCCACGAATGATCTCACGCAGGCGACGCGCAACCTCCACCAGCAACAAGTCGCCACTGGCATGCCCATAGCCGTCGTTGACGGCCTTGAAGCCATCCAGGTCGAGCATGCACACCGCCAGGGGGATTTGCTCGTTGCGGGAAAACTCCAGGGACTGCACGAGCAATTCGGAGAGGTAAGCGCGATTGGGCAGCCCGGTCAGCACATCGTGACCGACCCGCCATTGCAGGGTCTGCAGCAACTGACGCTTTTCGCTGACGTCAAAACGAATCGACACGTACTTCTGCACCTTCCCGGTACGCTGATCGACCAGCGGCACCATGGTGCTATCGACCCAATACAACGAGCCATCCTTGGCGCGGTTACAGATTTCCCCGCGCCAGACCCGGCCTTCGGTGATGGTGCGCCACATGCCCTGGAAAAACCCGGCAGGGTGCAATCCGGAGCTGAGGATCCGGTGGTTACGCCCCAGCAACTCGTCGCGGCTGTAGCCGGACATGCCGCAGAATTGGTCGTTGACGTAGGTGATGCGGCCGGTGAGGTCTGTCTCGGAGAAAATGGCGGCGGCATCCACGGCCCTGCGGTATTTCTCATCCATGAATGTGGCTCTAGGTGGCTAGCGGTTAAACCGCTCGACCAGGGCACGCAACCCGGAAGAGATGCTTTCAAGTTCCCGGCCCCGGGTGACTGCAGCGTTGGCGTTGCCCGCTGTCTTTTGTACCGTGGCCGCGACGTTATTGATCTGTTGTGAAACATCCTCTGCGACGTGGGATTGTTCCTGTGAGGCTGCAGCCATTTGCTGACTCATGCCGGTAATGCGTTCCACCGCCTGGCGAATGCCCAGCAGTGCCTGTTGCGCTTGCAGTACCTGCTGCACGCCTTGCTCGGCCTCTTGAATACCGGTGCTGGCAATGTCCACCGCCTGATCGGCCCCGGCGCGCAAACTCTGGATAATGCCCTGGATCTGCTCGGTCGACTGTCGGGTCTTGCCCGCCAGCGCCCGCACTTCATCGGCCACCACAGCAAAGCCACGACCTTGCTCGCCGGCCCGCGCCGCTTCGATAGCAGCATTCAGGGCCAGCAGGTTGGTCTGGTCGGCGATGGCCTGGATCATGCTCGCGGCCACACGGATTTCCTGGGTCTGGTCGGCCAGATGGCCCACCGCCTGGTTGATCTGGGTGACAGTGCTGGCCAGCAGTTGAATCGCCTCGCGTGTGGTGCCGACAACATGGCTGCCCTGCTCAGCCAGGTCATTGGCGGTGCGGGCTTCGCTGGCGGTCTGCTGGACATGGGTTGCCACTTCGGCGATGGACGCGGCCATTTCGGTCATGGCGGCGGCGGTCATATCGGTTTCCGCGCGTTGCTCCAGCAGCGCCGACTCGGTGGTGCCCGATAACATGCTGGAATGAGCAGCAGCCTCGGCCATCTGGGTGGCCAGGTCGCTCAGACGCGTGAGCGCGGTTTTCAAGCGCGCCTCTTCGCTGATCAGGATCATTTCCAGTTGCGCAGCCGGGCCCAGCGCATCGCTGTAGGTCATGGCGCTGATAGGGTCGGAAAAGGTATTGGGCGTGTGCTCGACAATCTGCTTGAGCTGCCGCCCCAGACGCAGGTGCGCCCAGGCGCCGAGGCCGAGAAACAGCAGCGCGACAGAGGCCTGCGCCCACCCGCCCGGCAACCATTGCATCGCCCCGCCAGCGAGCACTGCCGCCAGGGCGGGAACGGCCAGGGCATTGCCGACCTGGCCCAGGCGCTGCAACGGCGAAACCGCCGAACGCCCGGCACGCAAACGTGCGTAGAGCGCTTCGGCACGCCGCACCTGCTCGCGCGTCGGCTTGACCCGCACCGACTCATAACCTACCAGGCGACCGTCTTCGAGGATCGGCGTCACATAGGCGCTGACCCAATAGAAGTTGCCGTTTTTGCAGCGGTTCTTGACCACGCCCATCCAGCTCTGGCCGGCCTTGAGGTAGCGCCACATCAGCTCAAAGACCGCGGGCGGCATGTCCGGGTGGCGCACCAGATTGTGGGTACTGCCTATCAGTTCAGCCTGGGTGAAGCCGCTCATGGCGGCAAACTCGGCATTGCAGTAAGTAATGTGGCTATTGATGTCAGTTGCGGAAATGAGCCGTTGCTGCTCCCCGAAAGTCTGTTCAACTGTGGTGACCGGCAAATTGACGCGCACTTTAAAGCTCCATGGACAGCATTCGATCCACCTGCTCAGGATCGGATAGATCCTGCAGATGGAGGGGTATTTCCAGACGGGTAAACCGTCAATCGGCTGGCTGGCGCCATTGGGCGGCCAAACCAGGTTTTGCCCAGCACCTGACCTTCGGTTTAGCGAAGATCAACTAGGCTTTAATTCGAGCGTCTGGTGTGAAAGACGGGGGTTGCGTGGGCGCGCAAGAGCGAGCCTGGCGCTGCGGCCAAGCAACTGTTTTGCAACTACCTTTATGAAAGTGAGGAGAAAGCAATGATTTCCTGTTTCATAAAGGTGCCCTGTGAAACGACACCGCCAAATACTTGTCCTAAACGCCGATTCTACGAATTACATCACATTTTGCAAGAAAAGGTGATGGTGCGTGCCGTTGTCTAATGCCAATATTTATCGTTAAGTTCTTGATTCTAAATGGGAATTGAGCGATGCAAATTTCAAGTTTGGGTCCAGCCATCAGACGCTACCGAAAGGTAGCGGGGCTTACTCAGGCTGAACTAGGTGAGAAAACCGGTTTTGACCCTAAAACCATTAGCCGCTTCGAAACCGGCACCTATACACCCAGCGTTGACGCTCTGTTCTTGTTTGCGGAGGCCTTGGGAGTGAAGCTGAAAGTCTTTTTTGCCGATCTGGGCGATGAGGAAGAACAGCGCGCTTATCTGTTCGGTGTCATTCATAAAGCCACCCCGAAGGATCTGGGAAAGCTGATAGCGGCGGTAGACCAGGCCTTGTCCAAGCCTTAGAGCTCGTACGACATAAAAAAGAGCAGGCCACTGACGTCGCCTGTTCTTTGCTCTTTGCCTACTGACATGATCCGACCGGACAGCCCCTCTCCTGGCAGGCGCTGGGCCACGCCTTTTGCCAGCATACTCGCGCGGCCCAGGCAGATTCGGTATCCTCTCGCGAAGTTATTTCAAAATGTAAGGGACTACCATGAACTACCTCCGCCTGCTGGTGGCGGCAGCCGCCTTGAGCCTGCCTGCCGCACCGGTCTATGCCACCGCAGCCCCGGCGCCTGTCGAAGCCAGCGCGCCCGCCGAAACCGCCGAGCACTTCCTCGCCTCCCTCAAGCAGCAAACCGGCACCGTCACCCTGCCCGGCGGCATCGCTACGCTCAAGCTCAACGACGAGTTCTATTACCTGGACCCCAACGACACCGAACGTCTGCTCACCGACGGCTGGGGCAACCCGCCGGGCTTCAACACCCTGGGCATGATCGTGCCCAAGGCCGTCAGCCCACTGTCGGCACGCGGCTGGGGCGTGATTGTCAGCTACAAGGACGACGGGCATATTTCCGACGAAGATGCGGCAAAAATCGACTACACCGAACTGCTCAAACAAATGCAGGAAGACGATGCCGAGGACAATCAGGAACGCCAGAAGCAAGGCTATGCCGGCCTGCACCTGCTGGGCTGGGCCGAACCGCCGCACTACGATCAACCGTCCCACAAGATGTACTGGGCCCGGGAACTGAAAGCCGACGACGCCGAGCAGAACACCCTCAACTACAGCATCCGCGTGCTGGGCCGCGAGGGCGTGCTGGAACTCAACGCCGTCGCCGCCATGGCCGACCTGCCCACCATCAAGCAGGAACTGCCCAAGGTCCTGGCCTTCACCAACTTCACCGACGGCAACCTCTACACCGACTACAACCCAAGCACCGACAAGCTGGCCTCTTATGGCCTGGCCGCGCTGGTCGCTGGCGGGATTGCCGGCAAGGCCGGGCTGTTTGCCAAGATCGGCATCTTCCTGCTGGCCGCCAAGAAGTTTCTGGTGATTGGCGTGGTGGCATTGCTGGCAGGCGCACGCAAGTTCTTCAACCGCAACAAAGGCTGATCGCCACACACGAAAACGCCGCGAGCAATCGCGGCGTACAGACAGCCTGGCCCCGGACGCAATCAGGCCTGGGCAAGTAAAAAATTCTGATGAATTGGATAGCGGAATAACAAGAGGGTTGTTGCGAGGGGCGTTATGGAGGCAACCCCACCAGCCACACCCCGGCACACAATGTTCCCGCTGTGGCTGCTTCCTTCCGGATCTGACCAGGTTCACGGGTAATCGTTGCGGGGGGACCGATGGGGTCACCATAACGACGCTGGCCTCTCGGCAAGCGGGGCCATTGTACCGATCTCATCGGAAGTTACAACCGTTGGCGCAGGATTAAAAAGCCAAGAGGTTCAAGTACTTGCCATAGCCCTCAAGAACACCCTCGCACCTTTTGATCATTGGGCTTTCAATACCTCATCCGCACGGCCGCCCTCTTCCTGGATCACCAAGTGGATGAAGTGCAACTTGGCAATCACCGCCGGCGGTAGCACGAAGGGATAGAAATCCGGCTGCCCCATGCTGCGGGACAGTTCGTTGAGCATGCCGGCCAGCTCGATCCAGGCGTTGACGAACGACAGGAACGCCGCGCCGCCAGGGTGCTGCGGGTCATAGAGGGTGGTGAGGGGAAATGGCTGGTAGTCCAGGTCCATCTCCCGTGCGCTCATGCCAAACCCCAGAGCGGTGTCGACCGCGTCCATCATGTGCAGGTAATGGGCCCAGGTTTCTGCCCAGTCCTCCCAGGGGTGCATGGTGGCGTAAGCGCTGACGCAGGTTTGCTGCCAGTCCGGGCGCGGGCCGTTCTGGTAGTGCTGGTCGAGGGCGTCGGTATAACTGGCGCGTTCGTCGCCGAACAGGCTGCGAAACGGCTGCAACCAATGACTGCCGGCGATCAGGCGATCCCAATAGTAGTGGCCGACCTCATGGCGGAAATGACCGAGCAAGGTGCGGTACGGCTCGCGCATCTGCACGCGGATTTTCTCGCGGTGCTCGTCGTCGGCCTCCTTGATATCCAGGGTGATCAAGCCATTGGCATGGCCCGTGGTGGGGGCCTTGCCTGTCAGGTCGATACCCACGAAGTCAAAAGCCAGGCCATTGGTCTCGTCGACTGTTTTGGGGATCACCTGCAACCCCAGGCTGATCAATTGCGCCACCAGCCGGCGTTTGGCGGTTTCCACCTTGCGCCAGCGCTCGGGGTTCTCCGGAATCGACAGGTCGGGAATGGTGCGATTAAGGCTGCACGCCACACACAGCGGCGCGGTGCTGTAGGCCGGGATCAGCCAGTTGCAGGCCGCTGGGGTATCGAGGTTGGCGCAGCGGCGCCAGGCGCCGGCGTCGAGGTTGTCGTCCTGCAGCCAGGTATCGACCACCGGCCCCGGTTGCAGGGACGCCAGCCGGCTTTGCTCGGGCAGGTAACCCAACAGCGCCGAACAGGCCAGGCATTGGCTGTTGCGAAAAAACAGGGATTGCCCGCAACGGCACTGCCAGACCTTGCTGTTGCGCGAAGCCCCGCCCATGAATGGCGCGGCGATGCGCGAACTGAGCTGTTCGAAGAAGCGGTACATGGCGATCTCTCCAGGGGCGTGCCCAAGACTAGATCATTTACCGCGCAGGATCGTTCCCACGTTCTGCCTGGCAATGACGCCATGGGCCTCTGCGTCCGCTGTTGGGACGCGGAGCGTGCTGGGATGCATTCCCACGCAGAGCGTGGGAACGATCATCAGAGGGGAATGTTGTGGCTGGCCAGGAAGGCGACAAAAGCCTCTTCGTCCAGGACCTTCAGCCCCAGCTCGCTGGCCTTGGCCAGTTTCGAGCCGGCACCCGGCCCGGCGACCACACAATGGGTCTTCGCCGAGACCGAACCCGCCACCTTGGCCCCCAGGCTTTCGAGCTTTGCCTTGGCCACGTCGCGACTCATCAATTCCAGCGAGCCGGTCAGCACCCAGGTATGCCCCGCCTCGGGCAAGCCTTCAACCACCTTCTTCTCGCTCTGCCAGTGCATGCCGAAGTCCTTGAGCTGCTGCTCGATGGCCAGCGCACGATGGGCATTGTCCGGGTTATCGAAGAACTCACGCACGGCCTTGGCCTGCTTCTCCGGCAGCGCCTGGCGCATGTCCAGCCAATCGGCCTGGATAACACCCTCCAGGGAGCCAAACTTGTCCGCCAGTTTCTGCGCGGCTCCCGGCCCCACGGAAGGTACATGCAACTTGTCGAGCAGGCCGCCCAGGGTGGTACTGGCAGCGAACTCGGCACTCAGCTCACCCTGGTCCTGCAAGACCAGCGCGCACTCGTCCGGCGACAGCAGCGCGCCGATCACCTGCTGGTTGTGCCCGTCTTCAAAGAAGCTGTGGATCTCGTGCGCCACTTCCAGGCCCACATCCGGCAAGTACGTCAGCACTTCCGGCAACGCCCGCTGCACACGCTCCAGGGACGCCAGGGAACGCGCCAGGACCTTGGCGGTTTCCTCGCCCACATCGGGAATACCCAGGGCGTAGATGAACCGCGCCAGGGTTGGGGTCTTGCTGTTTTCGATGGCGGCGATCAGTTTTTTGCTGGAGACATCGGCGAAGCCTTCCAGGTCGATGATCTGTTCGTACTTGAGCTTGTACAGGTCCGCCGGCGAGCCGATGAGTTTCTCATCGACCAACTGCTCGATGGTCTTGTCGCCCAGGCCGTCGATATCCATGGCCCGGCGCGAGACAAAATGGATAATCGCCTGCTTGAGCTGCGCACCACAGGCCAGGCGCCCGACACAGCGATACACCGCGCCTTCGCTGACGGTTTCCTTGCCCTTGCTGCGCTTGACCAGTTGCGTGCGCTCCACATGGGAACCGCACACCGGGCAGCTTTCCGGGATCTGCACGGCGCGGGCATTTTCCGGGCGACGCTCGGTAACCACCGACACGACCTGTGGGATCACATCACCGGCACGGCGGATGATCACGGTGTCACCGATCATCAAGCCCAGGCGCGCCACTTCGTCCATGTTGTGCAATGTCGCATTGGATACGGTGACGCCAGCCACCTTGACCGGCTTCAAGCGCGCCACCGGCGTTACCGCGCCGGTGCGGCCGACCTGGAATTCAACGTCGAGCAATTCAGTCAGTTCTTCCATCGCCGGAAACTTATGGGCGATGGCCCAGCGCGGCTCGCGGGCGCGAAAGCCCAATTCGCGCTGGTAGGCGATGCTGTTGACCTTGAACACCACACCGTCGATTTCATAGGGCAGGCTGTTACGCCGCTCACCGATGTCGCGGTAGTACGCCAGGCAATCCTCAATCCCCTTGGCCAGCTTCAACTCGTGGCTGATGGGCATACCCCACTTCTGCAACTGCTGGAGGTTGCCGATATGGGTGTCGCTGATGTCCGTGGTCACGCCGTAGCAGCAGAACTCCAGGGGGCGACTGGCGGTGATCTTCGAGTCGAGTTGGCGCAGGCTGCCCGCCGCCGCGTTACGCGGGTTGGCGAAGGTCTTGCCGCCGACTTCCAGTTGCGTGGCGTTCAAACGCTCGAAACCGGCCTTGGACATGAACACTTCACCGCGCACTTCCAGCGTCGCCGGCCAGCCCGTGCCCTGCAGTTTCAGCGGGATATTGCGCACGGTGCGCACATTCACGCTGATGTCTTCGCCGGTGGTGCCGTCGCCACGGGTCGCGCCGCGTACCAACTCGCCATCCTGATACAGCAGGCTGACCGCCAGGCCATCGAGCTTGGGTTCGCAGCTGTACTCCACCGCCGCACCACCGCCAAACAGATCGCCCACCGGCAGGTCGAGGCCCTCGGTAACGCGGCGATCAAACTCCAGCATGGTGGTTTCATCAAAGGCGTTGCCCAGGCTGAGCATCGGGATCTCGTGACGCACCTGGGTAAAGGCCGACAGCGCCGCACTGCCAACCCGCTGCGTCGGTGAGTCGCGAGTCACCAGGTCCGGGTGCTCGGCTTCCAGCGCCTTGAGTTCGTGGAACAGCCGGTCGTATTCGGCGTCCGGAATGCTCGGTTCGTCGAGGACGTGGTAACGGTAGTTGTGCTGATCCAGTTCAGCGCGCAGCTCGAGAATGCGGGTGTGGGCGGCGGTCATGGGTGTTCTCTCATAAAGCAAAAGAGCAGCCGAAGCTGCTCAATATGTTAGTGCGCTTAATTCTACTGACAACGCTGAAGACCCGTCCTCAGCGTTTCTGTGTCAGGGCGCGACGCTCGAACTCGACGATGCGCTGACGGTAGTGTTCGATGGTCTGGGCGGTCAGCACGCTGCGCTGGTCGTCCTTGAGCTCGCCATTGAGTTCCTGGGACAGCTTGCGGGCTGCGGCCACCATGACGTCGAACGCCTGTTTCGGGTGACGCGGGCCTGGCAGGCCGAGGAAGAAGCTCACGGCAGGGGTGCTGAACAGGTCGATATCGTCCAGATCGAAGGTGCCCGGCTTGACCGCGTTGGCCATGGAGAACAGTACTTCACCGTTGCCGGCCATGCTTTCGTGACGGTGGAAAATATCCATCTCGCCGAAACGCAGGCCGCTTTCCAGGATGTTCTGCAACAGCGCCGGGCCCTTGAAACCGGCCGCGTCGCGGCAGATCACGCTGATCACCAGCACTTCTTCAGCTGCCGGTTGGTCCTTGGTGGACTCACGTGGCGCGCTCTTGGCCGGGCTTTCATCCGGGAAATCACCATCGCGACTGCTGAAGCTTGGGCCTTCGTCCACGTCGAGGTTCAGGTCGCCCTGATGCGGCTCGGCCACAGCAGCGCTGCCGCGCTTGCCACGTTTGGACGACGGTTCGCGGGCTTCACGCACCGGGGCGCTCATCGACGGCAGGTCGTGCTCGTCCAGCTGCGGCTCTTTATGGGTGTCCAGGACACGGGGCGGCCCCAGCAGCTCGGCAGCGCCGTCGTCGTCGGGCAAATTGGACAGGTTACGGTCCAGACGGAATTTCAGCTTGCCCTTGCCGCCGCGCATACGGCGCCAGCCATCAAAAAGAATACCGGCTATTACAATAATGCCGATGACGATCAGCCACTCGCGCAGACCGATTTCCATGTAATCCCTTGCCTCTATAAAAAATGCTGAAAAATAAGGGGTTTAGCACCGTGCAAACCGCTTTAAAACGTGGCGCCAACTCTATGTTCTGACTGACGTTTTGCCCACGCATACGAAAAATTGACATTAAACTAGCACGACCAAAGATAACTTTACACAGTTGGCGCAAAATGTGTCGGCTGACGCAGGAATTAAGCTACAAATCATAAGCTTCAAGCCGACACTCATGCCCCTTGAAGCTAGCAACTTGGCGCTAACTTTCCACCATTGCCATCGCCTCTTCCACATCCACCGCCACCAGTCGCGAACAGCCCGGTTCATGCATGGTCACCCCCATCAATTGATCCGCCATTTCCATGGCGATCTTGTTGTGGGTGATATAGATGAACTGCACCGTCTGGGACATCTCTTTAACCAGGCGGGCATAGCGTCCAACGTTAGCGTCATCCAGCGGCGCGTCAACTTCATCGAGCATGCAGAACGGCGCCGGGTTCAACTTGAAGATGGCAAACACCAGGGCCAATGCGGTCAGGGCCTTCTCGCCGCCGGACAACAAATGGATGGTGCTGTTCTTCTTGCCCGGAGGCCGCGCCATGATCGTTACCCCTGTATCGAGTAGATCTTCGCCCGTCAGTTCCAAGTAAGCGCTGCCACCGCCGAAAACTTTTGGGAATAAGGCCTGTAAACCGCCATTAATCTGATCAAAGGTATCTTTGAAACGGTTACGGGTTTCCTTGTCGATCTTGCGAATGACGTTTTCCAGGGTGTCCAGGGCTTCCACCAGATCGGCGTTCTGGGCATCCAGGTAACGTTTACGCTCGGACTGCTGCTGGTATTCGTCGATGGCGGCGAGGTTGATCGCACCGAGTCGCTGAATGCGCGCGGCAATGCGCTCAAGTTCTTCTTCGGCTTCTTTCTCGTTGGCCTCGGCGGTCAAGGTATTGAGTACGCCGTGCAGGTCGTAGCCATCTTCCAGCAACTGATCCTGCAAGGTTTTGCGGCGCACCGTCAGGGCCTGCCATTCCATGCGCTGCTGTTCGAGCTGGCTGCGGATCAATTGTGATTGTTGCTCGGCCTGGGTTCGGCGCTTTTCTGCGTCGCGCAGTTCGCGGTCGGCGTCTTCCAGGGCGATCTGCGCAGTCTTGAGTTCTACGTCGACGCTCATGCGTTTATCGAGCAACTCTTCGAGCTTCAAGCGCAGCTCTTCCAGGGGCGCCTCGCCCTCCTCCAGGTTGAGACTCAGTTGCTCGCGCTTTTCCGTCAGGCGCTCGGACTGCATCTCCAAGCGCTCCAGGGCCTGGCGCGTGGAATCGTGCTGAGCGCGCAACGAGCCCAGGCGCACCGCCAACTGGTGGGCGTGATCCTTGTGCTGGCGCGCTTCCTGGCGTACCCGATCGAGGCGTTCGCGCAGGCTGTCACGCTGGGCCAGCAGCAGTTCGCGCTGCTCGGTGTCGAGGGCCATGCTGTCGAGGGCGTCCTGCAACTGCAGGCGCGCTTCGCCGACTTGTTCATGTTCGAGGGCGCGCTGTTCGCCCATCTCGGCCACTTCTTCATCGAGACGGGTACGGCGCAGGGTCAACTGTTCGGCCTTGGCCTTGCTGGCCGAGAGCTGGGCTTTCAGTTCGCCCTGCTGGCGCGCTTCGTCCTGCAACAGGCGGCGCAAATGTTCGCGGCCGGTCTCTTGCTGGCGCTGGGTGGCGCGCAGGGTTTGCAGTTGGGTTTCCAGGGACTCAAGGGTCGCCTCGCGCTCTTCACGCTCGGCACTCAGGTTGACGATTTCCTGGCCACGGGCCAATACGCCGCTTTCGGCTTCACTGGCGCGGCGCACCCGCAAAAAGTGCCGGCCGACCCAGTAGCCGTCGCGGCTGATCAGGCTTTCGCCAGAGGCCAATTGGCCCCGCAACGCCAGGGCCTGCTCCAGGGAATCCACCGGTTTGACCTGGCCCAGCCAGGGCGACAGATCAATCGGCGCCTCGACTTTATCCAACAGGCTGCCCGGCACGCGGGTGCCATCGGCTGCCGGGCTGAGCAGACGCAAGTCGCCCTGGGTGAAACCGGCCAGGTCAAACCCGCCAAAGTCATCCACCAGCACCGCCTGCAGATCCGCGCCAAGCACGGTCTCCACGGCCAGTTCCCAACCGGCTTCGACCTTCAAGCCTTCGGCCAGGCGCGGACGCTCGGCCAGGTGCTGGTCACGCAGCCATTCTGCGGTGCCCGTGCCGGGATCCAGTGCCGCCTGCTGCAAGGCTTCAAGGGAGGCCAGGCGCCCGTTGAGGCGCTGCAAATCGCCCTGGGCCTGCTGCTGCGCCTGGGTCGCTTGCTGCAGTTCCTGGCGCAATTGCTCCAGGCGCTCCACTTGCTGTTCTTCGCTGGCTTCCAGCTCTTCGAGCGTCATTTCGCTTTCGGCCAGCTGCTCGCTCAGCGCCATGATCGCCGCGTCTTCCGGGGCAGCGGCCAGCAAGGCGCGCTCCTCCAGGACCCGGCGCTGGCGCTCGGCCAGGCGTTCCATGCTGGTTTCCAGTTGCTGGATGCGCGACTGCTGCACCTCAGCCTGGCGCCGCGGCTCGGCGGAGCGCAGGTTGAACGCATCCCACTGTTCCTGCCAACCGTGCATGGTGGTTTCGGATTCTTCCAGGGCGGCGGCGGCCTCTTCGGCGGCGGCGCTGGTGATTTCCTGCTCGGGGGTGAGCATGTCCAGCTCTTCGCCGAGGGTCAGCAGCAAGGTGCGGTCGTGGCCCAGGTGCGACTCGGTTTCCAGGCGCGCGCGCTCCGCTTCCTTCAGGTCATCCTGCAACTGGCGCAAACGCTGCTGGCCGTGCTGGATGCTCTGCTCGACCCGCGCAATATCGCCGCCCACCGAATAGAAGCGGCCCTGCACCAGGTTGAAGCGCTCGGACAAGTCATGGTGACCGTCACGCAGGCGTTCGATGCTGGCGTCGGCATTGCGCTGCTCGGCCACCAGGGCTTCGAAGCTGATTTCCTGGGTGCCGATAATCGCTTCGCGCTGGCCCACCTGGTCATTCAAGGCCTGCCAGCGCAGCGCCGAGAGTTGCGCCTTGAGCTGGCGTTCTTCGCCTTTGTATTCCTGGTATTTCTCGGCGGCCTGGGCCTGGCGGTGCAGGCGCTCCAGTTGGCGCTCCAGCTCTTCACGCAGGTCGGTCAGGCGCGCGAGGTTTTCGTGGGTGCGGCGGATGCGGTTTTCGGTCTCGCGGCGGCGCTCCTTGTACTTGGAGATGCCGGCCGCTTCCTCGATAAAGTTGCGCAGGTCCTCGGGCTTGGCTTCGATCAGCTTGGAGATCATGCCCTGCTCGATAATCGAGTAGCTGCGCGGGCCCAGGCCGGTGCCGAGGAAGATGTCGGTAATGTCGCGGCGCCGGCACTTGGTGCCGTTGAGGAAGTAACTGTTCTGGCTGTCGCGCGTCACTTTGCGGCGGATGGAGATTTCCGCGTAGGCGGCGTATTCACCCACCAGGGTACCGTCGGAGTTGTCGAACACCAGTTCGATGCTGGCCTGGCTGACCGGCTTGCGGCTGGTGGAGCCATTGAAGATGACGTCGGTCATCGACTCGCCACGCAGGTTTTTCGCCGAGCTCTCGCCCATCACCCAGCGCACGGCGTCGATGATGTTCGACTTGCCGCAGCCATTGGGCCCGACCACTGCCGCCATGTTACTGGGGAAGTTCACCGTGGTCGGGTCGACGAAGGATTTGAACCCCGCCAGTTTGATGCACTTGAGCCGCACGCTTAGGCGTCCGCCAGGGCTGCGATAACCAGTGAACAACTGCGCTGGCCGTAGGCCGAGAGCACTTGGCGGATCTGCGGCAGATC
Organism: Pseudomonas sp. WS 5411; assembly: GCF_012985595.1. Lineage (NCBI taxonomy): Bacteria > Pseudomonadati > Pseudomonadota > Gammaproteobacteria > Pseudomonadales > Pseudomonadaceae > Pseudomonas > Pseudomonas sp. WS 5411. The sequence goes on from NZ_JAARMC010000008.1 coordinate 121,788, forward strand.
ACGGGCCAGTACAGCGGCGAGCAGTTGCTCGAACAGCGCCAGGTACTCGCTCATCGACGCCTTGCGTTGATCCAGGGCCAGGTAATAGGCGCGGTTCATCGCCGGTTGCAGATTTTCGACGGTTTCCTGCAGGTATGGGTTATTGGCAAAGGGGTACGCGGCGCGCATGACATTGAAGCATTCTTCGACAAAAGCGCGGATGTCCTGGCGCTCGAAATTGCTCACCAGCCGTTGCTGGATCTGCACGAAGGGCGCCATGTCGGCCTGGGTCTGCCAGCCTTCGGCGACCGCATTGCCCAGCAGGATGTACAGCTCGCTCATCAGCGTGCACAGGCTCTGCACCTTGTGCGCGGTGAGCTCGGTGACGTGGGCGCCACGGCGCGGCAGGATGGCGATCAGGTGCCGTCGCTCGAGGATCAGCAAGGCTTCGCGCACGGAGCCACGGCTGACATTGAGCGCCAGCGTGACTTTCTGTTCCTGGATCCGCTCCCCAGGCTTGAGATCGCCGCGAATAATGCGTTCGGCGAGGTGGTGAGCGATTTGCTCGGCAAGACTATCCGGCGCCTTGAACGTCATGTTTTCCCTTCAAAATCTGCTATCGGTACAAGGGCGGCAGTGTAGCGCAATCACTGAGCCAGCAACGCCGAATTTGGCATGAAATAAGCAGACGATAAAGCCCAGGCGCCCCTGAAAACGGCGGTTACAGGGATCTGAACCATAATCAAAGGTGTTGCAATCGCATTTTCTTGACCTTCTGGTCAGAAAATCGTTGACCGAAAAGTCAGACATGACTAGATTCGGCGCAAAGCGGTTAACAACAATAATGAGTCTGCGAGGCCTTCCGTGATCCAGTTTTTAATCAACCAGGAGCTCCGTAGCGAGCATGACCTGGACCCGAACCTGACTGTGCTCAACTACCTGCGTGAGCACCTGGGCAAATCCGGAACCAAGGAAGGCTGCGCCAGCGGCGACTGTGGTGCCTGCACCGTGGTAGTCGGCGAGCTGCATACCGACGAGCAAGGAGCCGAGCAGATTCGCTATCGCAGCCTCAATTCGTGCCTGACGTTTGTCTCATCCCTGCACGGCAAACAACTGATCACCGTGGAAGACCTCAAGCACCAGGGCCAACTGCACAGCGTGCAACAGGCCATGGTCGAGTGCCATGGTTCCCAATGCGGTTTCTGCACCCCCGGTTTTGTAATGTCGCTGTTCGCCCTGCAAAAAAACAGCGACGCCCCCGACAACGCCAAGGCCCACGAAGCCCTGGCCGGCAACCTGTGCCGCTGCACCGGCTACCGGCCGATCCTGGCCGCTGCCGAGCAAGCCTGCTGCAACAAGCCCCAGGACCAGTTCGACAGCCGCGAGGCGCAGACCATCGCCCGCCTCAAGGCCATCGCGCCGACGCAAACCGGCGAACTGAACAGCGGCGACAAACGCTGCCTGGTGCCCCTGACCGTCGCCGACCTGGCCGACCTCTACGACGCCTACCCCCAAGCCCGGCTGCTGGCCGGCGGTACTGACCTGGCGCTGGAGGTCACCCAGTTCCACCGCGTGCTGCCGGTGATGATCTACGTCGGCAACATTGAAGCCATGAAGCGCATCGAGACCTTTGACGACCGCCTGGAAATCGGCGCCGCCACCGCCCTCTCCGACTGCTACAGCGCGCTGCACCACGAGTACCCGGACTTCGGCGACCTGCTGCACCGCTTCGCCTCCCTGCAAATCCGCAACCAGGGCACCCTCGGCGGCAATATCGGCAACGCCTCGCCCATCGGTGACTCGCCGCCGCTGCTGATCGCCCTCGGCGCGCAGATCGTGCTGTGCAAGGGCAACGTGCGCCGCACCCTGGCCCTGGAAGACTACTTTATCGACTACCGCGTCACTGCCCGTCAGGACAGTGAGTTCATCGAGAAGATCATCGTGCCCAAGGGCCACGCGCTGTTTCGCGCCTACAAGGTTTCCAAGCGCCTGGACGATGACATCTCGGCAGTCTGCGCGGCCTTCAATCTGAAGATCGACAATGGGGTGATCAGCGATGCCCGCGTCGCCTTCGGTGGTATGGCCGCCACCCCCAAACGCGCACAACACTGCGAGGCGCTGCTGATCGGCGCCACCTGGAACAGCGCCACCGTGGAGAAAGCCTGCGCGGCCCTGGCCGAGGATTTCACCCCGCTGTCGGACTTCCGTGCGAGCAAGGAATACCGCCTGCTCAGCGCCCAGAACCTGCTGCGCAAATACTTCATCGAACTGCAAACGCCGCACATCGAGACTCGGGTGACCGCTTATGTCTAACCATCACGCCGTGGTAAAAACCCAAGCCGAAATGGCCGCGCTGTTTGCCCAGGACCTGACGTCCGGGGTCGGGCGTAGCGTCAAGCATGACAGCGCCGCCAAGCATGTGTCGGGCGAAGCGCAGTACATTGATGATCGCCTGGAATTCCCCAACCAGTTGCACCTGTATGCGCGCATGTCCGACCGCGCCCACGCCCGGATCCTCAGTATCGACACCGCGCCCTGCTACGCCTTCGAGGGTGTGCGTATCGTTATCACCCACGAGGATGTGCCGGGCCTGAAAGACATCGGCCCGCTGATGCCCGGCGACCCGTTGCTGGCCATCGACACCGTGCAGTTCGTCGGCCAGGTAGTCCTGGCCGTCGCCGCCCGCGACCTGGAAACCGCACGCAAGGCGGCCATGGCCGCGGTGATCGAATACGAAGACCTGGAGCCGGTGCTGGATGTGGTCGAGGCCTTCCGCAATAAACATTTCGTGCTGGACAGCCACACCCACCAGCGCGGTGATTCGGCGAGCGCCCTGGCGAGCGCGAAAAACCGTATCCAGGGCACCCTGCATATCGGCGGCCAGGAACACTTCTACCTGGAGACCCAGATCTCCTCGGTGATGCCCACCGAAGACGGCGGCATGATCGTCTACTGCTCCACCCAGAACCCCACCGAAGTGCAGAAACTGGTGGCCGAAGTACTGGACGTGTCGATGAACAAAATCGTGGTGGATATGCGCCGCATGGGCGGTGGTTTTGGCGGCAAGGAAACCCAGGCCGCCAGCCCGGCATGCCTGTGTGCAGTGGTGGCGCGCCTGACCGGCCAGCCGACCAAGATGCGTCTGCCACGGGTCGAAGACATGCTGATGACCGGCAAGCGCCACCCGTTCTACATCGAATACGACGTGGGCTTCGACGACAACGGCCGCCTGCACGGGATCAATCTGGACCTGGCGGGTAACTGCGGCTGCTCGCCGGACCTGTCGAACTCGATTGTCGACCGGGCGATGTTCCACTCCGACAACGCGTATTACCTGGGCGATGCCACCGTCAACGGTCATCGCTGCAAGACCAACACCGCCTCCAACACCGCCTACCGTGGTTTCGGCGGCCCGCAAGGCATGGTCGCCATCGAGGAAGTGATGGACGCCATCGCCCGCCATCTGGCCCTGGACCCGCTGGCCGTGCGCAAGGCCAACTACTATGGCAAGACCGAGCGCAACGTCACCCACTACTACCAGACCGTCGAGCACAACATGCTCGAAGAAATGACCGCCGAGCTTGAGGCCAGCAGCCAGTACGCCGAACGCCGCGAAGCGATCCGCCTGTACAACGCCCACAGCCCGATCCTGAAAAAGGGCCTGGCGCTGACGCCGGTGAAGTTCGGTATTTCGTTTACCGCCAGCTTCCTCAACCAGGCCGGCGCCTTGATCCATATCTACACCGACGGCAGCATCCACTTGAACCATGGCGGCACCGAGATGGGCCAGGGCCTGAACATCAAGGTCGCGCAAGTGGTGGCCGAGATCTTTCAGGTGGAAATCGACCGGGTGCAGATCACCGCGACCAACACCGACAAGGTGCCCAACACCTCGCCGACCGCCGCCTCCAGCGGCGCCGACCTGAACGGCAAGGCCGCGCAGAACGCCGCCGAAACCATCAAGCAACGCCTGGTGGAGTTCGCTGCGCGCAAGTACGACGTCAGCGAGGCGGACGTGGAGTTCCACAACGGCCATGTGCGGGTGCGTGAGCTGATCCTGACGTTCGAGGAGCTGATCCAGCAGGCGTATTTCGCCCAGGTGTCGCTGTCGAGTACCGGCTTCTACAAGACCCCGAAAATTTTCTACGACCGCAGCCAGGCGCGGGGCCGGCCGTTCTACTACTTCGCCTTCGGCGCAGCCTGCTGCGAAGTGATCGTCGACACCCTGACCGGCGAGTACAAGATGCTGCGCACCGACATCCTCCACGACGTGGGCGCCTCGCTGAACCCGGCCATCGACATTGGTCAGGTCGAAGGCGGCTTTATCCAGGGCATGGGCTGGCTGACCATGGAAGAGCTGGTGTGGAACAACAAGGGCAAGCTGATGACCAATGGCCCGGCCAGCTACAAGATTCCGGCCGTGGCGGACATGCCCCTGGATTTGCGGGTCAAACTGGTAGAAAACCGCAAGAACCCGGAGGACACGGTGTTCCATTCCAAGGCCGTGGGCGAACCGCCATTTATGCTCGGGATTGCTTCGTGGTGCGCGATCAAGGATGCGGTGGCGAGCCTGGGTGACTATCGCCATCAACCAAAGATTGATGCGCCGGCGACCCCGGAGCGGGTGTTGTGGGGCTGTGAGCAAATGCGTCAATTGCAGGCGGCGACGGTGGTTGAGGCTGAGACCGAGATGGCTTCGCTCTAGACCGAGGTGCTGCCATCGCGGGCAAGCCCGCTCCCTCATTTGGAATGCATTCCCTTGTGGGAGCGGGCTTGCCCGCGATGACGGCCTGACTGACAACAGCAATGTTGAGGTAGACATGAACAACTGGATCAGCGCCCTCGCCGACCTGCAACACCAGGGTGAACCCTGCGTGCTGGTGACTATTATCGAAGAGCTCGGCTCCACGCCGCGCAATGCCGGTTCGAAGATGGTAGTCAGCGCCGCGCAAACCTTCGACACCATCGGCGGCGGCCACCTGGAATACAAGGCCATGCAGATCGCCCGCGACATGCTCGCCAGCGGTCAGCACAACACCCATCTGGAGCGCTTCAGCCTCGGTGCCAGCCTCGGCCAGTGCTGTGGCGGCGTCACCGTGCTGCTGTTCGAACCCATGGGCCAGGTGCAGGCGCAGATTGCCGTGTTCGGCGCCGGCCATGTCGGTCGCGCCCTGGTGCCGCTGCTGGCCAGCCTGCCGTGCCGGGTGCGCTGGATCGACTCGCGGGAACAGGAATTCCCGGAGCATATCCCCCAGGGCGTGCGTAAAATCGTCAGCGAAGAGCCGGTCGATGAAATTGCCGACCTGCCAGCGGGCAGTTACTGCATCGTCATGACCCATAATCACCAACTGGACCTGGAACTGACCGCCGCCCTGCTCAAGCGCAATGACTTTGCCTACTTCGGCCTGATCGGCTCGCAGACCAAACGCGTCAAGTTTGAACACCGCCTGCGTGAGCGCGGCTTCGAGGCTGCGCAGTTGCAACGCATGCGCTGCCCCATGGGCCTCACCGAGGTGAAGGGCAAATTGCCGGTGGAAATCGCCATCTCCATCGCCGGCGAGATCATCGCCACCTATAACGCCAACTTCGGCCAGCACACCGCGAGCGCCGAACCCATTGCCAAACTGCTGCCGGTATCTCGCCGCAGCCAAGCTATGAATTGAGACGACCATGCCTTTGACTCGTAAAGCCTACCGTGCCGCCATCCTGCACAGCCTCGCCGACCCCGCCATCGTCGGGATTGACGCCTCCTATGAGTATTTCGAGGACGGCCTGCTGGTGATCGACAACGGCCAGATCAGCGCCCTCGGGCATGCCAGCGAATTGCTGCCGACGCTGGCGGCCGATATCGAAATCACCCATTACCAGGATGCGCTGATCACCCCTGGCCTGATCGACACCCATATCCACCTGCCGCAAACCGGCATGGTCGGGGCCTACGGCGAGCAACTGCTGGATTGGCTCAACACCTACACCTTCCCTTGCGAAAGCCAGTTCGCCGACAAGGCCCACGCCGAAGAAGTGGCGGATATTTTTATCAAGGAACTGCTGCGCAATGGCACCACCACCGCCCTGGTGTTCGGCAGCGTGCACCCGCAATCGGTGAACTCATTTTTTGAGGCCGCCGAGAAGCTCGACCTGCGCATGATCGCCGGAAAGGTGATGATGGACCGCAATGCGCCGGACTACCTGACCGACACCGCCGAATCCGGCTATCAGGAAAGCAAGGCGCTGATCGAACGCTGGCACGGCAAAGGCCGTTTGCACTACGCCGTTACGCCGCGCTTCGCGCCTACCAGCACACCGGAACAGTTGACCCTCGCCGGGCAGTTGCTGGGGGAATACCCGGACCTGTACATGCAGACGCACATCAGTGAAAACCTGCAGGAAGTGCAATGGGTCAAGGAGCTGTTCCCGGAGCGCAGTGGCTACCTGGACGTGTACGACCACTACAAGCTGCTGGGGGAACGTTCGGTATTCGCCCATGGCGTACACCTGTGCGACGACGAGTGCGCGCGCCTGGCCGAAGCCGGTTCAGCGGTCGCGTTCTGCCCGACGTCGAACTTCTTCCTCGGCAGCGGCTTGTTCAACCTGCCGATGGCCGAGAAGCACCAGCTCAACGTGGGCCTGGGCACGGATGTGGGGGGCGGTACCAGTTTCTCGCTGCTGCAGACGCTGAACGAGGCCTACAAGGTCATGCAATTGCAGGGCGCACGCCTGAGCCCGTTCAAATCGCTGTACCTGGCGACCCTGGGCGGCGCCAAAGCGCTGCGCCTGGAAGACAAGATCGGCACCCTGCAGCCGGGCACCGATGCCGACTTCCTGGTACTGGATTACAACGCCACGCCACTGCTCAGCTATCGCTTGAAGCAGGCCAAGGACATTGCCGAGACGTTGTTTGTGTTGATGACGCTGGGGGATGATCGGGCGGTGATGCAGACGTATGCAGCCGGCCAACTGGTGCATCAACGCTGATTTTGAAGGGCACCACAAACCAATGTGGGAGCAGGCAAGCCATAATGCCGATCAGTTAAGCGAACGCAATGCTCAAAGCAGTGAAAATCAAATGTGGGAGCGGGCTTGCTCGCGAAGACGTCGGCCCAGCCAACATTGATGTTGACTGACCCACTGCTTTCGCGAGCAAGCCCGCTCCCACAGGGGATCTGCGCTTGACTGACTGGCATTAAGGCAAGCCAGCTCCCACAGTTTGATCGGGGTTTACAGTTTTATAGAGGAGCGACCCGGCTTCTTGGTCTGCAGCAAATGTGAGAACACCGCATGCAGATCATCCGACGCACTTTCCTCATCGAGGTTGAGCTTGCTGTCGATGTGATCCATGTGGTGCATCATCAGGTTCACCGCCAACCCCACATCCCGAGCCTCGATGGCATCGATCAACTGGGTGTGCTCGTCATAGGAACAGTGTGAGCGGTTGCCGCTTTCATACTGGGCGATGATCAGCGAGGTCTGGGACACCAGGCTGCGCTGGAAGCTGATCAGCGGGGCATTTTTTGCCGCTTCGGCCAGTTTGAGGTGGAACTCGCCAGAGAGCCGGATACCCGCGCCGCGATCGCCACGGGAGAAGCTGTCGCGCTCGTCATTGACCATCTGCCGCAGTTCGGCCAGCTCTTCGGTCGAGGCATGCTGCACCGCCAATTCGGTGATCGCCCGCTCGACCAGGCGCCGGGCCAGGAACACCTGGCGGGCTTCCTCGACACTTGGGCTGGCCACCACCGCACCCCGATTGGGGCGCAACAACACCACGCCTTCATGGGCCAGGCGCGACAGTGCGCGACGGATGATGGTGCGGCTGACGCCAAAGATCTCGCCCAGTGCTTCTTCACTCAATTTGGTACCGGGCGCCAGACGTTGCTCGAGGATGGCCTCGAAGATATGCGCGTAGACGATATCGTCCTGGGTTCCACTGCGACCGGCCTTACCGGCTCGCGGCTGTTTCTTGAGGGGCTGCAACTGTTCGTTCATGGGCACTCGGGTCGGGAGAACGGCGGCGAATTGACGTTGACTGTAATAAGAGTACAGCGGTCGCTGGCAAGTATCGCGTAAAAACAGCGCACATTGTACACAACCCGTTGCGCCAACACACTGTACGGCTGTTTGCACCACCGGCTGTATTGCAACAGTCAGTTACGTTTGAGTTTAGGCTTGATTCCACGATTTCCCAGGTACAAGGAACACCGCCCCATGACCGACGCGACCCAGGCGCCGCTGCGCCCACTGGCCGACACTTCGCCTTCGGCCATTGTCGCCGGCTTTATCGCCATGATGACCGGTTACACCAGCTCCCTGGTGCTGATGTTCCAGGCCGGCCAGGCTGCCGGCCTGACCACCGGGCAAATTTCCTCGTGGATCTGGGCGATTTCCATCGGCATGGCGGTGTGCAGCATCGGCCTGTCCCTGCGCTACCGCACGCCCATCACCATTGCCTGGTCGACCCCCGGCGCGGCGCTGTTGATTACCAGCCTGGGCGGGGTCAGCTATGGCGAGGCCATCGGTGCCTACATCACCTGCGCGGTACTGGTGACGATCTGTGGCCTCACCGGCAGCTTTGAAAAACTGGTGAAGAAGATCCCTGCCTCACTGGCCGCCGCGCTGCTGGCCGGGATCCTGTTCAAGATCGGCAGCGAGATTTTCGTCGCCGCGCAGCACCGTACTGCCCTGGTATTGGGCATGTTCTTTACCTACCTGATCATCAAGCGCCTGTCGCCTCGATATGCCGTACTGGCGGCGCTGCTGATCGGTACTGCCTTGTCCGGGTTGATGGGGCTCCTGGACTTCAGCGGGTTCAGCCTGGAAGTGGCGACGCCGGTGTGGACCACGCCGCACTTTTCCCTGGCGGCGACCATCAGCATCGGCATTCCGTTGTTTGTGGTGGCGATGACCTCGCAGAACATGCCCGGGGTCGCGGTATTGCGCGCCGATGGCTACGACGTGCCCGCCTCACCGCTGATCACCGCCACCGGCCTGGCCTCACTGGTGCTCGCGCCGTTTGGCTCCCACGGCATCAACCTGGCCGCCATCAGCGCGGCCATCTGCACCGGCCCCCATGCCCATGAGGACCGCAACAAGCGCTACACCGCCGCCGTGTGGTGCGGGATTTTCTACGGGGTTGCCGGGGTATTTGGCGCGACCTTGGCGGCGTTGTTCGCCGCATTGCCCAAGGAATTGGTGCTGTCGATTGCCGCATTGGCGTTGTTCGGCTCGATCATCAATGGCCTGAGCATTGCCATGAATGAGCCCAAGGAGCGGGAAGCAGCACTGATCACCTTTATGGTCACGGCGTCGGGGTTGACGCTGTTTTCCATCGGTTCGGCATTCTGGGGAATTGTTGCGGGGGTGTTGACGCTGGTGATTCTGAACTGGCGCAAGGCCTGAATTTAATACCTTGAAACGAAAAAGCGACCCGGGCGGGTCGCTTTTTCATGACATCAGACAGCCGGGTTAACCGGTGTCTCTGGATGCCAGGCGTCCAGCAGTTCGCTGACTTCAACGCGGGTCAGCTCTGGGCGAGCCTTGAGCCACGCTTCAACCGCTGCACGCTGTTCTTCGTTGACCGAACCACGGGTGGCTTTGCAGACCAGACCGAAGTCATCGCCGCCCACGTAGTCCAGGCCATTGCCGTCCATCGCTTCAGTCAGGAATGCTTCGAGGAAAGCGTCAACCGCCTCATCGTCCAAACCTTCTTTGAAGTCCAGGTTCAGTTCGAAACCCAGCTCTTGAAATTCATCAACGCACAGTTTTTTGCGCAGACGCCGGGAACGGTTAGTCGCCATTGGAACAATCCTCTTAAGTATTAACGGCCGGCACTCTACCAGTTTAAGGCGCGAATTGCCCGGCAATCCAAGACGGGTGGCACGATAGCGCGAAAAAAATCCATCATTTGCAGCTATGGTTGAGGCACAAGTAGCCCCACCTTGGGGCATAATGCCGACACTTTCATGACCACTGGGGGATTTTCTTACATAGCCCCCGCTATATTCACCCTCCTCTGCAGTAGGGTCTTACTTCTTATGATCAAATCCTTGCGTCCATTATTACTCGCCAGTTTCCTTTTGCCCCTGGCGCTCTCAGTCACCGCCGCCCCGATCAATACCACCCTGCCACCCAAAGTCCAGGAAGCCCTGAAGAAAGCCAAACTGCAGAACGATGCCCTGTCCCTGGTAATGATTCCGCTCAATGGCCCCGGCAGCGCCACGGTGTTCAACGCTGACGTGTCGGTCAACCCGGCGTCGACCATGAAACTGGTCACCACCTACGCAGCCCTGGAAATGCTCGGCCCCAACCATCAGTGGAAAACCGAGTTCTACACCGACGGCACCCTCAGTGGCGGCGTCCTGCGGGGCAACCTGTACCTCAAGGGCGGCGGCGATCCCAAGCTGAACATGGAAAAGCTCTGGCTGCTGATGCGCGACCTGCGCGCCAATGGCGTACAGCAAGTCACCGGCGACCTGGTGCTGGACCGCGGCTTCTTTATCCAGCCCCAACTGCCGGAGTTCAACGACGACGGCAACGATGCCAACAAGCCGTTCCTGGTCAAGCCGGACGCCCTGCTGGTCAACCTCAAGGCCCTGCGCTTTGTGACCCGCAATGATTCGGGAAAGGTGTTGGTCTCGGTGGAACCGCCGATTGCCAGCATCCAGATCGACAATCAGGTCAAGGCCAGCAACGCCAAGCAGTGCACCGGTGATGTGCGCTACAACCCGGTCACCGCCGCCGACGGCAGTGTCACCGTGACCGTCAGCGGCCAGTTGGGCGATGGCTGCAGCTCGCAGACGTATCTGTCGCTGCTCGACCATGCCACCTACACCGCCGGCGCCGTGCGCGCGATCTGGAAAGAGTTGGGCGGCACGATCCAGGGCCGCGACGTACTGGCCCCGGTGCCGAAAACCGCCAAGGTCCTGGCCCGGGCGTTCTCCCCGGACCTGGCCGAGATCATCCGCGACATCAATAAATACAGTAACAACACCATGGCCCAGCAGCTGTTCCTCAGCCTCGGCGCGCAATACCGCACTGATGCCGACGGCGATGACGCCAGGGCAGCACAGCGCGTGGTCCGCCAGTGGCTGGCGAAAAAAGGCATCACGGCTCCGCACCTGGTGATGGAAAACGGTTCCGGCCTGTCCCGTGCCGAACGGGTTAGCGCCCGAGAAATGGCGACCATGCTGCAGGCCGCCTGGAGAAGCCCGTATGCGGCCGAGTTCATCAGCTCGATGCCGATTGCCGGCAGTGACGGCACCATGCGCAAGCGCCTGAAAACCACAGCCCTGCGCGGCGAAGCCCACGTCAAGACCGGCACCCTGAACACAGTACGTGCGATTGCCGGCTTCAGCCGTGACAACAATGGCAATACCTGGGCGGTGGTGGCGATTCTCAACGATCCAAAGCCGTGGGGTGCATCGTCGGTGCTGGACCAGGTGCTGCTGGATCTGTATCGCCAGCCGAAGCTGGCGGCGGCTGCGCCGGGCCTATAGAGCGGTTGGCTTACCAACCTTTTGCAACCACCGCGAACTAAATGTGGGAGCGGGCTTGCTCGCGATGACGGTGTGTCAGTCAATACATCTGGCGACTGATACACCGTCATCGCGAGCAAGCCCGCTCCCTCATTAGGGATACGGTGCTCAGACAGGCAACCGCTGCGCCTCGACCCGATCCCTGCCCGCCTGCTTGGCCGCATACACCGCCGAATCCGCGCGCAGCAACAAGCCATCCACGCCCTCATCGACCCGCCAACTGGCTACGCCAAAACTCGCCGTCACCGTGCCGACGCCGTCCATTGGCGTACTGCGCAGCACTTCCCACAACTCAACGGCCAGGCTGTAGGCCTGGACACCATCGGTATTGGGACACAGCACCATGAACTCCTCGCCGCCGAGGCGGCAGAACACATCGCTGCGGCGCAGGCGCAGGCTGATACGCCGGCACAACTCCTGCAGCACACCATCCCCCGCCGCGTGCCCATGCTGGTCATTGATGCGCTTGAAGTGATCAATATCCAGCATGATCACCGCCAGCGACCCCGACGTACGCCGCACCCGACTCATCTCGGCCCTCAGCCGATCCTGGAAGTAGCGACGGTTATGGATACCCGTCAACGAGTCGGTGATGGACAGCGCCCGCAACTCTTCTTCCACCCGCTTGAGATCGGAGATATCCGACACATAGCCATGCCATAGCGTACCGCCACCGGGTAATTCTTCCGGCGTCGCCTCGCCACGAATCCAACGCAGGCCCCGGCCCGGCAGTTGCACCCGATATTCCTCGCGCCATTGACTCAACTGCAGCGCGGACAGGCGGATAGAGGCGCGGATGCGCTCTGCGTCCTGGGGATGAATACGCTCGAAGACTTGCTTGGCATCCTGTTGCAGCAACCCCGGGTCGATTTCGTAGATATCGCGAATACCATCGCTGGCGTAGATAAACCGCCAGTTGTCATTGGGTTCGAGGGTGAACTGGAAGATCCCGCCCGGCACATGGGCACTGAGTTTTTTCAGCAACCGATCCCGCGCCGCCAGGGCCTCATACGCGCGTTTCTGCTCGGTGACATCCAGGCAGATCGCCAGGTGCCCGATCCACAAGCCATGCTCGTCAAGCAATGCCGTGGCCAGCATATTCACGGTCAACTGGCTGCCGTCCTGGCGCACCAACGTCCACTCCCGGGCCTCATGCAGGCTGTCACTGCCCTCCACCAGCATCGCCTGGCCGGGCATGATCCGTTTGCCCAGCGCCAGGCTCAACTGCACCGCACGGGCTTCCAGTTCGGGCGCCAGGTGCAGGCTTTCGAGGGTCATGTGACCGAGCACCTGGTCGGCCTGATAACCCAGCATCTTCTCGGCGCCGGCATTGAACGTGCTGATCACGCCCCGCAAGTCCGTAGCAATGATCGCCACCTGGGTCGCGGCGTTGAGCACGCTGCGCAACTGGCCATGGGCACCACGCAACTCATACTCGCGCTGGTGCAATTGCCCCGTACGCTGCTGCACCAGCCTCAGCGCCCGCTGCCGCTGGCTGACCAGCACGTAGAGCAAGGCACTGAGCAATAGGCTGAGCAAGCTGCCCATGGCCAGGATACTGCTCGTCGAAGAGTGATTGGCCTGCACAAACACCTGGCTGGGACGCAGGCTCAAGGCGTAGACATGATCGCCCAGGGTCAGCCGGCGGATCGACTCCAGGCTGCTATCGCCCACGGGATTGTCCGATTCATACAGCAGCTGCTGTTGAGTATCGGAGGTGTCGACAATCTGCATCACCAGGTTATCCCGCGCGGGCTTGGGCAAACCGTCGGCTACCAATTGGCGCATGCTGATCACCGCCATGACGAAACCGTAGGGTTCGTTGTAGGGCATTTGCGCGGTGGGCGGCCGAGTGACCGGTGCTACCAGCAACACGCCCATGGTATACGCCGGCTCCACCCCCACCAGCGACATCGGTTGGGATACGGCAATGGTTGCGGAACGGTACGCCCGCTCGATCGTCGAACGGCGCAACGGCTGGGCCAGCAGGTCAAACCCCAAGGGCGAGCCGAGGATGCTCTGGGTCTGGCTGTACAACACCGGCACGTACTCGTCACGCTCCTGCGCCGGTACCAGCGCCCCGGCTTCATTCAACTCACGAATGGAGAAAGGCGCGCCACGCTGGCGTGATACCTGTTGTTCGAACGCCCGGCGCTCATCACGCGCTACCCGAGGCGCCCAGGCATAGGCACGGGCGCGCAACAGCAACGGCTGGGCGAACCCATCGAAATCTTCGCGGGAAACATCATGGGAGTTGACGAAAAAACGCTGCAGGCTGCCCAGGCGCTGCTCCTGGTCTTCGAAACGCTCTTCCAGGCGGCTATAGCGCTCGTTGACCAATAACTGGAAACGCTGGCGGACCTGCTGGTGATGCCGATCGGCCGTGGTCAGCGCCAGCACAGCGGTGAGCGCCACCCCCACCAGCAAGACCACCAATGCCACCAGCCAAGCGGATGCCTGCTCGCTGATAAATCCCAGTATTTTCGGGCGGACGGCTTGCAACGGCATAGGCAAAACTCGAAACACCAGCGTGCAGGAGCGCTACTTCGGCTAAGAGGTTAGTTATAGCCATCGAGCCCTCTTTTGACCAGCGTAAAAAAGCCGCGAGCCCGGAAAAATCCAGGCTTGCGGCTTCAAGGTCGATCAGCGTGCGGTGATTTTCCAGGCACGATGGATTTTCGGGTTACGGGCAAAATCCGGATCAATGGTTTTATCGCTGATTTCCTCGACGGCATAGCGCTCGCCCAGGTTGTCTTCCAACTGGAACTTGCGGAAGTTGTTGGAGAAATACAGCACCCCGCCCGGCGCCAGGCGGGCCATGGCCAGGTCGAGCAATTGCACGTGGTCACGCTGGACGTCGAACACACCTTCCATGCGCTTTGAGTTGGAGAAGGTCGGCGGGTCGATGAAGATCAGGTCGAACTCATCACGGCTGGCTTCCAGCCACGCCATCACATCGCCCTGCTCCAGGCGGTTCTTGTCGGAGAAGCCATTGAGGGACAGGTTGCGGCGCGCCCAGTCCAGATAGGTTTTCGACAGGTCGACGCTGGTGGTGCTGCGCGCGCCGCCCTTGGCCGCGTGCACGCTGGCGGTGGCGGTGTAGCAATACAGGTTGAGGAAGCGCTTGCCGGCAGCTTCCTTCTGGATGCGCATGCGCATCGGGCGGTGGTCGAGAAACAGACCGGTGTCCAGGTAGTCAGTGAGGTTGACCAGCAGCTTCACCCCGCCTTCGCTGACTTCGGTGAACTTGCCCTGGGCGCTCTGGCGCTCGTACTGCTTGGTGCCGCTCTGACGCTCGCGGCGCTTGACCACCACACGGCTCTTGTCGATGTTCAGCGCCTGGGGAATGGCGGCCAGGGCATCGAACATGCGCGCCGAGGCTTTTTCCGGGTCGATGGACTTCGGTGCCACGTATTCCTGGACGTGCACCCAATCGTGGTAAAGGTCGATGGCCATGGAGTATTCCGGCATATCGGCATCGTACACGCGGTAGCAATCGACACCCTCGCGCTTGGCCCACTTGCCCAGCAGCTTGAGGTTCTTTTGCAGGCGGTTGGCAAACATCTGCCCGCCTTCGCTCAAGCGCGCCTGCTCAACCACTGGCGCCGGTGCAGGCGCAGGTTTGATCGGGTTACCGTTCTTGTTGTACTGGCGCTCTTGCGGCTCGGTCGGGGCCTGGTCGTAAGCGGCCTGCTCACGTTCGGCCTGGCGCTGCTCCGGGGTGCGGCGCTCGCCGGTGACGAACTGATCCGGGTTGACCTTGATCAGCAGCAGCTTGCACGGCAACGCGCCGTTCCAGAACGAATACTGCTTGTGGCTACGAATGCCCATGCGCTTGCCCAGGTCCGGGGCGCCGGTGAACACCGCCGCCTCCCAGCCCATGCACGCCTGGCGCAGACGCTCACCGAGATTCTGGTAGAGGTACAACAGGCTTGCTTCGTCACCCAGGCGCTCGCCATACGGCGGGTTGCAGATCACCAGGCCTTTCTGGTTCTGGTCCGGACGCGGCTCGAAGGTGCCAACTTCGCCCTGGTAAATCTTGATCCAGTGGCTCAGGCCGGCACGCTCGATGTTGTTGCGCGCAGGCTGGATCAGGCGCGGATCGGCTTCGTAACCGCGGATCCACAGTGGCGGCTTGTTCATGCCGATGGCCGCACGCTCGCTGGCCTCGGTGTGGAGTTTTTTCCACAGGGCCGGCACGTGGCCGAGCCAGGCGGTGAAGCCCCACTGCTCGCGATTAAGGTTGGGGGCCATGTCGGCGGCGATCATCGCGCCTTCCACCAGGAAGGTACCGACGCCGCACATCGGGTCAGTCAACGCGCCGTTTTCAGCAGCAATGCGCGGCCAGCCGGCACGAATCAAAATTGCCGCCGCGAGGTTTTCCTTCAACGGTGCCGTGCCCTGCTGCAGGCGGTAACCGCGCTGGTGCAGACTGTGGCCGGACAGGTCGAGGGAGAGGATCGCTTCGCCACGGTCCAGGCGCAGGTGAATGCGCAGGTCGGGGTTGATCTTGTCGATGGACGGGCGTTCGCCGGTCGGGGTGCGCAGCTTGTCGACAATCGCATCCTTGACCTTCAGCGCGCCGAAGTGGGTGTTGTCGATGCCCGAACCGTGGCCGCTGAACTCCACCGCCAGGGTGCCGTCAGGGACCATATGGTCTTGCCATTCGATATCCAGCACCCCGTGGTACAGGTCTTCGGCATCCTTCATCGGGAAGCGCTTGAGCACCAGCAGTACACGGTTGGCCAGACGCGACCAGAGGCACAGGCGGTAGGCGGTTTCCATGTCGGCCATACCGCGCACAGCCGAGGTGTGCTCGCGGGCGTCTTCAAGGCCAAGCCCGACGGCTTCCTCGATCAGCAGGCCTTCAAGGCCCTTGGGGCAAGTGAGGAAGAGTTCGTAACGGTCCGACATGGGGATTCCAGGCTTTTCAGCAATAAGTGAACGGGCGACGCATCGCGCGTTCGGTTTTCAATCAAGCGCTTTTCTTGAAGAGCGCTCGCGTGGCACGAATGTGTGCCGTTCCACCCCGGTGTCCAGACCTGCAGGGCCTTGATTGCCGGGGCAGAGAGATAATTTGTGCAACAAAAGGAAATATTCTGACCCTTCGTCGAATAATAACCGACTGCAAGCGGCGGGTATTCTCACTAAAGGATTAAACCCATCCTCTATACAGGGCACATCATAGCTGGCTTTGCCCAATAAATGGGGCGAAAAGCCATCCCAGCTTATGGCTATAGCATCGTTATCGTTACGTGCTTATGACAAAACGATCATTGAAACCATGTGACCTATTGGTTAGAACTCAACACAGGTTAGCGCCACAACGACGCTGACACAGAGGCTCGCCACGCCGGCAGCGAGCCACACCAACGGCAGAAAAACTCTGCCCGGCCTCGGACGAGGCCGAAGGATATCAAGACAGTCAACAAGTGAGGGAAACACCCTATGAGAAGACTTAAGCGTGATCCGTTGGAAAGAGCATTTTTACGCGGATATCAGTATGGCGTTCATGGCAAATCCCGTGAGCTTTGCCCATTTACTCTACCGTCAGTACGCCAAGCCTGGATTAACGGCTGGCGCGAAGGACGCGGCGACAACTGGGACGGTATGACCGGCACTGCGGGGATCCACAGACTCAACGAACTTCACGCCGTCGGCTAATCAGGGCACTTAATTCCGACAACCACCTTGAAGAATGTAACAACTTAACCACGCACGCCCCATCCGGGCGGCGGGCTTCGGCCCAGGGGCTCCTTCGAGGAGCCCTTTTTTATGGGCTTGAAACCCCTGCGCAGCAGCAGCTTCAGGGCTGCTTTGCAGTCCCACGCGGGGCAAGCCCGCTCGCCGCAATGGCGTCCACCGATTGGCGAATCAACGCTGGGCCCTTGTAGATAAACCCGGAATACAACTGCACCAGGCTGGCACCCGCGGCGATTTTCTCGGCGGCGTGCTTGCCTTCGGTGATACCGCCCACGGCGATGATCGGCAAACGCCCGGCCAACTCGGCCGCCAGCACCTTGACGATATGGGTGCTCTGGTCACGCACCGGCGCGCCGGAAAGCCCACCCGCCTCGTCACCGAAAGCCAGGCCTTCAACGCCCGCACGACTGAGGGTGGTGTTGGTGGCAATCACCGCATCCATCCCCGCATCCACCAGGGCCTGGGCCACCAGCACGGTTTCTTCGTCGTTCATGTCCGGGGCGATCTTGATCGCCAAGGGCACGCGCTTGCCATAGCGTACCGCCAGGTCTTCCTGGCGCTGGCGCAGGGCTTCGAGCAGTTGCTTGAGCGAGTCGCCAAACTGCAGGCTGCGCAGGCCCGGGGTGTTGGGCGAGCTGACGTTGACGGTCACATAGCTGGCGTGGGCGTAGACCTTGTCCAGGCAGAGCAGGTAGTCATCTACCGCACGTTCCACCGGGGTGTCGAAGTTCTTGCCGATATTGATCCCGAGGATGCCCTTGTACTTGGCGGCCTGGACCCGCGCTAGCAGGTGATCGACGCCCAGGTTGTTGAAACCCATGCGATTGATGATCGCCTCGGCCTCCGGCAGGCGGAAAATGCGCGGCTTGGGATTGCCCGGCTGCGGGCGCGGCGTGACGGTGCCGATCTCGACAAAACCGAAGCCCAACTGCGCAAAGCCGTCGATGGCAGCGCCGTTCTTGTCCAGGCCCGCTGCCAGGCCCACCGGGTTGGGGAAATCGAGCCCCATCACCGAGACCGGCATCTTTGCCGGCGCCTTGCACACCAGGCCATTGAGCCCCAGGCGGCCACCCGCGCCGATCAGGTCCAGGGACAGATCGTGGGAAGTTTCCGGGGAGAGTTTGAACAACAGCTGGCGGGCCAGGGTATACATGGGCGGGCTTGACTCGGATGGCGGCGAAAGGTGGCGGCGATTATAGCCGGGGTGGCGGGTACGTGCGAGGCATGGCACACCGCCGGTCGATCATCCGTTTCGATGCTGCATTAACTCTTCGTAGCGCGCCCAGATCTTCTGCGCATAACGCAGGCGCAGCGCATCACGCTCGCCCCCTGCCCCAGTCCCGACGTTGTAGGCGCCCACGGCGGTCCAGTTGTAACCAAACTGCTTGATGAAGTCGGCCAGAATCGACGCCCCCACCTCCACCGACAGGCACGGCTCATCCAACAGACGCTGCTCGGTAATCCCCTGCTTGAGCAGGCGCGGCAGATGAATGCTGTTGATCTGCATCAGGCCGATGTCACGGCTGCCATTGTTATTGCTGTAGTTCATGGCCTCGGCGCGATAGCCCGACTCCACGGCGGCAATGGCTTGCAGTAACTCCGGCTCGATATCGTATTGGCGGGCGGCCTCGGCCCAGCAATAAGCCCCGGCCTCACTCGCCTTGCCCAGGATAAGTAACAGCAGCCCCAGCCTGCAGGCTCGTTTCATGCCTGCTCGACAGCCGCTTCGGCGTACCAGCCACAGGCCGGGCAAGCACGCCGTGGAGCACCCGCACCTTGCGCTGCCTGGCCATGCCGCTCGAGCACCCTTACCCGGCCATTGAAGCGATAACCGCGGCCATACACTGTCGCGATCAACCGCCTGTCGCCCTCCAATTGCTTGCGCAATGAGTAGATACAACGGGTCAGGGACTCTTCGGCGATGTCGATATGGGGCCAGACCTGCTCCAGCAGGTAGTCCTTGGTCACCAATACGCCGGGCGTGGCCAGCAACAAGCGCAACACATGACATTCCTTGGGGGGTAACTGAATGTCGCGACCTTCGGCGGTCAGCCGGCCATCACCCTGCAACTTCCAATGACCAAAGGCGAGGGAGCCCCTGACCAAGCCCTCAACTGCAGCAACCATGCAAACCTCTGTTCCTGTCTGACATACGCGGCGCCTTGAATATTGATATCGCACCGCCTGGAGATATCGCGACTATAGAAACCCGCAGCCAATTGCACGTTAGGAAAAAACCCTGTGCTTCGAAGTTTTCCGGGAGTGTTTCGTAGGAACTTTCGAGGTCAACAGCCCCCGTTCGCCATGGGTAATGCCTGCTTTCATTGCTCGGCGATGCGAGCAAATGCACGCCGGACGCGCTCGTATTGATCAGAGCTCAGGGGGGTCGAAACAGAGCCCATCACGGGAGGCGTGGGTATATCCAATTCAGCCACCAGTTCTTTGATAAACCGCAACTGCTGCGCGCTTCCCTTGATCAACAGGCTGTTGACCTGTGGGTAGGCGATTACCGCTGCGCCAGTGCCGGCCTTGCGCCCAAGCTCGGCAAGCCGACGCTCGACCAGCGTTGCCATGCCGGGCACGGTGATTTTTTGCGGCCCCATGTCGTACTGGTGGTCTGCCACGTCATGATTCAGCACCTGCACGACACCGACTTCCGGCAACGCCTGGCGCCGTGCCGGGCGTTGGCGGTCCATCAGTTGGGCCAGGCGCAATACGTGATCGACATAATTGGCGGGCCCGGACACATAAAACAATCGCGCACCGGCCTTGCGCAGCGGGTAGCGCGCCTCGTCGAGCCCGGCGCGCCGCATGACCACACGCAATCTGTCGACGCTCATGTGCCGCAGAATCACCCCGGAACTCTTGGCCTCGCTGGCGTCGTAGAGATGTAGCATCTGGCCGTCGCTGTACCAGATCAATTCGTGCTGCAACGCCACCGTCTCGAGGACCGCTTGCGCGTCGGCAAAATCAAATTGCCCGGTGATGCGCTTGCCCGCCGCCCGCTTGCTGACCACGATGGGCTGCCCCAAGGGCACCGCAAGCCGGGTGAAGAAGCCCGAAAGGCTTTCATCCAACGCCAGGTAGGTCGCGCCCACGGCTGGCAGGGCAGTGAGCATCAACAGCCCGCCCAGCAGCCAGCGCTGCAAAAAGGCAGCGCAGGTCGCTGCGATAGATTGATCAAGAAGCACGCGGGGTTTCCTGAAGGGTGTTGCCCGAAGGAGCGCCATAGTGAAAGGCCCGCGCAATGCAATCTTGATGAAAACCTGATCAACCACGGCTCGCCCTGCGCCGTGGCATGTGCCTTGCTTTGTCTTGTGTATCGCGGCCCGCACCAACGACGGAACGGGCTCAAGGACAAAGGCGTCGTTACCTGCAGGAGGCTTGCAAGCCGCCCTACGGAGCGACGCCTTTTTTCACACAGAAGGTAGGTGTTGATGAGTGATCAGGTGGGCAACAGCCAGGCCAATAACCCCCTGGCCTGGGTCAACGGCAGCGATGCCCCGGAAAAGAGCAGCCTCGACCTGGGCTTCATGGCCTTGAGCGATTGCGCCTCGCTGGTGGTCGCGGCGACCCAAGGGTTTGCCCAGCCGTACGGGCTGACGCTGAACCTCAAGCGCCAGTCATCCTGGGCCGGCCTGCGCGACAAGCTGGTCAGCGGCGAACTGGACGCCGCCCACAGCCTGTATGGCCTGATCTATGCGGTGCACCTGGGCATCGGCGGCGTGGCGCCAACCGACATGGCGGTGCTGATGGGCCTGAACCAGAACGGCCAGGGCATCAACTTGTCCCAGGGCCTGCAGCACCAGGGCGTGACCAGTCCTGAGGCACTGGCGCGCAAGGTGCACCAAAGCCGGACAAAACTCACCTTCGCCCAGACGTTTCCCACCGGCACCCACGCCATGTGGTTGTATTACTGGCTGGCCAGCCAAGGCATTCATCCGCTGCGCGATGTCGAGAGTGTGGTGGTGCCGCCGCCGCAGATGGTCGCGCACTTGCAGGCCGGGCGGATTGACGGCCTGTGTGTGGGCGAACCCTGGTGCGCCAGCGCGGTGCAGCAGAACCAGGGCTTTACCCTGGCCACCAGCCAGGCGATCTGGCCGGATCACCCGGAAAAAGTCCTGGGCTGCACCCAGGCGTTTGTCGAGCAATACCCCAACACCGCCCGCGTGCTGGTAATGGCGATCCTGGAGGCCAGCCGTTTTATCGACGACAGCCTGGAGAACCGCCGCTCCACCGCGCAACTGCTCAGCGCCAGGGAATATCTGGACGCCCCACTCGACTGCATCGAACCGCGCCTGCTCGGGGCTTATGACGATGGCCTGGGCAACCACTGGCAAGACGTGCACGCGTTGCGCTTCCATGGCGGTGGCGAGGTCAACCTGCCGTACCTGTCTGACGGCATGTGGTTCATGACCCAGTTCCGCCGCTGGGGCCTGCTGCGTGACGACCCTGACTACCTCGCCGTTGCCCGGCAGGTGCAGCAACTGGACCTTTATCGCCAGGCCGCAACGGCAGTGGGTGTGGCAGCCTGGGGCGCAGACATGCGCAGCAGCCAATTGATCGACGGCAAGGTCTGGGATGGCTCGGACCCGGCCGCCTACGCCCGTAGCTTCCGCCTGCATGCCCTGGCCGACGATGTCGTCCGCCACGCCTTGCGCTGATGGGAGGCCAGCCATGTTGCGAATCCTGCTGATCAATGACACCCCGCGTAAAGTCGGGCGCCTTAAAAGTGCACTGACCGAGGCCGGTTTTGAGGTGATCGACGAGTCCGGCCTGACCATCGACCTGCCGGCGCGCGTCGAAACAGTGCGCCCGGATGTGATTCTGATCGATACCGAGTCACCCGGCCGCGATGTGATGGAGCAAGTGGTGCTGGTCAGCCGTGACCAGCCCCGCCCCATCGTGATGTTTACCGACGAACATGACCCCAACGTGATGCGCCAGGCGATCAAGTCCGGGGTCAGTGCCTACATCGTCGAGGGCATCCAGGCCCAGCGCCTGCAGCCGATCCTCGATGTGGCCATGGCACGCTTCGAGAGCGATCAGGCCCTGCGTGCGCAGCTGCAGGCCCGCGACCAGCAACTGGCGGAACGCAAGCGCATCGAGCTGGCCAAGGGTTTGCTGATGAAAATGAAGGACTGCAATGAAGAACAGGCCTACACCTTGATGCGCCGCCAAGCCATGAGCCGCCAGCAGAAGTTGATCCAGGTGGCCGAGCAGATTATTGCCATGAGTGAATTGTTAGGCTGAGACACACAACTACCCTCGCCCACTGTGGAAACGGGCTTGCCCGCGATGGCAGTGTCCCGATTGGCGCAAGACTTGCAAACCAAACATCCCAGGTAACCAACGGCGGTTGCCCCTCCACGACAAAGACGTCGCACATCCGGTTTGCCCAGGCGAACCCGGTGGCGGCGTTTTTTCGTTTGGGTGGGGCGGCCTTCGCTGGCCGTTCCATCACCAGGCCTTCTACAAGATCCCCAATCTGAGGTGCGTGATGAAATCAAGCTTCTGGAAATCCGGGCACACCCCGACCTTGTTTGCCGCGTTCCTGTATTTCGACCTGAGTTTCATGGTCTGGTATCTATTGGGCCCGCTGGCGGTGCAGATCGCCGCCGACCTGCAACTGACCACCCAGCAACGTGGACTGATGGTTGCCACACCGATCCTGGCGGGCGCGATCCTGCGCTTCTTGATGGGCATGCTGGCAGACAAGTTGTCGCCCAAGACCGCCGGCCTGATCGGCCAGGTGATCGTGATTGTGGCGCTGTTCTGTGCCTGGAAACTGGGGATCCACAGTTATGAACAGGCGCTGCTGCTGGGGCTGTTTCTCGGCATGGCCGGGGCCTCGTTTGCCGTGGCCCTGCCGTTGGCCTCCCAGTGGTACCCCGCCGAACACCAGGGCAAGGCCATGGGCATCGCCGGGGCGGGCAATTCCGGCACGGTGTTCGCCGCATTGCTGGCGCCGCTGATCGCCGCCGCCTTTGGTTGGAGCAACGTGTTTGGCTTTGCCCTGATCCCGCTGGTCCTGACCTTGATCGTATTCGCCTGGCTGGCGCGCAATGCCCCTGAGCGACCGAAAGCCAAATCCATGGCCGACTACTTCAAGGCCCTGGGCGACCGCGACAGTTGGTGGTTCATGTTCTTCTACAGCGTGACCTTCGGTGGCTTTATCGGCCTGGCCAGCGCCCTGCCCGGCTACTTCAACGACCAATATGGCTTGAGCCCGGTCACTGCCGGCTACTACACCGCCGCCTGTGTGTTCGGCGGCAGCCTGATGCGGCCCCTGGGCGGTGCCCTGGCCGACCGGTTCGGTGGGATCCGCACCCTGCTGGGTATGTACGGCGTGGCGGTGGTGTGCATCGCGGCAGTGGGCTTCAACCTACCGAGCTCCTACGCTGCACTGGCCCTATTCGTATGCACCATGCTTGGCCTGGGGGCCGGTAACGGTGCGGTCTTCCAGTTGGTGCCCCAGCGCTTTCGCCGGGAGATCGGCGTGATGACCGGGTTGATCGGTATGGCCGGCGGTATCGGCGGTTTCGCCCTGGCGGCGGGTATGGGCGCAATCAAGCAAAGCACCGGCAGCTATCAGTTGGCGTTGTGGCTGTTCGCCAGCCTGGGCGTGCTGGCGTGGTTCGGCCTGTATGGCGTGAAGCGGCGTTGGAGGACCACCTGGGGTTCGGCTGCCGTCACCGCAGCGCGGGTCTGATGAGCCTGCAACTGAGCGTGGCCCAGGCCAGCGCCATTGGGCCGCGCGCGGAAAACCAGGACGCCCTGCGCCTGGTCACCCCGGCCCCGGAGCTGGCCGCGAGCAAGGGCTATCTGTGTGCCATCGCCGATGGTGTCAGCCAATGCGCCGACGGCGGCCTGGCCGCGCGCTCGACCTTGCAGGCCCTGGCCCTGGACTACTACGCCACGCCGCAAACCTGGGGCGTGGCCCAGGCCCTGGACCGCCTGTTGCTCGCGCAAAATCGCTGGCTGCAGGCCAATGGCGGCGGCCAGCCGTTGCTGACCACCCTCAGCGCCCTGGTGTTTCGCGGCCAGCGTTTTACCTTGGCCCATGTCGGTGACTGCCGGGTGTATCGCTGGTTCGCGGGCGAGTTGCAGCGCATCACTGAAGAACATGTCTGGGAGCAACCGGGCATGCAACATGTGCTCAAGCGCGCCCTGGGCCTGGACCAGCATCTGGTGGTGGATTTTCTCGACGGTGAACTGCGCCAGGGCGAGTGCTTCCTGCTGCTCAGCGATGGGGTATGGGCGACCCTGGCCGATCACAGCATCCGCGCGATCCTGCGCGAACAGGCCGATCTGGATCTGGCCGTGAACACCCTGGTCAATGCGGCGCACCTGGCGGGTAGCCAGGACAATGCCAGCGCCCTGCTGGTGCGCATCGACCAGCTTGGCGCCGCGACCCTGGGTGATGCGCTGGTGCAGTTGCAGCAGTGGCCGCTGCCGCCGCCGTTGAAGGCCGGGCAAGCCTTTGAAGGCTGGCAGGTGGAGTGCGTGCTGGCGCACAGTCGGCAGTCGTTGCTGTATCGGGTACGTGATACCCAGCAGCAAGCCTGGCTGCTGAAAACCCTGGCCCCGGGTCGCGACGATGACAACGATGCGGCCCAGGCCCTGCTCGCGGAAGAATGGTTTTTGCGCCGGGTGGCGGGACGGGCATTTCCTGAAGTCCATCCGGGCGGCGGGCGTCAGCATTTGTACTATGTGATGCGTGAATACAGCGGGCAGACCCTGGCCGAACTGTTCCAGCAGCAAGGCCCCTTGCCGCTGGCGCAATGGCAGTCCATCGCCGAGCGCTTGCTGCGGGCGGTGGGCATGCTGCATCGCCGGCAAATCCTGCACCGTGACATCAAGCCGGAAAACCTGCTGTTGGGGGAAGACGGCGAACTGCGGGTGCTGGATTTTGGCCTGGCCTATTGCCCCGGCTTATCCGAAGACCGCGCTCACCTGTTGCCGGGCACCCCCAGCTTTATCGCCCCCGAAGCCTTCAGCGGCGAACGTCCGACACCGCAGCAGGATTTGTACAGCGTCGGCGTGAGCCTGTATTACCTGCTGACCGGGCATTATCCCTACGGTGAAATCGAAGCGTTCCAGCGGCCGCGCTTCAACACGCCTGTCAGTGCCAGCCGTTATCGACCCGACCTGCCCGACTGGTTGCAACAGAGCCTGGAGCGCTCGGTGGCGGCACAAGCGGCCCAACGTTACGAAACCGCCGAGGAATGGTTGCTGGTGCTGGAACAGGCCGACCGCCGCGAACTGAGCCTGCGCCCGCGGCCACTGCTGGAGCGCGAGCCGCTGAAGGTCTGGCAAACCCTGGCGTTGGTGTCGTTGCTGATCAATCTGCTGTTGCTGTATCTGTTATCCCTATAGGAGGCAGGTGCGCCAGTTGTGGGCGTTCCGCCTTCAAATGGTGCGTAAAGGCCTTGGAGCATCCACTAAAACCCCAGTAAACCCGGCGTTGCGCGACTTGGCACAACCACTGCATTAGCTTCTGCAACACCCCCACATACAGCCCACCCTTCAACGACGAAGGTGGGGCTTTCCCGAGAGAACGGGACCAGGACAAAGGCGTCCTCGCTAGGCAACTAGCGGGACGCCTTTTTTGTTTGCGCGTGATTTGTCGAGCCACTGCGGAGAACGACATGAAGAAACTCAAACTGGTGATGATCGGCAACGGCATGGCCGGGGTTCGCACCCTTGAAGAACTGCTGAAGCTGAGCACCGAACTGTATGACATCACGGTCTTTGGTGCCGAGCCCCATACCAACTACAACCGCATCCTGCTGTCACCGGTGCTGGCCGGTGAGCAGACGTTCGAAGAGATCGTGCTCAACGACCTGGACTGGTACCTGCAAAACAACATCAAGCTGCTGCTCAACCGCAAGGTGGTGCAGATCGACCGGGTCAAGCGCAAAGTCATCGCCGAAGACGGCACGGAAGCCGAATACGATCGCCTGCTGATCGCCACCGGCTCGACCCCGTTTATCCTGCCGATCCCCGGCAATACCTTGCAGGGTGTAATAGGCTACCGCGATATCGCCGACACCCAGGCCATGATCGACACCGCCCGCACCCACAAGCACGCGGTGGTCATCGGTGGCGGTTTGCTGGGCCTGGAAGCGGCCAATGGCCTGATGTTGCGCGGCATGCACGTGACCGTGGTGCATATCGGCGAATGGCTGCTGGAACGCCAGTTGGACAAGACCAGCGGCCAGTTGCTGCAAACCGAACTGGAAAGCCGGGGCCTGGTGTTTCGCCTGTGCGAGCAGACCCAGGCCCTGCATGACGCCGGCAATGGTCGCGTGGGCTCGGTGCAGTTCAAAAATGGCGAGGTGATTCCGGCTGACCTGGTGGTGATGGCTGCCGGTATCCGCCCCAACACCGAGCTGGCGGAACAGTCCGGCATCCCGTGCAACCGTGGGATTCTGGTCAACGACACGATGCAAACCTACGACCCGCGCATCTATGCGATCGGCGAGTGCGCCAGCCATCGGGGGATTGCCTACGGCCTGGTGGCGCCGCTGTTCGAGCAGGCCAAGGTGTGTGCCAACCACCTGGCGCAGTTGGGCTTCGCCACTTACAAAGGCTCGGTGACCTCGACCAAGCTGAAAGTCACCGGCATCGACCTGTTTTCTGCTGGCGACTTCATGGGCGGCGAAGGCACCGAGACCATCACCCTTTCCGACCCTATCGGTGGCGTCTATAAGAAGCTGGTGATCAAGGACGACATACTGGTCGGCGCCTGCCTGTACGGCGATACTGCCGACGGCGGTTGGTATTTCCGGCAGATCCGTGAGAACCATGGCATCGGTGAGATCCGCGATCACCTGATGTTCGGCGAAAACGCCCTGGGCGATGTAGGCCACCAAGGCCAGGACAAAGCCATGAGCATGGCCGACAACGCCGAAGTCTGCGGCTGCAACGGGGTGTGCAAGGGCACCATCGTCAAGGCGATCCAGGAACAGGGCCTGTTCAGTGTCGACGAGGTGAAAAAACACACCAAGGCCGCCAGCTCCTGCGGCTCCTGTGCCGGGCTGGTGGAGCAGATCCTGATCAACACCGTGGGCGGCGCCGCCGACGTCAAACCCAAAAGCGAAAAAGCCATCTGCGGCTGCAGCGACCTCAATCACGGGCAAATCCGCCAGGCCATTCGCGACCAGCACTTGCTGACCATCGCCGACACCATGAGCTACCTGAACTGGCGTACGCCCAACGGTTGCGCCACCTGCCGCCCGGCACTCAACTACTACCTGATTTCCACCTGGCCGGGCGAAGCCAAGGACGACCCGCAATCGCGCCTGATCAACGAACGGGCCCACGCCAATATTCAGAAAGACGGCACCTACTCGGTAGTCCCACGGATGTGGGGCGGTGTGACCAATCCTTCCGAGCTGCGCCGGATTGCCGATGTGGCCGACAAGTACAACGTGCCGATGGTCAAGGTCACCGGCGGCCAGCGCATCGACTTGCTGGGCATCAGGAAACAGGACCTGCCCGGGGTGTGGAAAGACCTCGATATGCCGTCCGGGCATGCCTACGGCAAATCCATCCGCACCGTGAAGACCTGTGTTGGCAGCGAGTTCTGCCGGTTTGGCACGCAGAACTCCACGCAACTGGGCATTGAGCTGGAACATGACCTGTTCAATATGTGGTCGCCCCACAAGGTCAAGCTGGCGGTGTCCGGGTGCCCGCGCAATTGCTCGGAAGCCGGAATCAAGGATGTGGGCATTATCGGCGTCGACTCGGGCTGGGAGATGTATATCGGTGGCAATGGCGGGATCAAGACTGAGGTCGCGGAGTTTTTCGTCAAGCTCAAGACCGCCGAAGAAGTACGTGAGTACAACGGCGCTTTCCTACAGCTGTACCGCGAAGAAGCCTTCTACCTGGAGCGCACCGTGCACTACCTGCAACGGGTGGGCATGGACCACATCAAGAAGGCCGTGCTGGAAGACCCGGCGCGGCGCCAGGCCCTCAATGAGCGCCTGCAATTCTCCCTGTCGTTTGAACAAGACCCGTGGAAAGAGCGCCTGGAGCAGCCGCTGCTGAAGAAGGAATTCGACACCATCGCCGTCAAACAGCTGGAGGTAGTGCTATGAACTGGCTGGATATCTGCGCCCTCGAAGAAATCAACTCTCTGGGCTCGCGCATTGTCAGTGGCCCGAAAGGGGAAATCGCGATTTTTCGCACCAGTGACGATGAAGTGTTCGCCCTCGATGACCGCTGCCCGCACAAGGGCGGGCCGCTGTCCCAGGGGCTGATCTATGGCAAACGCGTGGCCTGCCCGCTGCACAACTGGCAGATCGACCTGGCGTCCGGCGAAGCCCAGGCCCCGGATATCGGCTGCGCCCACCATCACCACGCCCGGGTGGAAAACGGCCGGGTGATGCTGGCCCTGCGGGACGCCGGTTGATGTACCGCCAGGTCACGGCATCGACCTGCTGCTACTGCGGGGTCGGCTGCGGCGTGCTGATCGAGCACGATGGCACGCAGATCTTCGGAGTCAGCGGCGATCCGGCACACCCGGCCAACTTCGGCAAGTTGTGCAGCAAGGGTTCCAGCCTGCACCTGACCGGCGATCTGACGGCGCGGGTGTTGTACCCGCAGCTGCGCCTGGGCAAAGAGCTGGCCCGCGGCCGCACCGACTGGGACACGGCCCTGGAACACGCGGCCAATGTATTCGCCGACACCATCGCCGAGCATGGCCCCGACAGCGTGGCGTTCTATATCTCCGGGCAACTGTTGACCGAGGACTACTACAGTTTCAACAAACTCGCGCGGGCCCTGGTGGGCACCAACAATATCGACAGCAATTCCCGGCTGTGCATGTCTTCGGCAGTGGTCGGCTACAAGCGCAGCCTGGGCGCCGATGCGCCGCCGTGCAGCTATGAGGACCTGGAGGCCAGCGATTGCGTGATGATCGTCGGCAGTAACATGGCCTACGCCCACCCCGTACTGTTTCGCCGGCTGGAAGAGGCCAAGGCACGCCGACCCGAGATGAAAGTGCTGGTCATCGACCCCCGGCGCACCGACACCTGCGACTTGGCGGATATGCACCTGGCAATCCTGCCCGGTACTGATGTGGCGTTGTTCCATGGGATTTTGCATCTGTTGCTGTGGGAAGACTGGATCGACCGCGACTTTATCCAGGCCCATACCGAGGGTCTGGTCGAGTTGAAGCGGCTGGTCCACGACTACACGCCACAGATGGTCACGCAATTGTGTGGGATCAGTGTCGAACAACTGCGCCAGTGCGCACAGTGGGTGGGCACCTCGCCCAGCTTCCTGTCGCTGTGGTGCATGGGGTTGAACCAGTCCACCGCCGGCAGCGCAAAAAACAGTGCGCTGATCAACCTGCACCTGGCCACCGGCACCATTGGCCGCCCGGGTTGCGGGCCCTTTTCCCTGACCGGCCAGCCTAACGCCATGGGCGGCCGGGAGACCGGCAGCCTGTCGAACCTGCTGCCAGGCCATCGCGACGCCGGCAACGCTGAGCATCGCGCCGAAGTGGCCGCCTACTGGGGGGTTGAACAACTGCCCTGCAGCACCGGCTTGACCGCCATTGAACTGTTCGAGCAGGTACAGGCCGGCAAGATCAAAGCGTTGTGGATCGCTTGCACCAACCCCGCGCAATCGTTGCCAGACCAGAACAACGTGCGCCAGGCTCTGGCCGCGTGCCCGTTCGTGGTGTTGCAGGAGGCCTTCCGCACCACAGAAACCGCCGCCTTTGCCGACCTGTTGTTGCCCGCCGCCAGTTGGGGCGAGAAAGAAGGCACCGTGACCAACTCCGAACGGCGCGTTTCCCACGTGCGCCAGGCCATCGCCCCACCGGGTGAAGCGCGACCAGACTGGGCGATTACCGTGGATTTCGCACAGCGCCTGGAGCGCCGCTTGCGTCCTCAAAAAACCGGTCTGTTTGCCTTTGAAACGCCCGCGCAGGTGTTTGATGAATACAAACAGCTGACCCGTGGTCAGGACCTGGACCTGTCGGGACTCAGCCACGCCCTGCTCGACCGCATCGGCCCGCAGCAATGGCCGTTTCCCGCAAAGGCCCAGGCCGGCACGCCACGGCTGTACACCGATGGCGTCTTCCCGACCGCCAGTGGTCGTGCGCAGTTTGTCGCTGATCCTTATCGCGCCGCCAAAGAGCAGCGGGACGCGCGTTTTCCACTGACCCTGATCACCGGCCGCCTGCGTGACCAATGGCATGGCATGAGCCGTACTGGCACGGCGGCGCAACTCTTTGGCCATGTCAGCGAAGCATCGCTCAGCCTGCACCCGGACGAATTGCGCCGGCACCGTTTCAAGGAAGGCGACCTGGTCAACCTCAAAAGCCGTCGCGGCAACGTGATTGTGGCGGTGACCAGTGATGACAGCGTGCGACCCGGCCAGGCGTTCCTGCCGATGCATTGGGGCGATCGCTTCCTTAAGGGTGGCGTCAATACGCTGACCCAGCCGGCGTTCGACCCACTGTCGAAACAGCCGGAACTCAAACACAGCGGCGTACGCCTGGAAGCCGTGCAATTGCCCTGGCACTTGTTCGCGCTGATCGAGGGCGATGTGCAGCAACACTTCGAAGCCTTGCGCCCCCTTTGTGAGCGTTTTGCCTATGTCAGCCTGAGCCTGACCGGGCGTGAGCGGCCGGCCCTGCTGGTGCGGGCTGCCCATACCGAAGCACCGGATCTGCAACTGCTCAACAGCATCGACCGATTGCTGGGCCTCAATGACGGCCCGGTCATGGCCTATGACGACCCGCGCCGCTCCATCGGTAAACGGGTAAAGATCGAGAAAGGCCGGATTACCGCGATCCGCCTGGCCGGCGAAACCCTCGCCCGCCACTGGCTGCAAAGCCTGTGGCTGGAAGGCCGCGCCGACGAACAGTTACGCCGCTGGCTGCTGGCACC
Source organism: Pseudomonas sp. WS 5411 (assembly GCF_012985595.1). Lineage (NCBI taxonomy): Bacteria > Pseudomonadati > Pseudomonadota > Gammaproteobacteria > Pseudomonadales > Pseudomonadaceae > Pseudomonas > Pseudomonas sp. WS 5411. The sequence continues at coordinate 152,908 of NZ_JAARMC010000008.1, forward strand.
GCTAAGCGCGCCGCCCGGTGGTGGAACGACCAGCAACAGAATTCTCTGCAACTGCAAAAACGTCAGTGAAAGCGCGATATGCGCCGGCATCGGCCGCGGCCTGAACCTGGACGGGCTGAAACAAGCATTGGGCTGCGGCACGCAATGTGGCTCCTGCGTCCCCGAAATCAAACGGCTATTGGCAAGCACCTCGCAGCCAATCGCTATCAGTGTGTGAGGGCAATACCTATGAATGCAAAAGTCTGGCTGGTGGGCGCAGGCCCGGGTGATCCGGAGTTGTTGACCCTCAAGGCAGTACGGGCCCTGCACGAGGCCGATGTGGTGCTGATTGATGATCTGGTCAACCCGGCGGTACTTGAGCATTGCCCCGGTACGCGGGTGATTACCGTCGGCAAGCGCGGGGGGTGCCGTTCCACACCCCAGGATTTCATTCATCGCTTGATGCTGCGTTATGCGCGCCAGGGTAAATGCGTGGTGCGCCTGAAGGGCGGCGATCCGTGCATTTTCGGACGCGGCGGCGAAGAGGCCAGTTGGCTGAAGGAGCGAGGGGTCAGCGTGGAGTTGGTCAATGGCATCACGGCCGGGCTGGCGGGTGCAACAAACTGCGACATACCGCTGACACTGCGGGGAATCAGTCGTGGCGTGACGCTTGTCACTGCCCATACCCAGGACGACAGCAGCCTTAATTGGCGGGCACTGGCCGAGGGTGGCACGACACTGGTGGTCTACATGGGTGTGGCGAAGCTTGCAGAGATTGCCCAGCAGTTACTGGAAGGAGGCATGGCCGCAGATATGCCGGTGGCCATGATCGAGAACGCCTCGATGCCCCAGCAGCGCGAATGCCGCAGTTCCCTGGCGCGCATGCAGGAGGATGCCCAGGGGTTTGCCTTGAAGAGCCCAGCCATCCTGGTGATCGGCGCGGTAGCAGCCACAGCCGTGGAAGCCGCCTTGCTGGCAAGCGCCTGAGGCAAATGGCAGGCGAAAAAAAGCCCGGCCTAAGCCGGGCTTTTTTCTAGCACCCAGTAATTACTGAGCTTGAGCTTCAACCGACGCTTCTACACGACGGTTAACAGCGCGACCAGCTTCAGTTGCGTTGTCAGCAACTGGGCGGGATTCGCCGTAACCAACCGAAGTGATACGGCTAGGAGCTACGCCATCTTTAACCAGGACTTGCTTAACAGCGTCAGCACGACGCTGGGACAGCTTCTGGTTGTAGGCGTCTGGACCGACGGAGTCAGTGTGACCAGCAACTTCTACGTTGGTAGCTGGGTACTGAGCCATGAAGTCGGCCAGGTTTTTCACGTCGCCGTAGCTGTTAGGCTTAACAACGGCCTTGTCGAAGTCGAACTTCACGTCCAGCTCAACACGAACAACCTGAGCAACCGGAGCTTCTGGCTCTGGAACTGGCTCTGGAGCTGGTGCTGGGGTAGGAGCTGGAGCAGCTGCGCCAGCGTTACCGCCGAAGTTTACGCCCAGGCCGACCAGTGCGGAGTAGTCCCACTTGCCGTTGTCCAGACCGTAGTCAGCTTCAACACCGGCACGAGCGTACAGGTTGTTGGTGAAGTAGTACTTAACGCCGGTACCAACGGTAGCGAAAGTAGTCTGATCGCGACCGGTGTGGCCGTCAGCACGTACGTTGCCACGGCTCTGGTGACCGAAACCACCTTCTACGTATGGACGCAGGGAGTCGACGCCAGCTTGACCGAAGTGGTACTGAGCAACGAGGCTGCCGGTATCACCTTTGATCTTCTGGTTGCCAGTACCGTCAGTCGAACGGGTGTGGTTGGTCTTGTCGTAGGACAAGTTCAAGGACAGGTCGTCGGTCAGGAAGTAACCGATGCGAGCGCCAGGATTGAAGCCGTCTTCGATGTGCTTGACGCTATCGTTGTACTGCTTCTTGTAGAACAGCTCGCCTTCAACTGCGCCTTGGCCTTGTGCCAGAACGCCGAAAGAAGTAGCGGCAATAAGAGAACCAATGGCCAAGCCCAAGGTGTTTTTCAGTTTCATCCGTTAAATCCCCATCTGGTGATTGTAAAGCAGTCCCACATACCGGGGGACAACTCGGCGACAAGTCTAACAGAACTTGCCTACACGTAAGAGATATTTGCACCGAACTAAGTTTCAGTACTGTCCGCAAATTTCTCACGTAATTTATCAAGAGCACGTTTGTAACGCATTTTTGTAGCACTCAAACCCATATGCATAATGTCAGCAATTTCCTGAAATTCCAGTTCTGCGACAAATCGTAGCACCAGAATTTCCCGGTCAATTGGGTTCACATGCACCAACCAGCGATCAAGCCCGCCCTTCTCCTCGGGTGCCGGCGTCTTTTCTTCAGACGCCTCCTCAAGGGGGTCAAGGCTCAACGCGTCCATCAAGCGACGCTTCCGCCGTTCCTTACGATACTGCGTGATGCACTCGTTGTACGTGATGCTGTAGAGCCAGGTTTTGAACTTCGATTTACCCTCGAAGTTCTTCAGGCCATACAACACCTTGAGCATCACTTCCTGACAGACATCATCCGCATCACGATCGTTCCCTAAATACCTTGAACAAACGTTGAACAGAGTGCGTTGATACCTGCGCATCAATTCTTCGTACGCGCGTGTTACGTGAAACAGCTCCGTGTGTGCGCGCGCGACCAACTCCTCATCAGAGAGCTCACGGGGGTCATAGCGCGTGGACAGCGTTTGGGCTTTATTCAAAACAAGTCGTGCCGACAGTCAGGTCAATGTCCGCCACAGCCTGGATACCCAGGTTTGCGGCGGCGTACATTAGCAGGGTTACCGGGTTAGCGGCTATTGACCTGCTGTTCCAGCAGAACCCGATTGGACAGCGACACTAGTTCGCCATCATCGGTCAGCACCGTGGTTTTCACCGTACCGATCTCTTCAATCTGCCCTTCGACCTCGCCAACACGCACGTGTTGCCCCACCTGATACAACTCACGCACATAAATTCCCGCAAGAATCTGCCCGGCAATTCCCCGGCTTCCCAACCCCATGGCCAGCGCAACGGCCAGACCAACGGTAATCAAAACGATCACAATCACATGGTTAAGCAGGTCAGTCTTGACCTCCAGCTGGCTGATCGCCACCGAAATACTGATGATGATCACCAGGCCCTGGGCAATTCGCCCCAGGCCGCCGGCATAGTCCAGGCCTACACCCTCGGCAGCGCCGCGCACCAGCCCATTGGCCAGTTGCGCCAGCAACACACCCACCAGCAACACCAGCGCGCCGCCGAATACTTTCGGCAAATACAGCGCAAGCATGTCGAGCGTAGCTGAAACTCGCTCAAGTCCAAGTGATTGCGCCGCAGAAACCAGAAAAATCAGCAAAACAAACCAATAGACGATCTTGCCGATCAGCGTCGAGATCGGCACTTGCAGCCCGGCGCGCCCCAGCAGCTTGGTCAACCCGGTGCCGGCCATCAGGCGATCGAGGCCCAGCTTGGCGAGTAATTTGGAGAGCAGGGTGTCGAGCAGCTTGGCCACGACAAAACCCAGCAATACCAGCACCAGCGCACCAAACAGGTTGGGAATGAAATTCGCCACCTTGGTCCACAACGCAGTCATTGCAGTGACCAGACTCTGTGTCCAGAGATCAAGTTCCATATTCAATCAGCCTTATCAGCAGTGCGAGCAATAGGTTTACGACGAGAAACAGGTGATACATGGGCCGAACCATTGTTCAGCGCCATCATCAGTGCCGGCACCCAGCGGCCGAGCAGACCAAACAGGTCGCCCGCGCCTACCTGGCGATTGGCGGTTTTCAGTACGCGGCCCAGGCAAGCATCGTCGTCACGGTTGGACGGCGAAGCGTTAAGCATGTCACGCAAAGACTGTTCAAACGGATCGTGCATAGGGACCTCTCGCAAGTGAATTAAAAGACGAGGGCAAAATTCGTCGGGTCACATGACCTCTCCCAGCGTTCAGGTCACGTTCAGGTCAAACCCAGCGTAAACGTCGAAACAACCACCACTGTCCAAGGGCCACTGACACCATCAACAGGCAGGCCACCACGAATCCATAGGGACTCTCGGAGAACGGAATCCCCCCGACGTTGATCCCCAGCAAACCGGTCAGGAAACTCATCGGCAAAAAGATCCCGGTGATGATCCCGAAGCGGTACATGGTGCGGTTCATACGCACGCTCAAACGCCGATCCTCGGCCTCCAGCACCAGCCCCACGCGCTCCCGGCTCAGTTCCAGCTCTTCCAGGTAACGGGTCAGGCTGTTATTCAATTCATTCCAATAGTCGGCATCGTCATCGACAAACCAGGGCAATTTTATGCGTGTCAGTTGCGCAAAAATATCCCGCTGCGGAGCCAGAAAACGCTTGAGCGCAGCAGCACGCCGACGGATCTGCAGGACGTTGCCATGTTCCGGTGTATACCGTTCGTCGGCATCCAGTTTTTCTTCTTCAATATCGACGATTTCAGACAGGTCGCTGACCAGATCCTGCACTTTATGAGTCAGGTACTGCGCCATGTACAAGATCAGCTCGGAAGCGCTCTTGGGGCCTTTTCCATCCGCCAACTGCACCAGCAACTCGTCGGTGGCGCGCAAGGGTCGTAGACGCAGGGAGATGACCCGTTCAGCCGCGGCGAAGATACGCACCGACACCATGTCTTCCGGTTCAGCCCCCGGATTGAGGTTGATCCCGCGCAGAAACAGCAGCAATTCGTCGTCCGGCAACGGCAACAGCCGCGGGCGGGTGTTCTCCTCCAGCAGCAGGTCACAGGCGAATTCGCTCAGGCCACTGGATTTGCGCAACCAGGTCTGGGTCTGGGGATGACTGCGGTCCCAATGCAGCCACAGGCTTTCCTGGGGCTGCAGTTGCAGGTCGTCAAGCTCGGTCCGGGCAATCGAACGCGCACCACCTTTACCGTCCAGCACCAGGGCATGCACCAGCCCCCACTGCGCGTTTTCTTCCTCGAACATCCTCACCCCATCGACTACTGCGGTTATTCCGGCATTTTCAGCGGGCTGGGCGAAACAATCACGCCGTTATTGTCGGCGTAGACGTATTCGCCCGGACGGAATGTCACGCCAGCAAAAGTCACGGCCCCGCCCAGGTCGCCCACACCCTGGCGATGACTCTTTTTCGGGTGGCTGGCCAGGGCCTGCACGCCCAGGTCGGTCTGCGCCAACACGTCAACGTCACGCACACAACCGTAGATCACCAAGCCTTCCCAGCCATTTTTCGCCGCTCGATCAGCAATCATGTCGCCGAGCAAGGCGCAGCGCAGCGAACCACCACCGTCGACCACCAGCACTTTGCCGGTGCCGTCCAGCTCAGCCTGTTCCTTGACCCGTGAGTTGTCTTCAAAACACTTGACGGTCACGATCTGGCCGCCGAAGGAGTCCCGGCCACCAAAGTTGGCGAACATCGGCTCCAGCACCTGCACCAGGTCCGGGTAGGCGTCACACAGGTCGGGGGTAACGTAATGGTTCATCGAGAAGCTCCTGTCGGTGAAAGAAGGTGTCGAACATCCACAGCTACATCAGGAAAACGCATCGCAAGGGGCATTCTTTAAGCCCTGCCACTGCGCGGGCGACCATGATCAGACCCACCAGACCGTAACGCAATAGCCACTGCGCGACTGAATATGACCAAAACATCCCGAAGCGTCATATCTTAGCCGCAAGCCACCGCGAGTGAAACGCCCTTGGCAGAGCCTTTTCTCAGATGCTCCCGAGCACAGGCGCCTGCGAGCCGACCAAAGGTGTCAGTGGATCATTCAACCAACGCTGCACCAATGGCCATACTTCGGCCTGGGCGGCTTTGCTGACCAGCATTTCGACATGCCCGAAATCACCGCTGAACCCCTGCTTGCGCCCCAGGCACAGGTATTGGCGGTGCTCGCTGCCGACCTGATCAAACAGCTTGCGGCAGGCCCAGTCCGGGTCTTGATGATCGCCTGCGGCACTCACGGCCAGCAGCGGCACATCGACCTCAGCCAGGCCTTTCCACCAGTCGCGCTCAGCATCGCCAAAACGCCCGAACAAACCGTGCCAGCGCATGCTTTCCAAGGCCAGGCCGATGGGCTCATCTTCCGGCCCGCGCTTGAGCCGCGAACCGGAGAGTTGGGCAAAACGCTTCAGAATCAAGCGCCCGCCCCACTCCACCGGCGGAATTTTCAACGGCCAGTAAGTACGACTGACCTGGCAGCCAAACAGCGCCACCGACGCGACAGCCGGCGCGCCCAGATACTGGCCACCCAAGGCTGCCGCCAAGGTCGTACCACCCAGCGAGTGGCCGATCCAGTGCGGAATCTGCGCGCTTTGCTCACGCACAAAAGCGGCGATGGCTGGCAAGTCGTAACGAGCATAGTCGGCGACGCGATTCTTGGCGTAGTCGTGGTTGCGTCGGGAAAGCCCGTGGCCGCGCATCTCCGGGATCCACACATCAAAGCCCTGGCGCGCCAGGTACGCCCCCAGGCCAATACCTTTGGGCGAATACCAGAACCGCCGATTGGAAAAGCTGCCATGCACCAACACCACCGGTATGCCACGGCTTTGCGCGACATCGGCCAGGCCCAGGCGTGTCACCGCCAGTTCTACGGTGCCGTCCGGGCTGTTGCCAGGCTTGAGGCGATAGACATCTTCACTCAGGTCGCCACGACGCTCAGCGCTGATCAAGGCGACGGGAAACAGGTTGCTGCTGCTTTGCATAATGTTCTTGCACAAAAAAGGGCGGCGTCCGGTAGGAGTTCCGCCCTGTACAGAATGAGAAATGCCGGCCTGCCACACTGGCTAGCCGGCAAATGGCAATTACGCCGAGGCTTGACCTTCAGCCAGGAAGAACCAGGTTTCCAGCACGGAATCGGGGTTCAGCGAGACGCTTTCGATGCCCTGTTCCATCAGCCATTTGGCCAGGTCCGGGTGATCGGAAGGGCCTTGGCCGCAGATCCCGATGTACTTGCCGGCCTTGTTACAGGCCTGGATGGCGTTGGCCAGCAGCTTCTTGACCGCAGGGTTACGCTCGTCAAACAGGTGCGCGATGATCCCGGAGTCGCGATCCAGGCCCAGGGTCAACTGGGTCAGGTCGTTGGAGCCGATGGAGAAACCGTCGAAGAACTCCAGGAACTCTTCGGCGAGGATGGCGTTGGATGGCAGCTCGCACATCATGATCACGCGCAGGCCGTTTTCACCACGGGTCAGACCGTTCTCGGCCAGCAGGTCAACGACCTGGCTCGCTTCGCCCAGGGTGCGCACAAAGGGCACCATGATCTCGACGTTGGTCAGGCCCATCTCGTTGCGCACACGCTTGAGGGCGCGGCACTCAAGCTCGAAGCAATCGCGGAATGCTTCGCTGATATAACGCGAGGCGCCACGGAAGCCCAGCATCGGGTTCTCTTCTTCCGGCTCGTAAAGCTTGCCGCCGATCAGGTTCGCGTATTCGTTGGACTTGAAGTCCGACAGGCGCACGATGACTTTCTTCGGCCAGAACGCCGCCGCCAGGGTGCTGATGCCTTCCACCAGCTTCTCGACGTAGAAACCTACCGGATCGTTGTAGCCGGCAATGCGCTTGTCGACGCTGTCCTTGATTTCCACCGGCAGGCCGTCGTAGTTCAACAGGGCCTTGGGGTGCACGCCGATCATGCGGTTGATGATGAATTCCAGGCGGGCCAGGCCCACACCGGCGTTCGGCAACTGCGCAAAATCAAAGGCGCGGTCGGGGTTGCCGACGTTCATCATGATCTTGAACGGCAGGTCGGGCATGGCGTCGATGGAGTTTTGCTTGATATCGAAGCCCAGCTCACCTTCAAAGATGAAGCCGGTATCGCCTTCGGCGCAGGAAACGGTAACGCCCTGGCCGTCCTTGAGCAATTGGGTGGCGTTGCCACAACCGACAACCGCTGGGATCCCCAGTTCACGGGCGATGATCGCCGCGTGGCAGGTACGCCCGCCACGGTTGGTGACGATGGCGCTGGCGCGCTTCATCACCGGCTCCCAGTCCGGGTCGGTCATGTCGGAGACCAGCACGTCACCTGGCTGGACCTTGTCCATCTCGGACACGTCCTTGATGATCCGCACCTTGCCCGCGCCGATGCGCTGGCCGATGGCACGGCCTTCCACCAGCACAGTGCCGGTTTCTTTCAACAGGTAGCGTTCCATGACATTGGCCGAAGTACGGCTTTTCACGGTTTCCGGGCGGGCCTGGACGATGTACAGCTTGCCGTCGTCGCCATCCTTGGCCCATTCGATGTCCATCGGGCACTTGTAGTGCTTCTCGATGATCATCGCCTGCTTGGCCAATTCGCTGACTTCGGCATCGCTGAGGCAGAAACGCGCGCGCTCGGCCTTGTCGACATCAACGGTTTTCACCGAGCGACCGGCCTTGGCCTCGTCGCCGTAGATCATCTTGATAGCCTTGCTGCCCAGGTTGCGGCGCAGGATCGCCGGGCGGCCGGCTTCAAGGGTGTGCTTGTGCACGTAGAACTCGTCCGGGTTGACCGCGCCTTGTACGACGGTTTCGCCCAGGCCGTAGGCGCCGGTAATAAATACCACGTCACGGAAGCCCGATTCGGTGTCCAGGGTGAACATCACGCCGGCCGTCCCGGTTTCCGAACGCACCATGCGCTGCACGCCGGCAGACAGGGCCACCAGTTTGTGGTCGAAACCCTGGTGCACACGGTAGGAAATAGCGCGATCGTTGAACAGCGAGGCAAATACTTCCTTGGCTGCACGGATGACGTTTTCCACGCCACGGATATTCAGGAAGGTTTCCTGCTGGCCGGCGAAGGAGGCGTCGGGCAAGTCTTCGGCGGTGGCCGAGGAGCGCACGGCGACAGCCATGTCCGGGTTGCCGGCCGACAGGGTGGCGAAGGCGGTGCGAATTTCTGCGTTGAGCTTCTCGGGGAACTCGGCTTCCATGATCCACTGACGGATCTGTGCGCCGGTCTTGGCCAGGGCGTTGACGTCATCGACGTCGAGCGCGTCCAGGGCAGCGTGGATCTGGTCGTTGAGGCCGCTCAGTTCGAGGAAATCGCGGTATGCCTGGGCGGTGGTGGCGAAACCACCGGGCACCGAAACACCAGCGCCCGCAAGATTACTGATCATCTCGCCGAGGGATGCGTTCTTGCCCCCCACATGCTCTACATCATGGACGCCGAGCTTATCGAGGGAAACTACGTACTCTACCAAGGTGATCTCTCCACTAACTGTGTTGGAAAAGCTCAGGGCGCCGGTGGCTCAGTAGGAGCATTTACCGGCGTTTGTGGCCTGGACCTGGAAAATAAGTGAGAATGCAGCCCACTGTGGGGCGGCAAAACCGCGCCTATCATATCCAAGATTCGTCATCAGCTTAAGGCCCAAGGCTCAAATGAAACGATCTGCTTTCTTTATCTCCGACGGCACCGGCATTACCGCCGAAACCCTGGGTCAAAGCCTGCTCGCGCAGTTCGAAAGCATCACCTTCGCCAAATTCACCCGGCCTTATATCGATAACGTGGATAAAGCGCGGGCCATGGTACAACAAATCAATCTGGCCGCCGAAAAAGACGGTATGCGCCCGATCATTTTCGACACCATCGTCAATCAGGACATCCGTGAGATCCTCGCGACCTCCAATGGTTTCATGATCGACATCTTCTCGACCTTCCTCGCGCCCCTGGAACAGGAGCTGAGTGAACATTCCTCATACTCCGTGGGCAAGTCCCATTCCATTGGCCATAACTCCAACTACATGGAGCGGATCGAGGCGGTCAACTTCGCCCTGGACAACGACGACGGCGCCCGCACCCACTACTACGACAAGGCCGACCTGATCCTGGTCGGCGTGTCGCGCTGCGGCAAGACCCCGACCTGCCTGTACATGGCCATGCAATTCGGCATCCGTGCGGCCAACTACCCGCTGACCGAAGACGATATGGAACGCCTGCAACTGCCGGCGGTGCTGCGCACCCATCAGCACAAGCTGTTTGGCCTGACCATCGACCCGGACCGGCTGACGGCGATCCGTAACGAACGCAAGCCCAACAGCCGTTATTCGAGCTATGCCCAGTGCGAGTTCGAGGTGCGGGAAGTGGAAAATCTATTCCGCCGGGAAAACATTGCGCACATCAACTCCACGCACTTTTCGGTGGAAGAGATTTCGGCAAAGATCCTTGTGGAAAAGGGTGTTGAGCGGCGCTTCAAATAACCTGTGGCGAGCGGGCTTGCCCGCTCGCCACAACATTTACAGGTGGAACCGGTCCCCCCCCTGCCCCAGCGCCGTAGCCAGCGCATCAAATCCGGCCCTCAGCAACTGATCATCCTCAGACGTATTGCAGATACTCGCCCGAATAAACTGCGGCACCGCCGTCTGCCCTACGGCAAACGCTTCTGCCGTGGCGATCAGGTAATTGTTCTGCTTGAGTTCAGCCTCGATTTCCGACGCCCGCCAAGGCTCCGGGACTTCAATCCAGAAGTGCGGGCTGTTGAGGTGAGTCCGGTACTCCAGGCCGCTCAGCAGGTCTTCGACCAACGCCTTGCGGCGGCTGATTTCACTGACCTGTTGACGCAGTAGATGCTCTGCCGTGCCGTTTTCAATCCACTGCGTGGCCAGCTCCAGGGTCACCGGCGTGGCCATCCAGCAGGTTGAACGCAGGGCCGCAGAAATACGGCTGACCAGCGCCGGTGGCGCATGCACATACCCCACCCGCAAGCCGGCCGACACGGCCTTGCTCAGGCTGCTGATCAGAATCGTGCGCTCCGGGGCAAAGTGACTCAGGGGTGGTGGGCGATCTTGCACCAGCACACCGTGGGCCTCGTCTTCGAGGATCAGCAGGTTGTGCTCGCGACACACCCTGACCAGTGCCTCACGGCGGGCGACCGACAACACCGCCGTCGTCGGGTTCTGGATGGTCGGCGTGCAGTACAGGGCGGCCACCCGGTGATTGCGACAGACTTCCTCCAGGGCTGCTGGCAACACGCCTTCCTCATCCATTTCCAGGCCGATCAGGCGAATGCCCAGCATCCGCGCGGCGGTGATCAGGCCGGGGTAGGTCAACTGCTCGGTCACCACCGTGTCGCCCGCGCGCACCAACGCCATCAAGGCGCACAGCAACCCATGCTGGCCTCCATTGACACAGATGACCTGCTCGGGAATCGGGTGAAAGTCGCGCTGCACCAACCATTGCGCACCTGCCGCGCGGTAGCGGGGCAAGCCGGCGTCCGGGGTGTAGGCGCTGATGTCCTGCAGGAACTTGGCATTGGTGGCCAGGGTTTCAAAGCTCTGGGCCAGGAACGTGGTCTCCTGCCCGGGGATATGCATATTGCGGCTCATGTCGAAGTACTGGCGCGGCTCCTCGCTGACGTTGCGAAAGCCTTCGTCACGCTGGCGCTCCATGCCACGCTTGCGCACGAATGTTCCGTCGCCCACCCGTGCCACCACCAGGCCCAGGCGTTCCAGTTCACCGTAGGCACGGCTGATGGTCCCGATGGTCACCCCCAAATTGTCGGAAAGCACCCGATGAGGGGGCAGTTTGCGCCCCGGTTCGATCAAGCCTTCGAGGATGCCCCGCTCCATGACATCTGACAGGCGCTTGTACTTCACACCCTGCCCATTGGACAGTCCCTCTCGCATGATTGACACCATGTCAATATTTGTTTTGACAGCCATCATTCGCCCTAATAGTGTGCTTTTACGGGTTCATTCACCGGGTGAAACCTCTAATTACAAGTTCAATATAGAGTTCAATTCCGGCTCAGGGAAGCAATAAACAATGCCAATGTCCGCCGTCATCGAAAATGCCGAAAAAACCAAAAACCACAAACAATGGCTGGCTGGCCTGATCACCAGTGTGATGTTTCTGATTGTCTGCCTGAGCTGGGGCACCACCTGGCTGGGGATCAAGATCGCGGTGGAAAGCGTGCCGCCACTGACCTCGGCGGGCTTGCGCTTCCTCATCGCCTTTCCGCTGTTCCTGTGCTTTGCCCTGGTGCGGCGCGAACCAATCCTGTTTCCACGGGAGAGCCGCTGGTTCTTTGTGTTCGTGACCCTGTGCTACTTCAGCGTTCCGTATTACCTGCTCAACTACGGCGAGATGCACGTCTCGTCCGGCCTGACCGCCCTGCTGTTCAGCTGTATGCCAGTGTTTATCCTGATCTTCTCGGCATTGTTCCTGCGCGAGCGCATCTACTTTTCCCAGGTCATCGGGATCGGCATCGGTTTCGGCAGCCTGTACATGATCCTCAAGAGCCAGGGACTGCACCTTGACCATGCCGAGTTCTTCGGCGTACTGGCGATTCTGACCGCCGCGATCATGCATGCCTTGTGCTATGTCATTACCAAGCAAAAAGGCAGCGCCATCAGCGTGATCACCTACAACACCCTGCCCATCGGGATTGCCGGGCTGATGCTGTTCGTCGCCGGCCTCTGGTTTGAATCGCCGACCTTCGAGGCCATCACCCTGCGGTCCTGGAGCGCCCTGTTCTACCTGGGCCTGGTAGCGTCGGTGGGCGGTTTTATCGTGTACTTCATGCTGCTCAAGCGCCTGAGCCCGATCATCCTGTCGTTCGTCTTCATTATTTTCCCGGTGTTCGCCGTGATCATCGGTGCCTGGTACGAAGGCCTGGAACTGTCCCGGGACCTGATGCTGTATTCGGCGATCCTGCTGGCCGGCTTTGCAATCACCAAGCTGCCGATCGAAAAGCTGCTGGCAAAACCCAATTGACCCTTTACCCACCACGCGAGAGAAACATGGAAGTCCTCCGCCAAACCGCCCTGGAGCAGATCTACGCCCACGCCTGCCGCACCTATCCCGAAGAGTGCTGCGGCTTTGTCTTTGCCGACGGCAGCGTGTACCTGGGCAGCAATATCCAGAACGAGTTGCACCGCAAGAACCCCGAGGCCTACCCCCGCAGCGCGGCCAACGGCTACACCTTCTCGGTGACCGACACGCTGCTGATGAACAAGGCCTTTCGCACGGACAACCCGGTGGTGGTGATTTACCACTCCCACCCGGATGTCGGTGCCTACTTCAGCGACGAGGATCAGGACAAGGCCCTCTACATGGGGGAACCGATCTACCCCGTCAGTTACCTGGTGGTGGATGTCCGCCAGGGCAAGGCCCTTGGGTCGAAGCTGTTTGCCTGGGATGGCACGCACTTCGCCCTCAACCCCTTCAACGACCTGCAAACGGAGTTGTACATGAACGCTGTCTCTTTCCCCGACATCCTGGCCCGTGTGGCCAAGTTGCCAGAATCGACCCTCGAGGGTGCCGGATCGACATTGCGCGAAGTCATTGAAGGCCTCTGTGCCCGCTACCCGCAGCTGCGGGCGCACCTGTTCCACGAGAACAACGGCCGGTTCAAGGAACACTTCCTGTTCACGGCCGGGGAAGAACTGATCGGCCCCGACGAGCCGCTGCCCGAAAAAGCAAAAATCGAAGTGCTGCTCGCCACCTCCGGCGGCATGGACATCGAGTCCTTGAGCAACGAGGAAGTGCAGCGCTATGTGCGCCATATCACCCTGCCCGGTGTCGGCCGCGAAGGGCAGCTGAGCCTGAAGAAAGCCAGGGTGCTGATCATCGGCACCGGCGGCCTGGGCTCGCCTATCAGCCTGTACCTGGCCGCTGCCGGCATCGGCACCCTGGGGCTGGTGGACTTCGATGTGGTGGAAAGCAGCAACCTGCAACGCCAGGTGGTGCATGGCAACAGCACCCTGGGCCTGCCCAAGGTCGAATCCGCCAAGCGCCGGCTGCAGGACCTCAACGCGCACATCCGGATCAACACCTACGACACCGCGCTGAACGCCGACAATGCCCTGGAACTGGTCGGCGCCTACGATCTGGTGATCGACGGCACGGACAACTTCGAGACCCGCTACCGGGTCAATGATGCCTGCGTACAATTGGGCAAGCCGCTGGTGTATGGCGCGATCTACCGTTTCGACGGCCAGATCAGCGTGTTCAATTACCAGGGCGGGCCCTGCTACCGCTGCCTGTACCCCCACGCCCCGCCGGCGGAACTGGCGCCCAATTGCAGTGCTGGCGGGGTCATCGGTGTACTGCCCGGCGTGGTCGGGATGATCCAGGCCACCGAGGCGATCAAGCTGTTGATTGGCCTGGGCGAGTCCTTGTCCGGTCGATTGATGCGCTTTGATGCCCTGGCCATGAAATTCAGTGAAATCCGTTTCAAGCGCCGCGCCGACTGCCCGTGCTGCTCCGACCTGCGTGAAGAACATCAGCCCGCAGCCACCGTCTGTGCCGATGCCATCCGCAGCGCTCCAAGCCTGGCGGCAGAGCACTACATCAAGCCCCAGGTGCTCAAGCAGTTGCTGGAACAGCGCAGCAGCGCCGACATCCTGCTGGATGTGCGCGATGCCAGCGAGCTGGAGGTATGCCAGCTGCCCGGCGTGGTGCACATCCCCCTGGCCCAGCTCGACGAGCACCTCGACACGCTCAGCCGTGACAACACCCATTACCTGATCTGCTACGCCGGCATCCGCGCCGAGCAGGCCGCCAGCACCTTGCTGGCCGCTGGCTTTGCCAACACCCGGGTGCTTGAAGGCGGCATGAAACATTGGGTGCGCGACGTCGAACCCGACATGCCTTTGTACTGATCACAGGCCTGGGGGTACTTATCTGATGCTGCACAACTCCATACTCGACGCCATCGGCCAAACGCCCATCGTGCGCCTGGAACAATTCTCCGAAGACCTCGGCATCGAGGTCTTCGCCAAGCTTGAATCCCTGAACCCGGGCGGTAGCCACAAGGCACGGATTGCCCTGGGCATGATCCTCGACGCCGAGCGCCGGGGCATCCTGATTCGTAACTCAGGGCAAACCATCATCGAACCCAGCGGGGGCAACACCGGCATCGGCCTGGTGATGGCCGGCAATGTGCTGGGCTACAAAGTGGTGCTGGTGATTCCCGACAACTACAGCCCCGAAAAGCAAAAGCTGCTGCGCCTGTATGGCGCCAAGGTGGTGCTGTCGGACAGCCGCCTGGGCAATAACTCCCATGGCGAAAAGTGCATGGAGCTGCAGCTGGAAAACCCCAGCTTCGTCATGCTCAACCAGCAACGCAACGGCGCCAACCCCCAGACCCATCGCGACACCACCGCCCCGGAAATCATCCGCGCCTTTGGCGAGCGCCAGGTCGACTACTTCGTCAGCGGTATCGGCACCGGGGGCCATATCACCGGGATCGGTGAAACCCTCAAGGCCGCCTGGCCACAGATCCGCGTGATGGGTGTAGAGCCCGAGGAGTGCGACCTGCTCAGCGACCGCCATGCGCCGCACCATATCCAGGGCCTGTCCATCGGCTTGATCCCGAGCATTCTCAACCTGAATGTGCTGGACGGCATGCTCAAGGTCTCGCGCCTCGACTGCCTGGAAATGATGAAGCGCATCATGCGTACCGACGCCATCAGCCTGGGACTGTCGTCGGCCGCCAATATGGTGGCCATCGCCAAGCTCGCCCCGGAACTGCCCACCGACACCGTCGTCCTGACCATGGTGTACGACAGCGCCGACAGTTATCTGCCCTGTTTCGAATAACGACAATTACGGGGGTGCCTTCCATGGGAGGCTTTATCGACATGCAACATCTGCACGATGAGTTGCTGACCCACCTCATCACCACCCTGTCGCCAGCGCAGATGGCACAGTTGCAGCCACACCTGGCGGAGTTGATCCAGCCAGCGGCGCAGGAAGTGGCCGAGGACCTGATCGCCTACGCCTGGCGCGATCCGGCGTCCCGCGGCCGGGGTGAACTGATCCTGGAGTCCTACGCCTCGTTCAAGGCCGTGCTGTATTACCGGCTGGCGCATTGTGTCTGGAACCTTCCCGACCCGGCCCACGGCCAGTTCTGCGCCATTGCGCTGACTTTGAGCAACCAGGGCAAGCTCCTGTCCGGCGCCGAAATCCACCCGGCCGCCCGCATTGGCCGGCGCTTTGTGCTGGATCATGGCTTTGGCACGGTAATCGGCGAAACCTGCGAGATAGGCAATGACTGCTACATCCTGTGTGGCGTGACCCTGGGCGCCCGGGGCATCGCCAACAACCCGGACGGCAAGCGCCACCCGCGCCTAGGCAACAACGTGGAAGTCGGCGCAGGCGCCAGGGTGCTCGGGTATGTGCTGATCGGCGACAACGTGTTTATCAGCCCCTCCTGTGTCATCACCCAGGACGTGCCCGCAGGCACCAAGGTCAAGGTGGTCAACCAGATCCAGTTGCAGAAAAACGACGAATCGGACGCCAGCAACTACCTCGGAGCCTTTGCCCTCGACGAGCGCCTGCATGTGGTCGGTGAAGTCGACATCAGCCACCGGGTCACGCTGCTGGATGCCGACTTCCATCCATTGTCCGGCGTGGTGCTGGAGCCCACGGTCAAGGAGCGTCATCACCTGCAGTTTCGCCTGCGCACGCTGCAGGCCCCCACCTATCCCCCGCGCCTGCCCCTGAACCTGAAGGTGTGCGGGGCGAAGTTCGAAGTCACCCTGCTCTCCCCACCCGGGTTGAGCGCAATGGTGCGGCGCCTGCTGCAAACCAGCCCACTGATCGTTGGAGGATGAACATGTCCGTACACACTATGGAAACCCTGGCGCTGTTTGACAGCGCGCCTTACCAGAACGCCTTCAGCGCCCGCGTGATTGCCGTCAGCGAACAGGGCGTGGCCCTGGAACACACCCTGTTCTACCCCACCGGGGGTGGCCAGCCCGGAGACACCGGTTACTTCACTCTGGCGGACGGCAGCCGAGTCAACGTGACCGGGACTGTGCGCGACCCGGTACTGCGCTCGATCATCTGGCATCAAGTGGAACACTGCCCCGAGTCATTGCGCGCAGGCGCACAGGTAGACGCCGGCCTGGACTGGGAGCGGCGCTACCAGCACATGAAGATGCACACCTGCCTGCATCTGCTGTGCTCGATCATCGACGCGCCGGTGACCGGTTGCAGCATCAGCGCCGACAAGGGCCGCCTGGATTTCGACCTACCGGAAATGACCTTGGACAAGGAGAGCATCACCCGCGACCTCAATGCCTTGATCGAGCAGGCCCATGAGGTCAAGTCGCTGTCGATGCCGGCGTCCGAATACTCCACCCTGTTGCAGATCACCCGCACCCAGGCGGTTGCGCCCCCGGTGATCCAGGGCGCGGTGCGGGTGATTGAAATTGCCGGCATTGATATCCAGCCGTGTGGCGGCACCCATGTGGTCAACACCGAAGAAATCGGCCGGGTGTTCTGCGAGAAAATCGAGAAAAAAAGCAAGCACAACCGGCGGGTGATCCTGCGGTTCGAGTGAAGCATCAAGCTGCCAACGGGGGGGGTAAACGCCCCTATTGGCACGCTTGCCTTTACTTCGCCTGGGCTTTGATCTGGGCACTCAATTGCTGGACTTGCTGTTGCAGCTGGGTAATCACCTGGGTGAACTCAGTCATCATTTGATCTATACGTGCGCGCAGTTGCTGGTTGTCGCGCATGAGATCGTCGGCGCTGCGGTTCGCCGGTGGCGTTGGCTCATGGGTCTGAGCCGCTGCTGGAGCGTCCTTGGCACCGGGCGCTTGCTCAGCCGATGTGGGGGCCGACGGGGCATTGCTGTCAGTCTTCGGACCTGCGGCAGGGGCTTCATTTGCGGAGGCATCTGCCCCCCCCATTTTCTGGGTCAACGCCTGGATCTGCTTTTGCAGCTTAGTCACCACCGCCGTGAACTGGGTTTGCAGGCGCTCAATCGTCTCGCGCAGTTGGTCATTTTCAGCAGTCAGCTGCTCGAGGCTACGAGGGGCCTCAGGCCCCGACACCGGCGTGTTGTTGTCTGCGCGAGCACTGGCTTCAGGCGGCACTTTGCCCTGCCCTGCATCTGCGCGGCCACTGGCATCTTGTTTCGATGGGGCGCCCCCTTTTGCAGGGCTCTCCATCATGCCGGCTTGCTGCCCCAGGTTTGCTATCTGCTGTTCAAGCTCAGTGATTATCGGCGTGAAGTGGGCAACCAACTGGTTAAGACTGTCACGCAGCTGGTTGTTTTCCTGGGAGAGCTGCGCCAGTTGAGGCGAGTTAGTATTGGCACTGGATGACGGTGCATTGACCAGGCCTTTATGTGCCGCAAACTGCCCACGCTGCTGCGCAGTCATCGGTGGGCGGGGTGGAGTTGAATCTGCTTGCGCGCCGGGCGGGGCATCCGTTTCAGCACGGCCTTCGTTCTGCACGGACGCTGGCTTGGGAGGCATTTCATAGGGCTGGCTGGGTGCGTACTGCGAATGACTTACGCTCGTCATAGTGGACCTCTCAGATTCAGGTAGTTGATTCACGGGCATTGCATCCCGGATGCCCCGGCAAAAACAGGTCATCTGGCTATCTGATTGGTCATTATCGGAATAAGGTTCCGGCGATGTCGGGCGTACGAATAGCAAAGTATGTCCACTTCACAACTCGCCGCCCGACGCCCTCATATCACCCACAAATCCACAAACCGGTTCACCGGCGTCGCTTCAAGCCGTGCCTGATCCTTGCACAGTGCAAAAATCTCGGCGCTGCGCTGCGCGGGGAAGCGTGTCCCCAGGTTGGCCTTGAACTTGTCTTCCAGCAAAGGAATGCCATCCGCCCGGCGCCGACGATGGCCAATCGGGTATTCCACCGCGACCTGCTCGGTGCTCGAGCCATCGGTGAAGAACACCTGCACCGCGTTGGCAATGGAACGCTTGTCCGCTTCCAGGTACTCGCGGCTGTAGCGTGGGTCTTCGACGATTTCCATTTTGCCGCGCAACTCATCAATGATCGGGTGCGCCGTATGGAACTCATCTTCGTACTGCTCGGCGACCAGGTTGCCAAACGCCAGGGGCACGGCTGTCATGTATTGCAGGCAATGGTCGCGGTCGGCCGCATTGGCCAGTGGGCCGACCTTGGAAATGATGCGAATGGCCGACTCGTGGGTGGTGATCACGATGCGCTCGATCTCGTGCAAGCGGTGCTTGACCTGCGGGTGCAAGGTGACAGCAGCTTCACAGGCGGTCTGGGCGTGGAACTCTGCAGGAAAGCTGATCTTGAACAGCACGTTTTCCATCACATAAGTGCCATAGGGCTGGGGCAAACTGAATGCGCGCTTGTCCTCAGGCTTGAGGGCCAGGTCCTTGTTGGTGTGACTGAACAACACGTCGTAAAAGCCCCACTGCGGTGCGCTCAGCACGCCGGGGATGCCCATCTCGCCACGCAGAGCGATATCCGCCAGACGTACACCACGGCTGGATGCATCCCCCGCCGCCCAGGATTTGCGTGACCCGGCGTTTGGCGCATGCCGGTAGGTTCGCAAGGCCTGACCATCGACAAAGGCATGAGACAGTGCCGACAGCATCTGTTCGCGGTTGGCCCCCATCAACTTGGCACAGACAGCAGTGGAGGCCACTTTCACCAACACCACATGGTCAAGGCCGACGCGGTTGAAGGAGTTTTCCAGGGCAATCACACCCTGGATTTCGTGGGCCATGATCATCGCTTCCAGCACCGCGCGCACGGTCAACGGCGCCTCGCCATGGGCCACGCGTTTTTGCGACAGGTGATCAGCGACGGCGAGAATGCCACCGAGGTTATCCGAAGGATGGCCCCATTCGGCGGCGAGCCAGGTGTCGTTGTAATCGAGCCAACGCACGATGCAGCCGATGTCCCACGCGGCCTTGACCGGGTCCAGGAGATAGGACGTACCCGGCACCCGCGCACCGAACGGCACCACTGTGCCTTCGACAATCGGCCCCAAATGCTTGGTGCACTCGGGAAAACGCAGGGCCAGCAGGCCACAACCGAGGGTGTCCATCAGGCAGTTGCGGGCGGTGTCCAGGGCATCCGGGGAGTCGATGCGGTAGTTGAGGACGTAGTCGGCAATGTCCTGCAAAACCGGGTCGTAGTCGGGGCGGTTGTTCTGGTCGACGTTGGCGCTCATGGCAGTACTCCAAAATGGGTTGGGTGTGTTCCTTCCTCAGGCTCAGGGTGGGTGGTTTGTGGCAGGTCTGAATGCCTGCTCTCGTACATAAATCCAGAGGCCGCCGCCCCTTGTGGGAGCGGGCTTGCCCGCGATAGCGCTGGATCAGTTGGTATCTGCGTGACTGACACGCCGCTATCGCGGGCAAGCCCGCTCCCACACAAGCCCGCTCACATATCGGGGCCGGCGCAGGGCTTTAGAATGCGTCGCCGGGCACGCGCACGTAGCCTTCCATCAAGACCCGCGCACTGCGGCTCATGATGGCTTTCTTTACCACCCATTCGCCGTTGACCTGGCTGGCTTCGGCGCCCACGCGCAAGGTGCCGGACGGATGCCCGAAGCGCACGGCGTTGCGTTCCACACCGCCCGCCGCGAGGTTGACCAGGGTTCCGGAAATCGCCGCCGCCGTGCCAATCGCCACCGCCGCCGTCCCCATCATCGCGTGGTGCAACTTGCCCATGGACAGCGCGCGCACCAGTAGATCCACATCACCGGCCTTGATCGCCTTGCCACTGGAGGCCAGGTAATCCGCAGGCTTGGCCACAAACGCCACCTTCGGCGTGTGCTGGCGCTGGGCCGCTTCGTCCAGGTGCTTGATCAGGCCCATGCGCAATGCACCATAGGCCCGTACCTGCTCGAACATGGCCAGGGCTTTGGGATCGCTATTGATCGCGCCTTGCAGCTCGGTGCCGGTGTAGCCGAGGTCTTCGGCGTTGATAAAAATCGTTGGGATCCCGGCGTTGATCAGCGTCGCCTTGAAGGTGCCGACACCCGGTACTTCCAAGTCGTCGACCAGGTTGCCGGTAGGGAACATCGAACCGCCGCCGCCCTCTTCTTCCGCTGCCGGGTCCATGAACTCCAGTTGCACTTCCGCCGCCGGGAAGGTCACACCATCCAGCTCGAAGTCGCCGGTTTCCTGCACCGCACCGTTGGTGATGGGCACATGGGCGATGATGGTCTTGCCGATATTCGCCTGCCAGACCCGCACCACGGCCACGCCGTTGTGGGGAATGCGGGCCGCATCCACCAGGCCGCTGCTGATGGCAAACGAGCCGACCGCCGCTGACAGGTTGCCGCAGTTGCCGCTCCAGTCTACGAACGGCTTGTCGATGGAGACCTGGCCAAACAGGTAGTCCACGTCATGCTCGGCGCGGGTGCTCTTGGCGAGGATCACGGTTTTGCTGGTGCTGGAGGTGGCACCGCCCATGCCGTCGATCTGTTTGTCATAGGGATCGGGGCTGCCGATCACCCGTAGCAGCAAGGCATCGCGCGCCGCACCCGGGACCTGGGCCGATTCGGGCAGGTCCTTGAGGTTGAAAAACACGCCCTTGCTGGTGCCGCCACGCATGTAGGTGGCGGCGATCTTGATTTGCGCTACGTGTGTCATGGTTATCCTCTTCAGGCGGTCGCCGCCGATTCCAGGAAGTCCTGGGCAAAACGCTGCAACACGCCGCCCGCCTCGTAGATCGACACTTCTTCAGCGGTGTCCAGGCGGCAGGTCACCGGCACTTCGACACGCTCGCCATTCTTGCGGTTGATCACCAGGGTCAACTGCGCACGCGGGGTGCGCTCGCCGATCACGTCATAGGTTTCGCTGCCATCAATCTGCAGGGTCTTGCGGTCGGTACCCGGCAAAAATTCCAGGGGCAGCACGCCCATGCCCACCAGGTTGGTGCGGTGGATGCGTTCGAAGCCTTCGGCGGCAATCGCTTCCACACCCGCCAGGCGCACGCCCTTGGCCGCCCAGTCGCGGGACGAACCCTGGCCGTAGTCGGCGCCGGCAATGATGATCAGCGGCTGCTTGCGCTCCATGTAGGTTTCGATGGCTTCCCACATCCGTGTGACCTTGCCTTCCGGCTCGATGCGCGCCAGGGAACCCTGCTTGACCTTGCCGTTTTCCTGGACCATTTCATTGAACAGCTTGGGGTTGGCAAAGGTCGCGCGCTGGGCGGTCAGGTGGTCGCCGCGGTGCGTTGCATACGAGTTGAAGTCGACTTCCGGCAGGCCCATTTTCGCCAGGTATTCGCCGGCGGCGCTGTCGAGCATGATCGCGTTGGACGGCGACAGGTGGTCAGTGGTGATGTTGTCCGGCAGCACCGCCAGCGGGCGCATGCCCTTGAGCGGACGCGCACCGGCCAGGGCGCCTTCCCAGTACGGCGGGCGGCGGATGTAGGTGCTCTGCGGGCGCCAGTCGTACAGCGGCGTGACTTTCGGGCCGGTGTCCTCGTGGATCGCAAACATCGGGATGTAGACCTGGCGGAACTGCTCCGGCTTGACCGAGGCCTTGACCACTGCGTCGATTTCTTCATCGCTCGGCCAGATGTCCTGCAGGCGGATTTCCTTGCCGGTGGCGTCCAGGCCCAGCACGTCTTTTTCGATATCGAAACGGATGGTGCCGGCAATCGCATAGGCCACCACCAGCGGTGGCGAAGCCAGGAATGCCTGCTTGGCGTACGGGTGGATGCGCCCGTCGAAGTTGCGGTTACCCGAGAGCACGGCGGTGGCGTACAGGTCGCGGTCGATGATTTCTTGCTGGATCACCGGATCGAGTGCACCGGACATGCCGTTGCAAGTGGTGCAAGCGAAGGCCACGACGCCAAAACCCAGCTGCTCCAGCTCGCTGGTCAGCCCGGCTTCGTCGAGGTACATGGCCACGGTTTTCGAACCCGGCGCCAGGGACGACTTGACCCACGGCTTGCGGGCCAACCCAAGCTTGTTGGCATTGCGCGCCAGCAGGCCGGCGGCGATCACGTTGCGTGGGTTGCTGGTATTGGTGCAACTGGTGATGGCGGCGATGATCACCGCGCCGTCGGGCATTTGCCCCGGCACGTCATCCCATTGCCCCGAAATGCCCTTGGCCGCCAAGTCGCTGGTGGCCACGCGGGCGTGCGGGTTGCTCGGGCCGGCCATATTGCGCACGACGCTGGACAGGTCGAAGCTCAGGCCACGCTCATATTGCGCGCCCTTGAGGTCATCGGCCCACAGGCCGGTATGCCGCGCATACTGCTCGACCAGGGCGACTTGTTCGTCTTCACGCCCGGTGAGTTTGAGGTAAGCGATGGTCTGCGCGTCGATGTAGAACATCGCCGCCGTGGCGCCGTATTCCGGAGCCATGTTGGAGATGGTGGCGCGGTCGCCCAGGGTCAGGGCCGAGGCGCCTTCGCCGAAGAACTCCAGCCAGGCACCGACAACTTTCTGCTGGCGCAGGAACTCGGTCAGGGCCAGCACCATGTCGGTGGCGGTGATGCCCGGTTGCAGCTTGCCCGTCAGTTCGACGCCAACGCTTTCCGGCAGGCGCATCCACGACGCACGGCCAAGCATCACGCTCTCGGCTTCCAGGCCGCCAACGCCGATGGCGATCACGCCCAGGGCGTCGACGTGGGGGGTGTGGCTGTCGGTGCCGACGCAGGTATCCGGGAAGGCCACGCCGTCACGCACCTGGATCACCGGGGACATTTTCTCCAGGTTGATCTGGTGCATGATGCCGTTGCCTGGCGGGATCACATCGACGTTTTTGAAAGCCTTTTTGGTCCACTCGATAAAGTGGAAACGGTCTTCGTTGCGGCGGTCTTCAATGGCGCGGTTTTTCTCGAAGGCCTGCGGGTCGAAACCACCGGTCTCGACGGCCAGGGAGTGGTCGACGATCAGCTGGGTCGGCACCACCGGATTGACCTGGGCTGGGTCGCCGCCTTGCAGGGCAATGGCGTCACGCAGGCCGGCGAGGTCTACCAGGGCGGTCTGGCCGAGGATGTCATGGCACACCACCCGGGCCGGGAACCAGGGGAAGTCGAGGTCGCGCTTGCGCTCGATCAATTGGCTCAGGGAAGCGTTAAGGGTCGCCGGGTCGCAGCGACGCACCAGGTTTTCGGCGAGCACGCGGGAGGTGTAAGGCAGCGTGGCGTAGGCACCGGGGGTGATGGCCTCGACAGCCGCACGGGCGTCGAAGTAATCCAGGCGGCTGCCGGGGAGCGGTTTGCGAAATTCAGTGTTCATCGTCAGGACTCGGTCACGGTAGTTACAAAAGGAAGACCTGTGCCGCCCCAGAATTGGAATGAGGTCAAAATGTGGGAGCGGGCTTGCTCGCGAATGTGGTGTGTCATTCAACACATTCAGTGACTGTTACCCCGTATTCGCGAGCAAGCCCGCTCCCACGCTTTTGATTCGGTTACCAATTCCGGATTGTCGGTCTCCCCACTCAGCGACGTTCGATTGGCACGAACTTGCGCTGCTCGACGCCGATGTACTCGGCGCTTGGACGGATGATGCGGTTGTTGGCGCGCTGCTCAAACACATGCGCCGCCCAGCCGGTCAGGCGTGAGCAGACGAAGATCGGGGTGAACAGCTTGGTCGGGATGCCCATGAAGTGGTACGCCGAGGCATGGTAGAAGTCGGCGTTGGGGAACAGTTTCTTCTGTTCCCACATGGTCTTGTCGATGGCTTCGGAGACCGGGAACAGCACCTTGTCGCCCACTTCATCGGCGAGTTTTTTCGACCAGCCCTTGATCACCTCATTGCGCGGGTCGTTGTCTTTATAGATCGCGTGGCCAAAGCCCATGATCTTGTCCTTGCGTTCCAGCATGCCGAGGGTGCCTTTCACGGCGTCTTCGGCCGAGGAGAAACGCTCGATCATTTCCATCGCCGCTTCGTTGGCACCGCCATGCAGCGGGCCGCGCAGGGAACCGATGGCGGCGGTGACGCAGGAATACAGGTCGGACAGGGTCGAGGCACACACACGAGCGGTGAAGGTCGAGGCGTTGAATTCGTGCTCGGCGTAGAGGATCAGCGACACGTTCATGACTTTTTCATGCAGCTCGCTCGGCTTCTTGCCATGCAGCAGGTGCAGGAAATGCCCGCCGATGCTCGGCTCGTCGGTCACGCAGTCGATGCGCTGGCCGTCGTGGCTGAAGCGGTACCAGTAGCACATGATCGCCGGGAACGCGGCCAGCAGGCGGTCAGTGACATCGCGCTGCACGCTGAAGTCTTTTTCCGGTTCGATATTGCCGAGGAACGAGCAACCGGTGCGCATCACGTCCATCGGGTGGGCGTCGGCAGGGATGCGTTCCAGCACTTCCTTGAGCGCCTGGGGCAGGTCACGCAGCTTGCTCAGCTTGGCGCTGTAGGCCGCCAGCTCGGCCTTGCTCGGCAATTCGCCGTACAACAGCAGGTAGGCGACTTCTTCAAACTGCGCGTCGGCGGCCAGTTCACGCACGTCGTAGCCGCGATAGGTCAGGCCGGCACCGGCCTGGCCCACGGTGGACAGTGCCGTCTGCCCGGCCACCTGGCCACGCAGGCCGGCGCCACTCAGTACTTTTGCTTCAGCCATGGTTCTTCTCCAATTTTGTAGTTATCTGGGAGGCGCTGCGCTTACTTCTTGGCGGCGAACAGCGCGTCGAGCTTCTGCTCGAAGGTGTGGTAGTCGATGCGATCGTAAAGCTCCATGCGGGTTTGCATGGTGTCGATCACGTTCTGTTGGGTGCCGTCGCGACGGATCGCGGTGTAGACGTTCTCGGCGGCCTTGTTCATGGCGCGGAAAGCCGACAGCGGGTACAGCACGATAGAAACATCGGCAGATTTCAACTGTTCGGTGGTGTACAGCGGGGTCGCGCCGAATTCCGTGATGTTGGCCAGGATCGGGGCTTTGACCCGTGAAGCGAACAGCTTGTACATCTCAAGCTCGGTGATGGCTTCCGGGAACACCATGTCGGCGCCGGCCTCGATGCACGCGGCGGCACGCTCCAGGGCAGACTCCAGGCCTTCCACGGCCAGGGCGTCGGTGCGCGCCATGATCACGAAGCTGTCATCGGTCCGGGCATCCACGGCGGCCTTGATACGGTCGACCATTTCCTGCTGGGACACGATCTCTTTGTTCGGGCGGTGACCGCAACGCTTGGCCCCCACCTGGTCCTCGATATGGATCGCGGCGGCGCCGAACTTGATCATCGACTTGACGGTGCGCGCCACGTTGAACGCCGAGGAGCCGAAACCGGTGTCCACGTCGACCAGCAGCGGCAGGTCGCAGACATCGGTGATACGGCGCACATCGGTCAGCACATCATCCAGGCCGGTGATGCCCAGGTCCGGCACGCCCAGGGAGCCCGCGGCGACCCCGCCACCGGACAGGTAAATGGCCTTGAAACCGGCGCGCTTGGCCAGCAGCGCGTGGTTGGCATTGATCGCGCCCACCACTTGCAGGGGGTGTTCGCTGGCGACCGCATCACGGAAACGCTGGCCGGGGGTGCTGTTTTTATAGGAACTCATGACTCACCTCTCGAGGGGGCGCCGTCGGGGAAGTGACGGGCGATATTGCGTTTGGAGGCGCCGATATGACGGCGCATCAACAACTCGGCCAGTTCACCGTCGCGATCGGCAATCGCGTCAAGAATGCGGTGATGCTCGGCAAATGCCTGGCGTGGACGATTGGGGGTGGCGGAGAACTGGATGCGGTACATGCGCACCAGTTGATACAGCTCGCCGCACAACATTTGGGTCAGGGTGCGGTTGCGCGCGCCTTGAATGATCCGGTAATGAAAGTCGAAGTCGCCTTCCTGCTGGTAGTAGCCCACACCGGCCTGGAATGCGGCATCGCGCTCGTGGGTATGCAGGACTTGGCGCAGTTCCTCGATTTCTTCGTCGGTCATGCGCTCGGCGGCCAGGCGGCAGGCCATGCCTTCGAGGGATTCGCGGATTTCGTAGAGTTCCACCAGCTCAGCCTCGCTCAGGGACACCACCCGAGCGCCGACATGGGGCACGCGCACCAGCAGGCGCTGGCCCTCCAGGCGGTGGATCGCCTCGCGCAGCGGGCCACGGCTGATGCCGTAGGTGCGCGCCAGCTCGGGCTCGGAGATCTTGCTGCCGGGGGCAATCTCGCCCTTGACGATGGCGGCCTGGATGCGACGGAAGACGTTCTCAGACATCGTT
This sequence comes from Pseudomonas sp. WS 5411, assembly GCF_012985595.1. NCBI lineage: Bacteria > Pseudomonadati > Pseudomonadota > Gammaproteobacteria > Pseudomonadales > Pseudomonadaceae > Pseudomonas > Pseudomonas sp. WS 5411. The sequence continues at coordinate 179,732 of NZ_JAARMC010000008.1, forward strand.
TGGGAATCGTCCTGCCCTACTACCGGAATTTCCAGCTGATCCAGCATGATTGTCGACACCTTTAAAAGCAATGTCGCAAAAACTAGCCAATCAGCCCCTGATAGTCAAAGAATAAATGCACATTGTCGACAATCGTCTAATAACCCGCCTTGCACCCTATAAGGGCATGGCCGGCTGCCAGCGCTGGCGCCAGAAAACCTTCATGTTAGAATGCCCGCCGCATTTGCCTGACATCCCCGGATGAAAAGGCGCACGAGGGAGCTTGCGCAGCAATGCCAGTCGCCTTGAATCAAACATCGCACTGCACCGCCTCAGGATCTATGAGACTCAAGCCCTTCCCCCTATTGTTTTGCCTACTGATGTTTCCGGGCCTTGGCATCGCTGCCGAGAAGACCGTCTATGGCCTCAATGAATACGCCAAGCTGGCGGGCATTGACCTGGAAGTCGCCGCCAAGCTCGACACCGGCGCCAAGACTGCGTCGTTGAGTGCCCGGGATATCAAGCGCTTCAAGCGCAACGGTGAGTCCTGGGTCCGCTTCTACCTGGCCATCGACACCGCCCATTCGCACCCCATCGAGCGCCCCCTGGCCCGCGTCAGCAAGATCAAGCGCCGCGCCGGCGACTACGACCCCGATGAGGACAAGAACTACACCGCCCGTCCGGTGATTGCCCTGGATATCTGCATGGGCACCGCTTTACGCAGCATCGAAGTGAACTTGACTGACCGCAGCGCCTTCCAATACCCGCTGCTGATCGGCTCCGAAGCCTTGAAACGCTTTGATGCGCTGGTCGACCCCAGTCTTAAATACGCAGCAGGCAAACCTGCCTGCGCCGCCGACGCTCATACCGCCGAGTAATTCCAATGCGCTCTCTTACTATGCACCTGAAGATTCTGATCGCCGTCCTGGTGGTACTGGGCATTTCGGTCACGGCCTATCAGATCCTGGTCCTCGGCATCCCGGTGACCGAGGACGCCACAGACGACCTGTGGAACATCGACGCCAAGGTCGAGTTCGTGGCCAACGCCAAGGATCCGGTCAAGGTCCAGATGTTCGTGCCGCCCCTGAGCCGCGACTTCGTCAGCCTCAATGAGAGCTTCATCTCCAACAACTATGGGGTGAGCGTCAACCGCATCGACGGCAACCGCAAGGTCACCTGGTCGGCCCGGCGCGCCAAGGGCAACCAGACCCTCTACTACCGCCTGGTGCTGACCAAGCGTTACAGCGGCGAAAAGATCAAGGTCAAGGGCCCGACCTTCCGCGACAGCATCGCCGTGGAAGGCCCGGAAAAAATCGCCGCCGAGGCCCTGCTGGCACCGATCCGCCAGCACTCGGCCGATGTCGAGACCTTTATCAGCGAAGCCATCAAGCGCACCAACAACCTCAACGACGACAACGTCAAGCTGCTGCTGGCGGGCGATCCGTCGACGCCGCACAAGGCCAAGATCGTCGAGTTGCTGCTGTCCATCGCCCACGTGCCGGTGGAAAAGGTCCACACCATCCGCCTGGTAGCCGACCAACCGCAAACCCCGGAACTGTGGCTGCGCAGCTTCAATGGCAACGACTGGCTGTACTTCAACCCGGAAACCGGCGAACAGGGCCTGCCCTCCGATCGCCTTCTGTGGTGGACCGGCGATGAAAACCTGATCACCGTCGACGGCGGCAAGAAAGCTGCCGTGACCTTCAGCCTGAACAACAGCGAGATGAACGCGATCCGCCTGGCCAAGCTGACGGACGAGAACACCGACGCCAACTTCCTCGAATACTCGCTCTACGGCCTGCCGCTGCAAACCCAGCAGACCTTCATGATCATGGTGATGATCCCGATTGGCGTGCTGGTGATCCTGATCCTGCGTAACCTGATCGGCCTGCAGACCCTGGGTACCTTCACCCCGGTGCTGATCGCCCTGGCGTTCCGCGAGACCCAGTTGGGCTTTGGCATCGTGCTGTTTACGGTGATTACGGCGCTGGGGCTGTCCCTGCGGTCGTACCTGGAGCATTTGAAGCTGCAGATGCTGCCGAGGCTCTCGGTGGTACTGACCTTTGTCGTGGTGTTGATTGCGGCCATCAGCCTGTTCAGCCACAAGCTGGGCCTGGAGCGCGGTCTGTCGGTGGCGCTGTTCCCGATGGTGATCCTGACCATGACCATCGAACGCCTGTCCATTACCTGGGAAGAGCGCGGCGGCGGCCATGCGATGAAAGTCGCGATTGGCACCCTGTTCGCTGCCTCCCTGGCCCACCTGATCATGAGCGTGCCGGAGTTGATCTACTTCGTGTTCACCTTCCCGGCGATCCTGTTGATCCTGGTGGGCTTCATGCTGGCCATGGGTCGCTACCGTGGCTACCGCCTGACCGAGCTGGTGCGTTTCAAAGCCTTCCTCAAGGCTGATTCGTAATGTTCGGGTTCTGGAAGACCTGGAAGGCCCTGGAAGCGCGGGGCATCATGGGCATCAACCGGCGTAATGCCGACTACGTGCTCAAGTACAACAAGCGCAGCCTGTATCCGATTGTCGATGACAAAATCATCACCAAGGAACGGGCGATCCAGGCCGGCATCCATGTGCCGGAGATGTACGGGATCATTTCCACCGAGAAAGAAATCGACAAGCTCGACGAAATCATCGGTGGCCGTAGCGACTTCGTGATCAAGCCGGCGCAGGGCGCCGGCGGCGACGGCATCCTAGTGATCGCCGACCGTTTTGAAGGACGCTATCGCACGGTGTCCGGCAAGATCATCAGCCACGAGGAAATCGAGCACCAGATTTCCAGCATCCTCACCGGCCTGTATTCCCTGGGCGGTCACCGTGACCGCGCATTGATCGAATACCGGGTGGTGCCCGACCAGATCTTCAAGAGCATCAGCTACGAAGGCGTGCCGGATATCCGCATCATCGTGTTGATGGGCTACCCGGTGATGGCCATGCTGCGCTTGCCGACCCGTCAGTCCGGCGGCAAGGCCAACCTGCACCAGGGCGCGATTGGCGTGGGCGTGGACCTGGCCACCGGCCTGACCCTGCGCGGCACCTGGCTGAACAACATCATTACCAAGCACCCCGACACCACCAACGCGGTGGACGGTGTGCAACTGCCCAACTGGGACGGTTTCATGAAACTCGCCGCCGGCTGCTACGAGCTGTGCGGGCTGGGTTACATCGGTGTAGACATGGTGCTGGACCAGGAAAAAGGCCCGCTGATCCTCGAACTCAATGCGCGCCCCGGGTTGAATATCCAGATTGCCAACGATTGCGGCCTGACCTTGCGTACCCATGCCGTAGAAGCTCGACTGGAAGAGCTGAAGGCGGCGGGCGTGACAGAAACGGCGGAAGAACGGGTGAAGTTTGCCCAGGAAATGTTTGGGCATATTCCACCCGTGGAAGGCTGACAGCGCCCCGCGGCTGCGCCCTCTATCCAACCATCCCCGACATCCCCTCTAGGAGCAAATCCTACAGGGGACTACAATCCCCTCCCCGCCCCATGGCTGATTCACCCTGCATGTCGACCTGCTCTGTACATCCCCTGCCCTATCGGGCAAACCCCGCCGAGTATTTTGCGGCGATCCGCCATGCACCCGGCGCCGTGCTGCTGGACAGCGGCCGACCGGCAGCCGAGCGTGGTCGCTATGACTTGCTCAGCGCCTGGCCGGAAGCAACCCTGGCGGTATGGCCGGACGAAAGCGGTAGCGATTTCTTACAACGGCTGCGGGAAAATCTGACGATGCTGGGTGAGGCTAGCCTGCCCGCGCCCTATGAACTGCCGTTCGCCGGCGGCTTGATCGGCTACCTGAGCTACGATTTTGGCCGCCACCTGGAGCAACTGCCGCATCAGGCTATCGACGATATCGGTCTGCCCGATGCCCGTTTTGGCCTGTACGCCTGGGCACTGGTCAGCGACCATCAGGCGCGCACCAGCCAATTGGTGTTCCACCCCAAACTTCCGGAAAGCGAACGCCAGCGCCTGCTGGCCCTGTTCAGCCAACCGGCCGCCGACACCCCGGCCAGCTTCAAGCTGCATACCCGGATGACCCCAGACCTGAGCGCCGCAGCCTACGAACAGGCCCTGGCGCGGATCCAGGATTACATCCAGGCCGGCGACTGCTACCAGGTCAACTTCGCCCAACGCTTTCGCGCGGCCTGCAACGGCGATCCATGGGTCGCCTACTGCGCCTTGCGCGCCGCCTGCCCGACGCCGTTCTCGGGCTTTCAGAGCCTGCCGGATGATGGCGCGGTAGTCAGCCTGTCACCGGAGCGTTTCGTGCGGGTCAACCAGCGCCAGGTGGAAACCCGTCCGATCAAGGGCACCCGCCCCCGCGGGCTGACTCCGCAAGAGGATGCGGCCAACGCCGCCGAACTCCTGGCCAGCCCCAAGGATCGTGCAGAGAACCTGATGATCGTCGATCTGCTGCGCAATGACCTGGGCCGCACCTGCCGCACCGGCTCGGTCAAGGTCCCGGAGCTGTTCAGCCTGGAAAGCTACCCCAACGTGCATCACCTGGTCAGCAGTGTCACCGGCGAACTGGCCGACGACAAAGACGCCCTGGACCTGATCGCCGGCAGCTTCCCCGGCGGCTCGATCACCGGCGCCCCGAAGATCCGTGCGATGCAGATCATCGACGAACTGGAACCGACCCGGCGCGGCTTGTACTGCGGTTCATTGTTGTACCTGGACGTGCGTGGCGAGATGGACAGCTCCATCGCCATTCGCAGCCTGCTGGTCAAGGATGGCCAGGTCTGCTGCTGGGGCGGCGGCGGGATCGTCGCCGATTCCGAGTGGCAGGCGGAGTACCAGGAGTCGATGACCAAGGTGCGGGTGTTGCTGGAAACACTGGAAGGGCTGTAAGGGAAAGAACCTGAATCAGAACCACCGTAGACAGTATCTGGGCGCAGGGAAAGCGTCTGGCTCTGGCATTCCACCTGGCCGTCTGTGAGGGATCACATGGATCGACTGCTTATTGCTTCTGTCGCCATATCGTTTGCACCGTTAAAACAAAGCCCTTTTCCTACACATCGCGCTCCCTGTGAAGAGTTACAAATCCAGGAAGGGACACCTAATTTCTCCCAAATTGGGAGGCTTGACTTGTGCGACTAATCGCAAGAGCCGCCTTAAGGGAGTTCTGGGAAAGTCATCCGGCTTACACCGACTCCAAAACACCCCTGGTTGAAGGGTATCGCCTTAGGGAGAAGTCCACCTTTTACACGCCGCAAGACCTGAAGGCGGAGCTTCGCACCGCGAGTATCCTCAAAGGTGCAAGGGTGGTGCTCAACATCGGTGGCAATAAATATCGAGTGATCATGGCGATCGACTACCCGCGGCAACTGGGTTTCATACGATTTGTAGGCACCCGCGCCCAGTACGACCAGATCAACGCGGAGACTGTGCGATGAACATCAAACCTATTCGTACCCCCGAAGACCTGGCCGCTGCGCTGGCGCGCGTGGACCAACTGGGCCTGACGGCCCGTGACCTGGAACCCTTTATCGGCTCCAGCGGACGCGTGTCGGAAGTGCTGAACCACAAACGCAAATTGAGCCTGGCCATGATCAAGCGCCTGCACGAGGGTTTGCGCATTCCTTATGAGCAGTTGCTTGCGGGAGTTTGATCTTTGGCGTTTTCGAGGGCCTCATCGCAAACAAGCCCGCTCCCTCATTCGACCGTGCTCCCAAAGGATAAACGCGGTCGAATGTGGGAGTGGGCTTGCTCGCGATGAGGCAACCAGCCTCGCTCAATAACTTACAGGCTCAACGAACGGTTCGACGCCTTGATGAACTCTTTCTTCAAGTCCTCAAAAGTATGCACCGCCGGGAATTGCGGGAACTCGCGAATCACATTTTCCGGTGCATGGAACAGAATCCCACGATCCGCCTCACCCAACATGGTGGTGTCGTTGTAGGAATCGCCTGCAGCAATTACCCGGTAGTACAGGGTCTTGAAGGCCAGCACCGACTGACGCTTAGGGTCTTTCTGACGCAGTTGATAGCTCACCACCCGGTCATTTTCATCGGTGATCAAGCGGTGGCAAAGCAGGGTCGGGAAGCCCAGTTGACGCATCAACGGCTGGGAAAATTCATAGAAGGTGTCCGACAGGATCACCACCTGGAAGCGCTCGCGCAGCCAGTCGACGAACTCGATCGCACCTTCCAGCGGTTTGAGGGTGGCAATCACTTCCTGGATGTCCAACAGCTTCAAGCCGTGCTCGTCGAGAATGCGCAGGCGTTGCTTCATCAGGACGTCGTAGTCGGGAATGTCCCGGGTGGTGGCCCGCAAGGATTCAATACCGGTTTTTTCAGCGAAGGCGATCCAGATTTCCGGAACCAGCACCCCTTCCAGGTCGAGACAGGCAATTTCCACAAGACACTCCCATTTGGATTTTTTTTCAGTTGAGCGAGCAAAAGGACTGCCGAACTCTAGCGATTCGCGCTGGCCACCGCAACGCAGAGCGGATTTTGTTAACATCCCACTCCTATAGAGCGCTCAGCGCCACTGACCTGTAGGAACCGTCCTGATGAACCAAGCCTTCGACGTCGCTGAACTCGCCGCGACCTATGCCAACAAGTCCGCCCAGGACATCCTCAAGCTGGCGTTCAGCCAGTTCGGCGATGACCTGTGGATTTCCTTCAGCGGTGCCGAGGATGTGGTGCTGGTGGATATGGCCTGGAAGCTGAACAAAAACGTCAAGGTCTTCAGCCTCGACACCGGCCGCCTGCACCCGGAGACCTACCGGTTTATCGAGCAGGTGCGGGACTTCTACAAGATCGATATCGAATTGATCTCGCCGGACCAGAGCAAGCTGGAACCCTTCGTCAAGGAAAAGGGCCTGTTCAGCTTCTACAAGGACGGCCATGGCGAATGCTGCGGCGTGCGCAAGATCGAACCGCTGCGCCGCAAACTCTCCGGCGTACGTGCCTGGGCCACCGGCCAGCGCCGCGACCAGAGCCCCGGCACCCGTAGCCAAGTGGCGGCCCTGGAAGTCGATAGCGCCTTCTCCACCCCCGAGCGCACCCTCTACAAGTTCAACCCGCTGGCGCAAATGACCAGTGAAGAGATCTGGGGTTATATCCGCATGCTCGAGTTGCCGTACAACAGCCTGCATGAGCGCGGCTTTATCAGCATCGGCTGCGAACCCTGCACCCGTCCGGTATTGCCGAACCAGCACGAGCGTGAAGGCCGCTGGTGGTGGGAAGAAGCAACCCAGAAGGAATGTGGGCTGCACGCGGGAAATATCATCAGCAAGGCCTGAAAAGCCTCGCCTGCGAAAAATCTCGCAACAAGAGCGTGTGGGAGCTGGCTGGCCTGCAATGGCATCACCTCGGTGTAATTGAATACCGGGGTGATGCCATTGCAGGCCAGCCAGCTCCCACATTTGTTTCCAGCGACCATTAAACCTGTACACACAAACGTAACCAACAGTGCCATTTTTGTGTGCACTTTAATCATTACGCACCGAAACGTTACACCCCATTTCTGCTAACTTCCTACATTCTTGATTCCCATATCCCCGCCAAAAAATAAATTCCTGTTCAATCGGTCAATTTATATTTCTTCAAATTCAGCCGGTTACTCAATCGACCTATAAAAACGAAATTAGTGACAGTTTTGTTAGATATAAACCTGGCACACAAGTGGCTTATGGAGTTGGAGTTTTTGTATACAACTTAAACAACAACCCACATACACTTCGTGTCCGCACGCTAGCCGCGCCTAACCCTCGCGCTCGCTGCAGATGCCAGGAGCCTGCCGGCATGCCTACAAGTCTCTCAAATAACCTTGCACTGGATCTGCCCTCCTCCACAGCCAACCCCACGGCGGCAAACTCCGGCCCGCTGGTGCTGAGCCCACGCCTGCACAACAAGGACCTGGCGCCCACCAAAGTCGAAGGTCGACGCTGGGGTGGCTACAGCATCTTCGCCCTGTGGACCAACGATGTGCACAACATCGCCAACTACTCCTTTGCCATCGGCTTGTACGCCCTGGGCCTCGGTGCCTGGCAGATTCTGTTGTCGCTAGGGATCGGCGCGGCGTTGGTGTATTTCTTTATGAACCTGTCCGGCTACATGGGCCAGAAAACCGGTGTGCCGTTTCCGGTGATCAGCCGGATAAGTTTCGGTATACATGGCGCGCAAATTCCTGCGTTGATCCGCGCCGTGATTGCCATCGCCTGGTTCGGGATTCAAACCTACCTCGCATCCGTCGTCTTTCGCGTACTGCTGGTGGCGATTAATCCAGGATTTGCCGACTACGACCACAACACGATCCTCGGCCTGTCCACCTTGGGCTGGGCATGTTTTGTGATGATCTGGTTTGTGCAACTGGTGATTCTGGCCTACGGCATGGAAATGGTCCGACGCTACGAAGGCTTTGCCGGCCCCGTTATCCTACTGACCGTCGCGGCGCTGGCCGGCTGGATGTACTTCCAGGCCGACGGCCAAATCGCCTGGTCGATCCGCGAGCCCCTGAGCGGTGGCGAGATGTGGCGCAATATCTTTGCCGGCGGCGCCTTGTGGCTGGCGATCTACGGCACCCTGATCCTCAATTTCTGCGACTTCGCCCGCTCATCGCCTTGCCGCAAGACCATCAAGGTCGGCAACTTCTGGGGCCTGCCGGTGAACATCCTGGTGTTCGCAATCATCACCGTGCTGCTGTGCGGCGGGCAGTTCCAACTCAATGGCCAGGTAATCGAAAGCCCCACGCAGATCATCGCGGCCATTCCCAATACCTTGTTCCTGGTGCTGGGTTGCCTGGCATTCCTGATCGTCACCGTGGCGGTGAACATCATGGCCAACTTCGTTGCCCCGGCCTTTGTGCTGAGCAACCTGGCCCCCAAGTACCTGAACTTCCGGCGCGCCGGGCTGATCAGCGCGTTCCTCGCGGTGCTCATCCTGCCGTGGAACCTCTACAACAGCCCGCTGGTGATTGTGTATTTCCTCTCCGGCCTGGGCGCGCTGCTGGGCCCACTGTATGGCGTGATCATGGTGGATTACTGGCTGATCCGTAAGGGCCGGATCGACGTACCGCAGTTGTATAGCGAAGACCCCAACGGCGCTTACTACTACAGCCACGGGGTGAAGCTGCGGGCGGTGGCGGCGTTTGTCCCGGCTGCGGTGATTGCCATTGTCCTGGCGCTGTTGCCGGGGTTTGCCAGCGTCTCGCCGTTCTCCTGGCTGTTTGGCGCTGGCATTGCCGGGGTGCTGTATCTGCTGATCGCCAAGCGTCAGCCGTTTTATGCCGATATCAGCGGCGAGAGCATCGCTGTCGACAACGTCAGTCATTGATCAGGAGGTCATCCCATGCGCATTCTCGTCGTCAACGTCAACACCACCGAATCCATTACCCAAGCCATTGCCCAACAGGCTCGCAGCGTGGCAGCAGCGGGCACCGAAATTGTCGGGCTGACGCCGTTTTTTGGTGCCGAATCAGTGGAAGGCAATTTCGAAAGCTATCTGGCGGCCATTGCGGTGATGGACCGAGTAATGGCCTACGATCAGCCGTTCGATGCGGTGATCCAGGCAGGTTATGGCGAGCATGGCCGCGAAGGCCTGCAGGAGTTGCTGGACGTGCCAGTGGTGGATATCACCGATGCCGCGGCCAGCACCGCGATGTTCCTCGGCCATGCTTACTCAGTGGTCACCACCCTCGATCGCACGGTGCCGCTGATCGAAGACCGGCTCAAGCTCTCCGGGCTGTATGAACGCTGTGCCTCCGTACGGGCCAGCGGCATGGCGGTACTGGAGTTGGAGGAGCACCCGCTGCGGGCCATGGAAGCGATTGTGCGCCAAGCCGAACTGGCCATCAGCGCAGACAAGGCTGAAGTGATCTGCCTGGGTTGCGGCGGCATGGCCGGGCTGGATGAACAGATCCGCCAACGCACCGGCGTGCCGGTGGTGGATGGCGTGACTGCAGCGGTAACCCTGGCCGAATCCTTGGTGAGGCTGGGGTTGTCGACGTCGAAGGTGCGCACCTATGGGACACCCCGGCCAAAGAACATCATCGGTTGGCCGGGCAGGTTCGCACGCTGAATCGCCGATCTCGATCAGTTCAAGACGTCATTGAGCACTTCATAAATGATCCCGGTGGCAATCGTCACCAGGATCAGGTCGGTGCCAGCCTGTTGCCATTCGTAGCCGTCGTAATGGGGCAGCCGCCCCAACAGGCGCCCATCAAGTTTCTTGGCGATTCCCGGTGGCAGGGGTTTGCCACGGGCCAGGTTTTTCTGGATGCCCGGCGGCAGGGACGAACCACCGCGCCAGTAGTCGCGGTTGTCACCAAGGATTACCCGCACACCCCCGATATCAATTTGCGGGCCGCTGTAATGGGCGCCTGCACCCTTCTTGCCACCACCCTGGCCCTGATTACCCTGGCCACCACCCTTATTGCCATGGGCACTGCCTTTGTCCTTGCCGTTGCCGTTGCCGTTGCCGTTGCCGTTGCCGTTGCCGGGATCGGCCAGCAGCGCCGGGGAGCCTGCAATCAACGCCAGGCTGGTAAATACGAGTAAAGCGCGTGATATGGACATGATCGGTCTCGACAGTCGCAAGCCCCATTGGCCCGTATCAGCTTAGAACACTGGCGGGCAGCAAGTTCAGCAGTGAGTGCTATACCGCGCTGAACCGCTGCGCCAGGCGCTGCTCGGCAAACTGCTCGAGGATGAAGTCGACAAATACCCGGGTCTTGCCCGGCAGCAACTTGTGTTCGGCGTAATACAGGGAGATGTTGCCATCATCGACGTACCAGTCCGGCAGCACCCGCACCACCGCGCCACTGTCGAGGAACGGCACGGCCATCGGCATGCTGACCAGGGCAATACCCAAACCTTGGGTGCAGGCGCAGCACGCGGCTTCGGAGTCGCCCATGGTCATGCGCGGCTTGAGCATCAACGGCCGCTGTTCGCGGGCGCGGTTGGTCAGTTGCCAGGTGCGCACGCGGCCGGTTTGCGGCGAGCGGATCAGGATCCCATTGCACAGCCCCAAATCTTCGGGGCCGCGCACGGGCAGGCGCTTGGCCAGGTAATCGGGCGAGGCCACCAGAATCCGGTGGGCCGGGGTCAACTTGCGGGCGACCACCCCCTGGGGCAGCTCGAACCCGCCGCCAATGGCCGCGTCAAAGCCCTGGCCGATCAGGTCGACCTGGCGATTATCAAAATGCCAATCCGGACTGATATCGGGAAAGCGCCGCAGAAACTCCGCCAGCAACGGCACCACATAACGGTTGCCGAACACCGTGCCCATACTCACCTTGAGCGTGCCCACCGGCCGGCCTTCGGCGCTGGCCAGGTTGGCCACGGCATTCTGGATGGTGGTGAGGCTGGCGCTGACCTGCTCCAGAAACAGCTTGCCGGCTTCGGTCAATGTGAGGCGCCGGGTGCTGCGCTGGAACAGCCGCACCCCCAGGCGCGCTTCAAGCTTGGCCACGCTTTTGCCGACGGCGGCCGGCGTCAGGCTCAGGTGCCGGGCCGCTTCGGCAAAGCTGCCGCCTTCGGCACTGCGCACGAAGCATTCGATACTGCCGAAGCTTTCCATATCGCATCACTCTAAACTTTTGGTTTACACAGACTATAGCAATCACGGTCTACCGAGGGATGTCTGCGAGGGCGATACTCGGCGCCAACAACAAGGCACCTGCGCCTTGCATCATTGGGAGATCGACATGACCACGCAAAACCTCAGCGGCAAAGTTGCCTTGATCCAGGGCGGTTCCCGCGGCATCGGCGCCGCCATCGTCAAGCGCCTGGCCGCGCAAGGTGCAGCCGTTGCCTTTACCTACGTCAACTCTGCGGCCAAGGCCGAAGCCCTGCAGAACAGCGTGATCAACGAAGGCGGCAAGGCCCTGGCGATTCACGCCGACAGCGCCGATGCCGTGGCCATTCGCAATGCGGTCAATGCCACTGTCGACGCGTTCGGGCGCCTGGATATCCTGGTGAACAACGCCGGGGTGCTGGCGGTCGGCCCGCTGGAGGATTTCAAACTGGAAGACTTTGACCAGACCCTGGCCATTAACGTGCGCAGCGTGTTTATCGCCACGCAGGAAGCTGCCCGGCACATGGGCGAAGGGGGTCGCATCATCAATATCGGCAGCACCAACGCCGAGCGCATGCCTTTCGCCGGTGGCGGCCCCTATGCAATGAGCAAAGCCGCGCTGGTGGGTTTGACCAAAGGCCTGGCGCGCGACCTGGGGCCACGGGGGATTACCATCAACAACGTACAACCGGGCCCGGTGGACACCGATATGAACCCGGCCGACAGTGAATTTGCCGAGAGCCTGATTGGCTTTATGGCGGTGGGTCGTTATGGGCGCGTCGAGGAAGTGGCCAGCTTTGTCGCCTATCTGGTAGGGCCGGAAGCCGGTTACATCACCGGCGCCAGCCTGACCATTGATGGCGGTTTCAGCGCCTGAACACCCTATAAGAGCCGGCTTGCCGGCTCTTGCAACGCTCAGCGCATTGGCGGCAGGCCATACGCAGCCAGATCGAACTCCGCGAGCTTGCGGATGATCTGGTCAGCGTGAGCGTACTTGCTGTCGGCCATGGCTTCGTCGGGCACCGCGATGGCAGTCATGTTCGCGGCCTTGGCAGCGGTCACGCCAAACGGTGAGTCTTCAAACACCAGGCAATCCTCGGACGCAACGCCCAGGCGGCGGGCAGCGGTAAGGAAGATGTCCGGCGCAGGCTTGGCTGCGCCGACTTCCGGGTCGTCGGCGGTGACAATCGTACCGAACAAGCCAAACCATTCGCGGTGCAACGTGGTCTTGTGCCCAAACGAATTACGCGACGAACTGGTGCCCACGGCTATCGGGATATTGTGCGCACTTAAATGCCGCACCAACGCCTCGGCGCCAGGCATGCCCAGCGCCTTGGGAAAACGCTCGCTCATCAACGGCTCACGGATGCGCAGGAACTCCTCAGGCGTGATCGGTAAGTCCAGTGCCTTGACCACGTACTCGGCCAGGTCCTGGGCGCCACGGCCGATGATGTGCTGCTTGATGCCCCAGTCGTAGGTACGGCCATAGCGCTCGGCGATGATCTGCGTGACTTCGGTGTAGATACCCTCGGTATCCAGCAACAACCCGTCCATATCGAAAATCACGGCCTTGATCGGGCCAACAGCAGTACGCGGTGCGTTCATCACAACAGATCCGTGGCAGATGACTAAAAGGATTCAGCACAATAACGGGGCCTCGGGCCTACAAGCAACCGCAACCGCCCGCCTCTGGTTTCAAGCGGCTCTATCCAGCACACTTGGCAGCCTCACCTGACGCGACCCCTTCTATGCTCTTGCGACTTGCTGCCGACTCCCTGGTGTTGTTTCACCTTGGCTTCATCCTGTTCGTGTTGTTCGGCGGCCTGCTTGCCCTCAAGTGGCGACCGGTCATGTGGCTGCACCTGCCCGCTGCGGCCTGGGGCGTTGCCGTAGAAGTCTTCCACCTGCCCTGCCCCCTGACCCGCTGGGAAAACCTGCTGCGCCACCTCGCCGGGCAAGAGGGTTATGGCGCAGGGTTTATCGAGCACTACATCATTGCCCTGATCTACCCCGCGGGGCTGACGCCACAGATCCAACTGGGCCTGGGCGCCCTGGTCTTGCTGATTAATATTGCGGTGTACGCACGCCTGATCAGGCGAGGGCCACGGGCGGGGAACTGAACGTGTTGGCCTAGCCTTTTGGCTGCGCCAGAAACTCAACAATCAATGACGTGACCTGCTGCTGAATCACCTCACGGGGCCGGGCGCCTGCGCCATCACGGCAGATCATGCCATCGCCCGGCGAACTCTCTTCAATCAACGCCTCCCCGCCCGGCTTGCACACGGCCATAAAGCTGAAGTGAGTGGCGTCGTTGATTTCGACATAGCGCGTCGCTGCCGCTGGCAGGCGTTTGGCCAAGTCAGCGGACTCCAACTCGGCGGGAAGCTCCGTTGAGGGCACGCCCGCAGCAATCACCAACGTCGGCACCGGCAACGCCGCCAGGCTTTGATCGGTAAAGCCACGGGACAGGCCCAGGTCCAGTGAAACAATGGCAGTGACCCGCTTGTCACTCAAATCCGCTGCCAACGGCGCCTGCACTGGGTTCATCTGCTGGTAGACCGCGCAAGGGGCCAACTGCAGGTGAACCTTGCAGTCCTGGGCAAAACGCTCGGGGTCGAAACGGGCACCGGCAACTTCCAGCGCCGTCCAACCGCCCAGCGAATGACCCACCACTGCAATTCGACCGGGCTGTACCTTGCCAAATTGCTTTGGCTGCGCCAGCACCGCGTCGATAGCGCGACGGATATCCACCGGCCGCTGCCATAACTGCGCGGCGGCTTGAGCACTGCGGTCCTTACTGGTAGTGCCAGGATGATTGACCGCCGCCACGATAAACCCCCGCTGGGCCATCGCACTGGCCAACCACACCTGGTTGCCCCAACTGCCGCCGAAACCATGGGAAAGCACCACCAACGGGTACTCACCCACCGCAGCAGGCGCATCACGCACAGCCAGGGCACTGAAAAACACCGGGTTGTCGTCAATCACCTTTGGCGTGGCAGTGGTGGAACTGGGGTACCAGACCACCATCTCCAACGGGCGTTCTTTGTTTGGGTCTGCCAGGGTCGAGGTTTGGAAGCCGACAGGGTTGTTAGTGGCAAGGGCCGTGGTGGTGGCGCAGGTGAGGAGCAGAGCGACTAGGGCTGCTTTCAATGGGATCTTCCTTGAGGGGAGCGAGTACACGCAGGGACTCTGCGTGTTTCCACATTATTCCCATATTGCTGTTTTCCATGCAGCAGAAATCACAACCCCCCGGCTTTCTCTAGGAAAACTGGGGGTTGTGTTTGTAGAGTGTGGCGGTGAATGAGAGATTCTAATTTAACGACCTTCTCACCCAGCAATAGCCATATTCCGGGGCTTTCAGCGTGCACAGTAGTACAACTGAGTAGTACAATCCGCTGTATAAGTCTGAATCGCCCCGGGTTTCGTAGACACCTCCATGCCTTAAACTGAGGCCAATCAGGAGGTGCCATGAGCAACCCACGTTATCCCGAAGAATTCAAAATCCAAGCGGTCAATCAAGTGACCGAAAAGA
>NZ_JAARMC010000009.1:0-186155 GCF_012985595.1 Pseudomonas sp. WS 5411
CATAGGTTTCAGCTCTTCCCAGGGCATGGTCAGATCCTCACAAAATCGACCCTGCCAGTTAATAACTGTTACCTATGTGCGTGAACTGATTTGTAACCCATGTGGGTGAGTCATACCGGCAAGAGCGCTTTGCTTACTTTGGCGCTCTTCCAAAGTGAGCCGCCGTAAGGGCGGAACCCTAAGTGGCCGTGACCGCAGCAACGGATATGTACACATCCCCAACAACCAAATCAACCAACCCATCTGCTGACTGATACACCACCATCGCGGGCAAGCCCACTCCCACCGCAAAGCCATTGCCACATCCCGATTTTTGCGAATGACCCGGCGACTTTATTTCGTTTGCCGGGCCACCGCGCTCGCGGCTTAGATAGGCGCAAACCGCCCCTTTGCGAGCCCGTGATCCATGAGCCACGAAACCATCAGCCAGTCGATTTCCATCGTCCATCCCATCTGCCTGAGCCACGGGCGCAACGCCGAAGTCTGGGACACCGAGGGCAAGCGCTATATCGACTTTGTCGGCGGCATTGGCGTGCTCAACCTCGGCCATTGCCACCCGGCTGTGGTCGAGGCGATTCGCGAGCAGGCTACCCGGCTCACCCATTACGCCTTCAACGCCGCGCCGCACGCGCCCTATATCCAGTTGATGGAGCGCCTCAGCGCCTTTATCCCGGTGGCTTACCCGGTCAGCGGCATGCTGACCAACAGCGGCGCCGAAGCCGCCGAGAACGCACTGAAGATCGTCCGTGGCGCCACCGGCCGCACCGCCGTGATTGCTTTTGACGGCGGCTTCCACGGGCGCACCCTGGCCACCCTCAACCTCAACGGCAAGGTGGCGCCCTACAAGCAAAAAGTCGGCGTGCTACCCGGCCCGGTTTATCACCTGCCCTACCCCAGCGCAGACAATGGCGTGACCACAGACGATGCACTCAAAGCCATGGAGCGCCTGTTCAGCGTCGAAATCGACATCGCCGACGTGGCCTGTTTCATCCTCGAACCGGTGCAGGGAGAAGCCGGCTTCCTGGCCCTCGACATTCCCTTCGCCAGAGCCCTGCGGCGCCTGTGCGATGAACACGGCATCCTGCTGATCGCCGACGAAATCCAATCCGGCTTTGGCCGCACTGGCCAGCGTTTCGCCTTCTCACGCCTGGGCATCGAACCCGACCTGATCCTGCTGGGCAAAAGCATCGCCGGCGGCGTGCCCCTGGGCGCGGTGGTCGGGCGTAAGGCCTTGCTGGACAACCTGCCCAAAGGCGGCCTGGGCGGCACCTATTCCGGCAACCCGATCGCCTGCGCGGCCGCCCTGGCCACCCTGGATGTGATGAGCGACGAACACCTGC
Source organism: Pseudomonas sp. WS 5411 (assembly GCF_012985595.1). Lineage (NCBI taxonomy): Bacteria > Pseudomonadati > Pseudomonadota > Gammaproteobacteria > Pseudomonadales > Pseudomonadaceae > Pseudomonas > Pseudomonas sp. WS 5411. Next base: position 1,341 of record NZ_JAARMC010000009.1, read on the forward strand.
AAACCTGGGGCGAACAACAGGAAGCCGCGATCACCCGGCGTCATGCCGCCTGGCAGTCTGAAAAACTCTCGCCCTACCTCGGCCGCCTGACCGGCGTCGGCGCCATGCGCGGTATCGAGTTGGTCAACCCCGACGGCAGCCCAGCCAGCGCCCAACTCCAACAACTGCTGAACCTGGCCCGCGACGCAGGATTGCTGCTGATGCCCAGCGGCAAGGCCCGGCATATCATCCGCTTACTGGCCCCGCTGACCATCGAGCCGGCGGTGTTGGAGGAAGGCTTGGATATTCTGGAGAAATGCCTGGCACAGCTCGACGCGCCGGCATGTCGCAGATGACCCTGCGGGCTCTGGAGCGAGGCGCTGCGGGTGTCACCCTCGGCCTGTCTGTGCTGCAGGTACTGGGTTTGGAACCGGACATAGCCCATATCGCCGCCAAAGGTGTCGATTGGCAACGGATACTGATTGCTCCAGGCAGAACATTGGGCGGCGCACGTCCAATACGACGGCCACCTGCGGATCGCCAATGGCCGACATTGGCCAACGCCCTGGGTATACGGATGAGCCGGGAATTCAGGCTGGCGCTGTAGGAGCCGACAAGTCGGCCCCTACAGGGTTGAGGTCAGTAACGCGCGTCCACCGGCTTACCGCCGTTCGGCCAGTCCTTCACCTTGTCCGGGAAGTCCGGGCGTGGCTTTTGCGAGAAGTAGGCGGCAACGTCTACCGCTTCCTGGTCCGACAAGCCGCCCTGGCCCAACGGGAATTTCTCGTGGAAGCCGATCGGCATATTGCGTTTGACGAACGCGGCCGCCGTGTAGGTGCGGGCCATGCCAGCGCCGATGTTGAAGGACTGGTCGCCCCACAACGGTGGGTACACCAGGCTGCCGTCGGCACGGGCCAGGCCCTCGCCGTCGCTGCCGTGGCACACCGCGCATTGCTTGGCGTAGACCTGCTCGCCATTGGCCAGGTCGGGCTTGATGGCCGGGTCGATCTTGCCGACACCACGGCCAGGGACTTTATCCTCGGGCTTGGTGTTGTTTTTCATCCAGTCGAAGTACGCCACCATCGCCTGCATATCCGCCGATTGAGGCGGTATTGGCTTGCCGTTCATCGAGCGGCGGAAGCAGCCGTTGATGCGCTCCTCCAGGCTCACCACCTTGCCGGCACGTGGGGCGTAGCTGGGGAAGAAGGCCGACACGCCCACAAACGGCGAGCCATCCGCCACGGTGCCAGCGTTGAGATGGCAACTGGTGCAGTTCAGCGCGTTGCCGACATTGTCTGGCAGCAGTTCCTTGGTCTGCAGGTGCAGGCGCATGCCGCGGACCACTTGATCGGCATTGGATGCTGCCAGCAGGTTGGCCAGGCGCGGCGTCTCGAACGCCGAGGAGTCGGTGCTCACCGGGTTGAGTTGGTCACGCATTTTCTTCACCTGGGCGGTGCTGATCGGCGTGCCTTCGTTGCCCCAGCGTGTGCGCACAAAGGTGAGGATTTCCGCCACTTCGTTGTTCGCAAGCCTGGCAAAGCCCGGCATGGTGTAGACCCGTGGATGGGCGGCGGTCTCGGCGGTTTCCCAACCGGTCAGGGTGATGTGCAGCAACGAGGTCGGGTTGCTGGCAACCACGCCGGTGTTGCCGGCCAATGCCGGGAACAGGCCCTTCACGCCCGCGCCATCGCTGCGGTGGCAATCGCTGCAGAACTGCATATAGCCCAAACCGCCACGGCTGGTGAACAAGTCCTTGGGCAGTTCGGCCGGGCCTTTGGCGACGGCCGGCATCGGCAGGTCATCCTTGCCCGGTGGCAGGGATTTGAGATAGGTCGCAATGGCCGTCAGGTCAGCATCCGTGAAGTGCTGGGTGCTGTGCCGGATCACGTCCACCATGTTGCCCGATACCGTGGCAAAGCGGTTCTGCCCGGTCTTGAGCAGTTGCACGGTGTCTTGCACCGTCCACAGGTTGCGCAGGCTCAAGGCGCGCCAATGCTCGACGGTTTCCCCGCCCAGGTAATGCTCGCCGCTGCTGCCGGCGTCGCTCATGGCTTTTTCCTGGAAGGCGATACCGCGCGGGGTGTGGCACGAGCCACAGTGGCCGAGGCCCTGGACCAGATAGGCGCCCCGGTTGAGCACGGCATCCCGGGCCGGGTCGGGCTGGAACGGTTGCTTGTCGAGGAACATGAAATTCCACAACGCCAGGCCCCAGCGCTGGTTGAACGGGAAGCCCATGTCGGCTTCGAGGTTGGCCTGTTTCACCGGCTCGACGGCGTGCATCAGGTAGGCGAACAAGGCACGCATGTCCTCTTCGCTCATCTTCGCGTAGGACGGATACGGCATCGCCGGGTACAGGTTCATACCCGCCGGCGTCACGCCTTCACGCATCACACGGTCGAACTGTTCGAAGGTATAGGCACCAATCCCGGTCTCGCGGTCCGGGGTGATGTTGCTGGAGTAGATGATGCCCATGGGCGTGCTCAGCTCCAGGCCACCCGCCATCTCGGGGCCTTGCTTGGCGGTGTGGCAGGCGATGCAGTCACCCAGTTGGGCAACGTATTTGCCCTGGGCAATCAGTTCGGTATCGGGTTTGGCGGGTTCGTTGGCGTGCAGGGGAAGCGCAAGACACAGCGTCGCCCCCATCCAGGCCAAACGTGACAGAGAAAGGGCCATCGCATTATTCCTTTAATAACCTGGCCTGGGGGTTGGCCCCTGGGTACAGGTTTGTCTGCGTTTTTATGAGGTCATCAGGCGGACAACCGGGGCTTTGTAAGCCCCGGTTTGTTGTAGCGGATTTTCGAGGGGAGCCCGTTGATATGGATCAGGCCGAGGGCGGTTCAGGCGTTTTGCAGGTAGTGCGCGGCGTCGAGCTCGATCATCACCGGTTGACGGCTATCGACCAGGGTTTGCAACAACCCGTGCAAGGCCTGTGGCGTGTCGGCCGTGTGATAGGCGACGTGGCAGCTGCGGGCCATCGCGGCAAAGTCCGGGGTCAGGATATCCACCCCCAGCGGCGCGATTTCCCGGGCCTGCATATAGTCCCGGATCTCGCCGTAGCACTGGTTATTCCACACCACCAGGATCACACCGATGCCGGCCTCACGGGCCGCGATCAGTTCGTTGCTGGCAAACTGCAGGCCGCCATCGCCGACCAGTGCCACCACTGGCCGTTCAGGCTTGGCCAGCTTGGCACCGATCGCCGCTGGCAATCCGTAGCCGAGGGTGCCGTAGCCGGTGCCGGCGTTGAACCAACTGTTGGCCGCCGGCGCTTGGTAGCCCACCGCGCCCTGGTACACCGGCTGGGTCGAATCGCCAACGATCAGCGGGTCGACCAGGCTGTCGCGCAGCAGGTCCAGCAAGCCTTGCAGCCCCTGTTGCTTGGCGTTCCAGCTCTCGCGTTCCAGACGGTTGACGCGCTGCACGCTGTCCTGTGCCCAACGCCCGCTCGGCGCTGGCGGGCTGACCGCAGCCAGCAACGCCTGCAAGCCTTCGCGGGCATCGCCCAGCAGCCCGACATGGGCGCGTTGCACGCCCATGACTTGCATCGGGTCGATATCCAGGCGGATCAGCGGTGCCTTGAATTTCAGTGGGCCAAGGCCGAAGAAGTCGTAGTCGGTTTCTCCCAATTCAGTGCCCACGGCGAGGATCACATCGGCCTCGTCAAACAACGAGCGGCCATGCCTGGACGACTGCACGCCGTCCAGCAACAGCGGGTGCCCCATGGGCAGCAGGCCACGGGCATTGGTGGTCAGGGCCACCGGCGCTTGCAGGCGTTCGGCCAGTTGCTGCAACACTTCGGCGCAATCACGGGCGCCGCCGCCGGCGAGGATCAGCGGCCGCCGCGCTTCATTGAGCAGGCTCACCGCCGCCCGCAGCGAGGCCGGCGCCGGAGCCGGGGCGCCGGGCAGGCTGCGGGGCATCAGGTTGAGGTCGATGGCCGGCATCTCCAGCACATCCAGGGGGATTTCCAGATGCACCGGGCGCGGGCGCGCGCACTTGAACACGGCGAAGGCGCGGGCCAGCAGTTCCGGCAATTGCTCCGGTGATTGCAGGGTATGGCTGAAGGCACACACACCGGCGACCATCGCCCGCTGGTCCGGCAGCTCGTGCAGATGCCCGTGGCCCAGGCGCAGATGTTCGCGGCGGTTGGTGGTGGAAATCACCAGCATCGGCACCGAGTCGGCATAGGCCTGGCCCATGGCGGTCAGAATATTGGTCATGCCGGGACCGGTGATGATGAAACACACGCCCGGCTTGCCACTGGCGCGGGCGTAGCCGTCGGCCATAAACCCGGCGCCCTGCTCATGGCGCGGGCTGACATGCCGCAGACGGCTGCCATGCAGGCCGCGATAGAGCTCGACGGTGTGCACACCGGGGATGCCGAACACGGTATCTACCCCATAACCTTCCAGCAGGCGAACCAGGGACTGGGCACAGGTGGTCATTGCTCATTTCCTTCTTATTGTTCTGTGTCGATTGGTCAGACCTTAGGGGGCGCTCCGAGGGCGGACAAGCAAAAAATTTGCCGACCATTGGCAAAAAAAATTCACGGATTGCCGCGCACTACAGCCCGCCACCCAGCTGCGACTTCACCCACTCGCCAAACGCCTGCACCACCGGGCGCTCGACTTTCTGGTGATCAGCCACCAGGTAATAACCACGGTTGGATTCGATCTCGGTCTCGAACGGCCGCACCAGCAAGCCCCGGGCCAGGGCCTCGCCGCTGATCAGGTTGTCGCCCATGGCGATGCCCTGGCCGGCGATGCACGCCGACTGCACAAAGTGCGCATCGGCAAACACGATGCCACGCTGCACATCCACATTCGGCGCCCCGGCGGCGGCCAGCCATACGCGCCAGTCGGAGTAGTCGATCATATGCAGCAGCGGTGCGCCGGCCAGGTGTTCCGGGTTCTTCAGGCCGCCCATGGTGTTGACCAGGCGTGGGCTGCACACCGGGAAATAACGCAGCGAGACGATCTTCTGCACATGCTGGTTAGGCCAGTCGCCCATGCCGTAGGCGATAAACAGGTCGGCGCCGTGGTCGCTGGTGTCGTCCGGGGTGCGCGGTGATATCAGGTGCAGTTCGACCTGTGGATAAAGTGCCTGGAAGTCGGCGATATGGGTGCACAGCCAATAGGTGGCAAACCCCGCCGGGCTGCTGATACACAGGCGCCCGCTGACCTGCTGGCCATCGAAACGCTGCCCGGCTTCAAGGATATTGGCCAGCAGCCCGTGGATATCCCGAGCATAGCGCTCGCCCTGCCAGGTGATGCGGATGTTGCGCCCGGTGCGCTCGGTCAGGGCAAACCCCAGGGTCTGTTCCAGGCTTTTGATCTGGTGGCTGATGGCGCTGGGGGTGAGGTTCAGCTCGGCGGCTGCCTCGGACACGCTGCCCAGCCGGGCCACCGCGTCCAGCGCCCGCAAAGCGGTCATGGAGGGGTAACGCATGGATGTTCACCTGCTCGAAGATACCCGCACCATAGCCGGAATCAGCCGTCAGACATAGCCACCAGCAAGCGGGACAGTTGAATTAAATTTCAATACCGAGCGAAAAATGCTCGATTGACCTCATGTGGCCAGTGGCTATTCTCGATCCTCATCACTGCATGCCTGTGCAGCTTTGCGCAGGAGCCGGCTCCTGCAGAAAACTGCCTCATCTACAAAAATAAAGAGGGATAACCCTTGAACCCAGTCACCCCGGTGGTCGCCATTGATGCTCTGCACAAGAGCTATGCCGCGCACCATGTTCTCAAAGGCATTTCCCTGCGCGCCAACGAAGGCGATGTGGTGTCGCTGATCGGCTCCAGCGGTTCGGGCAAAAGCACCCTGCTGCGTTGCATCAACCTGCTGGAGATCCCATGCAGCGGCAGCCTGCGCATCAATGGCGAAGAAGTGCGCCTGAAAAAGGACCGCGCCGGCAACCCGCTGATCGCCGATCCCGACCAGGTGGCACGCCTGCGCACGCAACTGGGCATGGTGTTCCAGAGCTTCAACCTGTGGCCCCACCGCACCGTGCTGGAAAATGTCATCGAAGCACCGGTGTATGTGCTGGGTGAAGACCGCAAGGACGCCATCGCCCACGCCGAGCACCTGCTGGAAAAAGTCGGCCTGGCGAGCAAGCGCGATACCTTCCCGGCCTTCCTCTCCGGTGGTCAGCAACAGCGCGTGGCCATCGCCCGCGCCCTGGCCATGCGCCCGCGTGTATTGCTGATGGATGAACCCACCTCGGCCCTCGACCCGGAGTTGGTCGGCGAAGTGCTGAAGGTGATCCAGGGCATCGCCGAAGAAGGCCGCACCATGATCCTCGTCACCCACGAAATGGCGTTTGCCCGGGATGTATCGAGCAAGGTCATGTTTTTGCACCAGGGATTGGTTGAAGAAGAAGGCACGCCCCAGCAAGTCTTCCAGAACCCCACCAGCGAGCGTTGCCGCCAGTTCGTCATGGCCCAGGACAATCGCGTTTGAACTGCCGCTTCCATCCTTCAAAACAATAACTTCGAAAGGGTCAAGCCATGCATAACTCTCTGAAATCCCTCGCCGCCGGCTGCGTGCTCGCCGTGCTTTCCCACAGTGCAGTGGCCGCCGAAAAAATAGTGTTCGGCATCGCCCTGGAACCCTACCCGCCGTTCTCCGAAAAAGCCGGCAATGGCGCCTGGAGCGGTTTCGAACCTGACCTGATCAAGGCCCTGTGCGAACGCCTGCAAGCCCAATGCCCGCTCAAGGAAGTGTCCTGGGACGGTTTGATCCCGGCGCTGCAATCGAGCCAGATCGACGTGATCCTCAACTCCCTGAGCATCACCGAAGAGCGCGAAAAGGTCATCGCCTTTACCGCCCCCTACTACCAGACCCCGGCCATGTGGGTCGCCGACAAAAGCCTGGACCTGGTCACCACCCCCGAAGGTCTCAAGGGCAAGTTGATTGGTGTGCAGGGCTCAACCTCCAACGCCACCTACCTCAAGGCCTACTACGCCAAGGGCTCGACCCTGCGCTACTACAACACCCAGGACGACATGACCGCCGACCTGCAAAGCGGGCGTATCGACGTGATGCTGGCCGACGCGCTGACCATCGAGCCGATGCTCAAGTCCAATGCCGGCAGTGGCCTGGCTGACAAGGGCCTGGCGCCCAAAGACCCGTTGTTCGGTTCCGGTATCGGTGCCGCCGTGCGCAAGGGCGACGACAGCCTGCGCGAGCAGCTCAACACCGCGTTGGCGGCGATCAAGGCCGACGGCACCTACGACAAAATTCGCAGCCGCTATTTCAGCGTCGATATTTCCGCGCAATAACGTCCAACGGAACGCGCCATGATTTCTTTGTCCGAACTCACCCAGTTGTTCGTCGCCGACGGCTGGCTCAACGCGCTGCTCCAGGGCGCGGTGGTGACCTTGCAGATTTCCGCCGGGGCTTTTGTGCTGGGCCTGGGCATCGGTTTGCTGGTGGCCATGATCAAGCTCAAGGGCCCACGCTGGATGGTGCGCCTGGCCAACCTGTACACCACGCTGTACCGCGCGGTGCCGGAGCTGCTGCTGATTTTGCTGCTGTATTACGCCGGCACCGACCTGCTGAATATGGCGATGGCCGCCATGGGCCGCGACAGCGTGACGGTCAACGGTTTTATCGCCGCCGTGCTGGTGCTGGGCATCGTTCAGGGCGCGTACTCCGCGGAGATCATTCGCGGCGCGATCCAGGCCATTCCCGTCGGCCAGCTGGAAGCGGCGCGGGCCTTTGGCATCGAGCGCTGGCTGCTGGTGCGCCGGGTGTTGCTGCCGAGCATGTTGCCGTTTGCCATGGCCGGCCTGTCGAACCTGTGGCTGGTGCTGGTCAAGGACAGCGCGCTGATCAGCATCGTCGGCTACAGCGAGTTGCTCTCGGTGGGCAAACAGGCGGCCGGCTCCACCAAGCATTATCTGGTGTTCTACCTGGCGGTGGCGGCGGTGTATTTCATCATCACCCTGATTTCCAACGGCGCCTTCCGGGTGTTCGAGCGACGGATCAACCGCTGGATGCCGCAGCACTAAGGAGCGCAGCCGATGGACTTTTCATGGATCAACAGTTTTGGCAACGAGCTGCTGCACGGCCTGGGTATCACCCTGAAGTTGCTGGCCTTGTCCGGGGTGTTTGGCTTTTTGCTGGCGGTGCTGGTGGCCTTGGGGCGCTTGTCGTCCAACCCGCTGATCAGTGGGCCGTTGCGCGCCTATACCGCGGTGTTCCGAGGCACGCCGCTGCTGGTGCAGATCTACATCCTGTATTACGGCGTGGGCAGCGTGTTTGCCAGCTACCCGCTGATTCGCGGCAGCTTCCTCTGGCCGTACTTGCGTGAAGGCTTCTGGTACGTGGCCCTGGCCCTGATTCTGTGTGTCGGCGCGTATGTCGGCGAAGTGCTGCGCGGCGCCCTGCGTGCGGTGCCACGGGGCGAGCTGGAAGCGGCGCGGGCGTTTGGCATGAAGCGCCTGATGGTGCTGCGCCGGGTCTGGTTGCCACGGGCCCTGGAGCTGGTGAAGCCGACCCTGGTGGGCGAGACCGTGTTGCTGCTCAAGGCGACCGCCCTGGCCTCCACCGTGGCCGTCACCGACCTGCTCGGCGCCGCCAACCTGGTGCGGGCGCAGACGCTGCGGGTGTATGAACCACTGTTGGCCGTGGCGGTGATCTACATTGTCCTGGCGTTCGTGATCGAACACGTCTTCTCGCGCTGGGGCAAAGTCCCGCAGCGCCAGGCTTGAATCAATTTTAGGAGAACAAGGATGCGTTATTCACCGTTTGTCGAGCGCATTAGTGGCGAGTCCGTCAGCGCCTGGGATATTCACTACGCGGCCGTCGAAGCCCGTGGCCGTGGCGAAGATGTGATTGTGTTGAGCGTCGGCGATCCCGACTTCGCCACCACCAGTGCCATTTGCGAAACCGCCGTCGACGCCCTGCGCGCCGGCGACACTCACTACACCCATGTCCTCGGCCGACCGGCCCTGCGCGAGGCGATTGCGGCCAAGCAAAGCCGTCTGCAAGGCATCGCCGTACACGCCGATAACGTGGCCCTGGTGGCGGGTGCGCAAAACGGCCTGTTCGCCACCTCGCTGTGCCTGTTCAGCCATGGCGACGAAGTGCTGGTGCCGGAGCCGATGTACCTGACCTATGAGGCGTGCATCCACGCTTCCGGTGCGCGCATCGCGACCATCGAGCAACCGGCAGCCAACGGCTTTCGCCTGACCCGCGCGGCCCTGGAAAAAGCCATTACCGCCAAGACCCGGGGCATTGCCCTGGCCACGCCGTGCAACCCCACCGGGAACGTCTACAGCCGTGAAGAGCTGGAGTGGGTGGCCGAAGTCGCCCGTGAGCACGACCTGTGGGTAATTTCCGATGAGGTCTACGGCCAGATCACTTACGACCAGCCGCACCTGAGCATTGCCTCGCTGCCAGGCATGGCCGAGCGCACCGTGGTGCTCAACAGCCTGTCGAAAACCCACGCCATGACCGGCTGGCGCGTGGGCTGGGTGGTGGCGCCGACCACGTTGGTCGGCCACCTGGATAACCTGCTGCTGTGCATGCTCTATGGCCTGCCCGGGTTTATCCAGGAAGCGGCGATCAAGGCCCTGGAGCTGGATGACGAGGTGGTGAGCGACGCGCGCACGGTGTATCGCCGCCGGCGCGACCTGGTGGTGGCCGGCCTGGGTGGCATCGCCGACCTTGATTGCCGGGTGCCACAGGCCGGCATGTTCATGCTGGTGGACGTGCGCCGCACCGGGCTGTCGAGCATGGACTTTGCCTGGCAGCTGTTCCGCGCCACCGGGGTGTCGGTGCTCGATGCCCAGGCGTTTGGCGCCAGTGCCGAAGGCTTTGTGCGCATCTCCTTTACCGTCGCCGACGACACCCTCAAAGACGCTTGCCAGCGGATTGCCGGGTTTGTCGAGGGCCTGCGCGCCAACCGCTGAGCTTTATGTGGGAGCGAGCGTGCTCGCGATGCGGGCAACTCGGTCCCACAGGCACACCGCGGTGATGCCATCGCAGGCAAGCCAGCTCCCACCCTTTGATCGTCGCCGCTTCTGAATATTGAGGTTTCCCCCGTGACCGCTTCCGACCAATTCACTTCCACCCACTCCGTTGTCGGCGAGCACGCTGACCTGGTGCTGCACCACGGCCGCTTCTACACCCTCGACCCGGCCCAGCCGTGGGCCGACGCGGTGGCGATTCGCGGGGGACGTTTTATCGCAGTCGGCACATTCGCCGACCTGCAACACCTGATCGGCCCGCAGACCCGCCAGCATGATCTGCTGGGCGCATTCTGCATGCCCGGCCTGCACGATATGCACACCCATCCCGACCTCGCCCTGGCGCCACGCTACAGCGATGACCTGGATGTGGGCATCGAAGATCCCACCCCCGAACAACTGGCGGCGGCGATCCACGCCTACGCCGATGCCCACCCCGGCGATGGCTGGATCTACGGCCAATACTGGGTGCGCTACACCTTCCGCGAAGCCGGGCTGACCCCAGGGCGCGAATGGCTCGACAGCATCATGCCGGACCGCCCGGTGGCGCTGCTGGACCGTATGTGGGGGACCATGATGGTCAACTCCTGCGCCTTGAAACTGGCCGGCATCGACCGCCACACCGCCGACCCGCGCAACGGCTATATGGAGCGCGACGAACTCAGCGGCGAGCCCAACGGCCTGATGATCGACGGTGCCTACGCGCTGATCCATGCGGCCATGCCGCCGACCCCGGTGGCGGTGCTGCGCCGGGCCTATCGCGACGGCGTGCATTTCCAGAGCTCGCGTGGCGTTACCGCGACCAAGTATGTTCACGTCTGCGAGCGGCGCCTGGACGCCCTCAAGGAGCTGGACGATGCGGGCGAATTGAGCCTGCGCGTGGAAGCCGCGATCAGTTGGCAGGACGATATCTTCCCGGTGCGCCGGCGCTGGGAGTTGCTCGGCGGCGAGCGTCACTACTATCGCAGCGCGCGGCTGAACGCCAACGCGGTGAAATTCCACTTCGACGGCACCGTGGAGCCCAAGTCTTCGTACCTGATGACCCCCTGGGCGGCCGACTCCACCTGGCGCGGCAAGCTCAACCTGACCCCGGAACATATCACCGACATGGTGGTGGACATGGACCGCCGTGGCCTGCGGGTGATCGCTCACTGCACCGGCGACGGCGCTTCCGATGTATTCCTTGATGCGGTCGCCGAAGCGCGGCGGGTCAACGGTGACAGCGGCATTCGTCACCAATGCGCCCACAGCACCTTGCTGCATCCGGGCAACCTCAAGCGCTTCAAGGCGCTGAATGTGATCGCCGAATTCTCCCCGGCGGCCTGGTACCCGACGCCGTTTGCCAGCGGCGCCCGCTCCGGTTATGGCGCCGAGCGCCTCAAGCGCATCTACGACTTCAAAGGTGTGCTGGCCGAAGGCGGCCTGGCGGTAATGGGCACCGACTGGCCGGTGGCCTCGATTGACCCGTGGCTGGCCCTGGAAACCATGGTCACCCGGCAGAACCCCTGGAACCAGGAACCGGACTGCTTCGGCGAGCCGATCACCCTGGAACAGGCACTGCAAGTGGCGACCCTCAACGGCGCCCACGCCATGGGCCTGGAGCACTCCACCGGCAGCCTGGAAGTGGGTAAGTGCGCCGACCTGATCGTGATCGACCGCGACCTGTTCGCCCAGCCGGCGCGCAACTACATCCACCAGACCCAGGTGCTGCTGACCCTGGTCGATGGTCGGCCGGTGTACGACCGTCTCAACACCTTTGAAGGCACGGCGCTGCAAGCCGTGTGGCAAGGCCTGCCGCCGGTGATCGAATGAATAGCGAGAGCATTGCAGTCACGGTAGTTTCGGGTTTTCTCGGCGCAGGCAAGACCACCCTGCTCAACCGCATCGCCCAGCAGCCGCAACATGGGCGCATGGCGGTGATCGTCAATGACTTCGGCGAGCTGAACATCGATGCGGCGATCATCGCCGAAGTCACCGACGCCGTGTTCAGCCTGCAGAACGGCTGCATCTGCTGCACCGTGCAAGAGGACCTGCTGGCGCAACTGGTGAGCCTGAGCCAACTGCGCCCCCGCCTGGACCGTATCGTCATCGAGTGCAGCGGTGTGTCCGACCCGCAACGCATTGTGCAAACCCTGGGTTATCCGCAGCTCAAGGCGCACCTGCATCTGGATACGGTGATCACCCTGGTGGACGCCAGCGGCTATGGCGCCCTGGAGGGTGAGTTCGCACGCTTGTCCCGGGCTCAGGTGGCCTGTGCCGACCTGGTGCTGCTGAACAAAGCCGACCTGGTCAGCGCCGCCGAACTGCAAAGCCTGCGCGCAACTATCGGTGCCCGCACACGCGTGATCAGCACCGTGCAGGCGCAGATCCCCGATGCCCTGCTGCTGGGCGAGCGCACCCCGCGCAACGGCTTCACTCCCGTGCCGACGCCGCACCACGAACTGTTCGAAAGCTGGACCTGGCAAGCCACCCAGGCCCTGCCGGCCAAAGCCCTGCGCGATTGGCTGGGGCAACTGCCCAAGGACTTGTTCCGCCTTAAAGGCCTGGTGCATTTACAGGGCAATGAGCAACCCTTCTGGTTGCAACATGTGGGCAACCGCAGCCAGTTCAGCCTGGCCAGCGGCGAGCACGCGCAGGATTCGGCGCAACTGGTGTTTATCGCCCGACGGGATAGCGGGCTGCGGGAAACGCTGGAGGCGCAATTGCAGGAGATGCAGGAACTGTAAGCGCGGATGACGATGAAGGCAGAGTGCCGCCTTGACCTTGCTACCCCGGCCCTTGAAAATGCCCGACGTTTTTCCCGTCTCCCCGCTTACAGAAGTAGTGAAATTTCAATGTCAGATTCCCGTACTGAAGAATCCGTAGTCACTTTGCAGTCCAAAGCTGAATACGAAAACGCCATCAATCTTTCACAGCATGTGCCAGCGGCCAAGAACATCAGTGAAATGGTGCTGGACGCGTTCCACACCTCCAAGGAAAGCGACCAGATCCGCGAATTGCGCGTCGCCATCCGCCAGGCCCACGATGCCTTTGACGATGACCAGGCCTATGACCTGATGGGCCAGCTCAAGCAGCTCAAAGACGCCGAAGCCGCCGACAACGCAGCCCTGGAAGACCTGAGCAGCAAGTTTTCGATCAGCCGAATCCTTTCCAGCTTCAAGGACGACCCCGAGTTCCAGGAACTGGTGTATGGCCTGGCGCTCAAGGTGTTGAACCAGACCCACCAGGCCATCAGCAACCCGAGCGCCGGCAAGGGCAAGGCTGCGCGGGCGAAGAAGGAAGTTGAGGTATTTGTGATCAGCAAGGACGGGATCAGCGTGACCCTGCCGATGCGCACGCCGCGCTCCAAGCTCAATGTTGACCGCGAGGCGCTGGAGTTTTTGGGCTTTAGTTTTGTGGGTGAAGGGGATGAGGCGGAGCTTGAGAGTGAAAGCTTTGTGGATAACTCCGGTGCCGAGCAGCCTTTGACGCGCAAGAGTATTGTGACGGCGCTGCAACAGCAGACAGCGTTTGCTGGGTATAGCATTGCTCAGCAATAGGTCTTGATTGAGTACATATCCGTTTTTTTGTAATGGCGGCTATTGGTTCCGCTCTTACAGCGGCTCACTTTTGTAGAGCGCGAAAGTAAGCAAAACACTCTTGCCCCACCACTCGGTGCCTCGCCTAGACTCGGCATGCCCCTCATCCGACATTGATTTGGGTGGCCACGCTGTATCAGTCGATAAATCTATTGACTGACCTGCCGCCATCGCAGGCAAGCCAGCTCCCACAGGGGAAGGCAGCTTCGCGCTCTGGCTTTGCTGTTGCTGTTGCTGTTGCTCTGCTTTTGATCTGGCTTTTGATCTTGATCTCAGGCGCCCCGTTAAACCACGATGGCCGCAGGCAGGTATTGCGCAGTGGGCACCCCGGCATGGATGCCGGGGTAGCCGCGACACGGCCATGGATGGCCGATCGCGGCGGGCCCACGGAGCAATGCCTGACTGCGGGCATGCCGAGCCTAGGCGAGGCACCGAGTGGTGGGGCAAGAGCCCTTTTGGTTACTTTTGGGGCTCTTTTCCAAAAGTGACCCGCTGTAAGAGCGGAACCAATAGCCGCCGTTACCGCAGAAATGGATATGTACCCATACCAACCCCCACCCCACAAAAAAGCCCCGCTCTTCTCTCAAAGGCGGGGCTTTTCATGACATCCCAACTCAGTGGGCGTAAGTCAGCAACAACTCTTTCGGCACCTGGAAATCCAGGGACATCATCACGCTCAAAGCCGTAATGGTGAAGATCGAGAAGACAAACAACTTACGCGCCCAGACAGTGTCATCCACCGCCTTGTAGCCGGTCCAGGCCATGTACAACCAGTACATGCCCATGGCCGCGGCGACGGCGAGGTAGCTCATGCCGGCATACCCACTGAAGGTCAACATCAAGGTCGCCACAAGGAAGGCCAGGATGTACAGCAGGATGTGTTTCTTCGCCACCTGGATGCCACGCTTGACCGGCAATACCGGAATCGAAGCCGCCAGGTAGTCGTTGAAACGGAAGATCGCAATGGCGTAGGAGTGCGGCATCTGCCACAGGCTGAACATCACCAGCAGCACCAGCGCAGCCATGTCGAAGCTATTGGTCACAGCCACATAACCAATCACCGGCGGCATCGCCCCCGACAGGCTGCCCACCAACGTGCCGTGAACCGACTTGCGCTTGAGGTACAGGCTGTAGAGGCCGACGTAGATGACAAAACCGATCACGGCAAACAACGCCGCCAGCGGATTGGCCACCGTGTACAGCAATGCCACGCCGGCAACACCGAGGACGGTCGCGAAGATCAGTGCCAGTTTCAGGGAGATAAGGCCCTGGACCAGCACGCGATTCTTGGTGCGCTCCATCTTGATATCGATGTCACGGTCGATGCAGTTGTTGAACACGCAACCGGACGCCACAACAAGGGAAGTGCCGATCATTGCCGCCAGGAAGATGGCCAGATCGACATGCCCCTTGGAGGCCAGGAAGAAACCGCCTGCCACAGAAAGCACGTTACCGAAAATGATCCCCGGTTTGGTGATTTGGATAAAGTGCTTAAGCGACATCGGGTCTTACCTCACTTCGCCATCATGTAGGTGTGGATGCTGAACATGATCCACAACGACAGGCCAACCAGCAGCAGGATCACAATGGCCGTGAACACAAACGCAATCACGTTGTTGCGCTGGGCCTGGGAGCGATCCAGGTGCAGGAAGTAATACAGGTGGACAACCACCTGAATCACCGCGAACAACAGCACGATGGCCAGTGTCGTGGCCTTCGGCAAGGTTGGGTACATCACCAGGCCGAACGGGATGATCGTCAGGATCACCGACAGGATGAAGCCGATAGCGTAAGACTTTACGCTGCCGTGGCTCGCATCATGGCTGTCATGGGAGTGTGCATTAGCCATTACAGAGTCCCCATCAAGTAGACAACGGTGAAGACGCAGATCCAGACCACGTCCAGGAAGTGCCAGAACAGGCTCAGGCAGCTCAGGCGGGTCTTGTTGGTCGACGTCAGGCCATGCTTGTTGACCTGGTACATCATGATCGCCATCCAGATCAGACCGGCGGTTACGTGCAGACCGTGGGTACCGACCAGGGTGAAGAACGCCGACAGGAAGCCGGAACGGCTAGGGCCGTAGCCTTCGGAGATCAGCAGGTGGAACTCGTTGATCTCCATGGCGATAAAGCCAAGGCCGAGCAGGAAGGTCAGGCCCAGCCACTTGAGCACGCCTGCCTTGTTGCCACGGAAGAACGCCAGCATGGCGAAGCCGTAGGTGATCGAACTGAACAGCAGCAAGGCGGTTTCGCCCAGCACGTAATTCAGTTCGAAGATGTCGTGGCCCGACGGGCCACCCGCTACGTTGTTTACCAGTACCGCGTACACCGCGAAGATCGACGCAAACAGGATGCAGTCGGTCATCAGGTAGAGCCAGAAACCGTATACGGTCATCTCGCCCGAGTCGTGGTGATGGTCATCGTGCCCATGGTCATCGACATGGGCGTGTCCAGCATTGGTCACTAAGTTCGACATGGTTTAAGCCTGTTCCAACGAGGTTTCAACACGGTTGGCCGGAATCTTCTTCTCGGCTACCAGGCGAGCGTGCTGCTCGGCTTCGATGCGCTCGATCACGTCGACCGGCACCATGTAGCCTTGATCATCACGCGCCGCGTGGATCACGAAGTAGATCACGGTGCCAGCCAGGCTAGCGATGGCCAGCCACCAGATGTGCCAGATCATCGCGAAACCGAAGACCGTCAACAGCGCGCCCATCACCACGCCAGTGGCGGTGTTGTTCGGCATGTGGATCGGTTCGTAGCGCACAGGTCGCTGGTACGCAGTACCGTTTTCCTTGGCTTCGGTGAACGGGTCGATGGTCTCGGCCTTCGGCAGTACAGCGAAGTTGTAGAACGGCGGTGGCGACGAGGTCGACCATTCCAGGGTGTGTGCATTCCATGGGTCGCCGGAGTCGCAGGCGTTTTGCTTGCGGTCACGGATACTCACGTACAGCTGGATCAGCTGGCAGGCGATGCCGACAGCGATCATCACCGCACCGAACATGGCGACGTACAGGTACGGCACCCACTCAGGGTTGGTAGTGGCGTTCAGACGACGGGTCATGCCCATGAAGCCCAGTGCATAGAGCGGCATGAACGCGACGAAGAAGCCGGTGATCCAGAACCAGAACGCAGCCTTGCCCCAGCCTTCGTGCAGCTTGAAGCCGAACGCTTTCGGGAAGTAGAAGCTGAAACCAGCGATGTAGCCGAATACCGCACCACCGATGATCACGTTGTGGAAGTGCGCGATCACGAACAGGCTGTTGTGCAGCACGAAGTCAGCACCCGGGATGGCCAGCAGTACGCCGGTCATGCCGCCGATGGCGAACGTCACCATGAAGCCCAGGGTCCACAGAACCTGGCTGGTGAAGCGCAGGCGGCCGTGGTAGATGGTGAACAGCCAGTTGAATAGCTTCACCCCCGTCGGGATCGAAATCAGCATCGTCGCCAGGCCGAAGAAGGCGTTGACGCTGGCCCCCGAACCCATGGTGAAGAAGTGGTGCAGCCAGACCATGAAGCCCAGTACGGAGATCGCGCCCGAGGCGTAGACCATCGAGTGGTGACCGAACAGGCGCTTGCCGGTAAAGGTCGAGATCACTTCGGAGAAGATACCGAACGCTGGCAGGATCAGGATGTACACCTCAGGGTGACCCCATGCCCAGAACAGGTTCACGTACATCATTGGATTGCCACCAAGTTCATTGGTGAAAATGTGGAAATCCATGTAACGGTCAAGCGTCAACAGTGCCAGGGTAGCGGTCAGGATCGGGAACGAAGCCACGATCAGGACGTTGGCCCAGGTGCAGGTCCAGGTGAAGATCGGCATGTCCATCAGCTTCATGCCTGGGGTACGCATTTTCAGCACGGTGGCCAGGAAGTTGACCCCCGTCAGCGTCGTACCTAACCCGGATAGCTGGAGCGCCCAGATGTAGTAATCCATCCCCACGCCCGGACTGTATTGCAGCCCCGACAACGGCGGATAGGCAACCCAACCGGTCTTGGCGAATTCGCCGACGCCCAGGGACAGGTTGATCAGCACCACGCCGGAAACCAGCAGCCAGAAGCTCAGGGAGTTGAGGAACGGGAACGCAACGTCACGCGCACCGATCTGCAACGGCACTGCCAGGTTCATCAGGCCGGTGAAGAAAGGCATCGCCATGAAGATGATCATGATCACACCGTGGGCGGTGAAGATCTGGTCATAGTGTTCAGGCGGCAGGTAGCCAGGCGAACCCTCGGTGGCCATGGCCAACTGGGTACGCATCATGATGGCGTC
The DNA here is from genome assembly GCF_012985595.1 of Pseudomonas sp. WS 5411. Classification (NCBI taxonomy): domain Bacteria; kingdom Pseudomonadati; phylum Pseudomonadota; class Gammaproteobacteria; order Pseudomonadales; family Pseudomonadaceae; genus Pseudomonas; species Pseudomonas sp. WS 5411. Next base: position 19,153 of record NZ_JAARMC010000009.1, read on the forward strand.
GGCAAAACCACGCAGCAGCATGACCATGGCGACGATGATGTACATCACGCCGATTTTCTTGTGGTCGACCGACGTCAGCCACTCGGTCCACAGGTAGGTCCACTTCTTGAAGTAGGTGATTGCCGCAAACAGTGCCAGACCACCCAGCGCGATCATGGCGATGGTCACCATCACGATCGGCTCGTGGAATGGGACCGCTTCCCAACTTAATTTACCAAACATCGTTTACTCCTCTGCCCCGGCAGCTGAATGCGAATTTGCGTCCGTCCCTTCCACAGCAGCCACTTCTTTCTTCTCGTGCTTGACCGGCTTGCCTGGTTTCATCCCTTCATACTTGTCGATGATTTTCTGAAACAGGTCCGGCGTGTACGAGGAGTACAGCTCTACAGGGTTGTTCTGGCTTGGCTTGGCAAGGGCTTCGTATTCAGCTTTTTCAAGCTGTTTTGGTGAGCTCTTGGCTTCTTGTACCCAGGCGTTGAAGTCTTCCTGGGTGGTGGCGATTGCTTTGAATTTCATGCCGGTAAAGCCCGCGCCACTGTAGTTGGCGGAGATACCGTCGAGCTCGGCGTTCTGGTTGGCAATCAGGTGCAGCTTGGTCTGCATGCCCGCCATCGCGTAGATCTGGCCACCCAGGCCCGGGATGAAGAACGAGTTCATCACCGCATCCGAGGTCACTTTGAAGTTGATCGGGGTGTTGGCCGGGAACACGATCTTGTTGACGGTGGCGATCCCTTGCTCGGGATAGATGAACAGCCACTTCCAGTCCAGCGCGACCACTTCGATAGTGATTGGCGGCACGTCGGATTCCAGCGGACGGTAAGGGTCCAGCTCGTGGGTCGACTTATAGGTGATGTAACCCAGGGCGATAATGATCAGTACAGGTACCAGCCACACCGCGATTTCAATCTTGGTGGAGTGCGACCACTTCGGCGCGTAGGTCGCCTTGGTGTTGGACGCGCGGTATTTCCAGGCGAACGCGAAGGTCATCACGATCACCGGCACCACGACCAACAGCATCAGCAAGGTGGCCGTGATGATCAGGTTACGTTGCTCTACGCCGACCTGACCCACAGGGTCGAGCAGCGTCCAGTTGCAGCCTCCCAGCAATAACATGCCGAAAAGCGGCACTATGCCTAGTAATCGGGTGTACCTGTTTTTACTCATCTCACGACCTCTAAAGCAGCTTGCGCAATGCAGTTGGGTTTTGATCGCCAACACTTCACCCTGCCAAGGGTTGGCATTTCTCTTCGATTGAATAAGGGCCTGCCCGGCGCTTCATGCGCTGATCGACACGTCCAGGTCTGGCGGTGAATTCTTATTCGATTTCGTTGGTCAAAGGCCTTGTTACAGACCAATTCCATTTGGTGCGGATAGTTGAAAGGCTGCCGGCACCTGGGGTCGCATGAAGCATTGTTTCCGCCTCTCGACCGCCCTATTTGCTCAGGGTTGAGCAGCACCGGACACTCAGTGCGGGCGATTGTAGTTAGCTGGCGATGTATAAACCATGACCTATAAAGAAATAATTTTTATCGTTTCCAGCAATAATCCTGCGCCATTGTTGCAAAGGTTCGGGATCGTATCGCGTTTGATTCTCAACAAAAACCCCAAAAAAAGCCGTGTTATTGCCCATTCTGTCGCACCCAGAGACCTCTTCCAGGGTCGCCAAACCCCAGGCAAGCCCGCTAAAAACAAGGCATTCGCCCATCACTGGATGTTCTGTAGAGCACGCCGCGCGCGGGGTCGGCCAGGGTGGAAAATGACAGGCAAAAGCGCCCAACCCATGGTCGATTAAGCGCTGTGCCATGGGGTATGAAATGTCCTGCGGCGCCCTCAGTGTGACAACGTGTCGCACGTTGCGCGCAGCCAATCTTGTCCAGCGTCATGACCCCTTCACAAAATGCCCACACACAAAAACGCCCCTGCCTGCATCAGCAGGACAGGGGCGTTTTGTAGGACGATTTAAGCGTTTTGCTTGCGATTACGGTAAATGCCCAGGGGCACCAGGATCACCGTCAACACAAACGCCACCAGCGCCCACTGGGCCAGGGACAAGCCCAGGACCGGCGGGTACGGGGTACTGCAGAACCCATCAACCTGGAAGCCCAAGGGGAAGATCTTCGCCAGGGGCAGGTCATCGACAATCGGCTGCAGCACATCGACGCCACAACTGATGGTTGGATAGAACTGGGTGTACACATGATGCCCGGCGGCAGCGACACCACCGAGGGCGCTGAGCACGACCAGCACTTCAAAGACCGTGACACTGCGCTGGGTGCGCATGGCCGCGCCAATAAAGGCAAAGAGCGCAATCAGCAACAAGGCATAGCGTTGCAAGATGCACAAAGGGCATGGCGCTTCGCCCAGCACTATCTGCATATAAAGCGCGCCACCAATCAGCGCCAGGCAGATGATGCCCAGCAACACCAGGAAGCGCCGCTCACGGCCCAACCGCATTTCGTCAATCATCCCCGTTTCCCTTTGCCTAATGATGGGTATGCCAATGGCCGCAAGTTTACACACAGGTGGTGAAAATTTAGCAGTAGGCGTCGCAATCTTAGGCGCAGGCGGGTTAACGACACATTAATGTGGTGGTCTTTCGGGCCTCTTCGCGAGCAAGCCCGCTCCCACATTTGAATGTATTCACAGATCAAATGTGGGAGCGGGCTTGCTCGCGAAGAGGCCAATACGGTGTTGAAGAGCGGCCGCTTATTCCAGCGCCGCCGCCGGGCCAAAGAACTCATACCGGCTCTGCTTCTCAGGCACACCCAAAGCCTTGAGGTGACGCTTGATCGCGCTCATAAAACCCTTCGGCCCCAGGAAGTAGGCATCCACATCACGCTCTTCGGGCAACCACGCCGCCAGTTGCTCCTGGGTCAGCAAACCGAGCTTGTCCGCCGCCGGGCTGATGCCGTCGTCTTCGGCATAGCAGTAAAAGCGCTGCAATTGCGGATGGCGCGCAGCCAGGGCATCGACCCAATCGCGGAACGCATGCACGCCGCCATTGCGTGCGCAGTGGATAAAATGCACCGGGCGCTCGGTGGCCAAGGCCGCTTCCAGCATCGGCAAGGTCGGGGTGATGCCCACCCCGCCGCTGATCAGTACCAGGGGTTTGTCGCTGGGCACCAGGGTGAATTCCCCCGATGGCGGGAACAGGTCGATGGTCGCGCCCACGTGCATCTGGTCATGCAGGTAATTGGACACGCGCCCGCCCGCTTCACGCTTGACGCTGATGCGGTACAGGCCCGCTTCGGTGCGCGCCGACAATGAATAGTTGCGGCGCACTTCTTCGCCATCGAGGATCAGCTTCAAGCCGATGTACTGGCCGGGCTCGGCGGCGAGGATCGGGCCATTGTCCACCGGGGCAAAGTACAGGGAGACGATTTCACTGCTCTCCTCCACACGCTTGACCAGCAGAAACGCACGCGCCCCGCGCCAGCCGCCAACGGCCTGGGCTTTTTCGTCGTAGATGGCGCTTTCTGCGCCGATCAGGATGTCGGCCAACTGACCATAAGCCGCGCCCCACGCGCTCATCACTTCTGGGGTGGCGATTTCGTCACCCAGCACCTCGGAAATCGCCCGCAGCAGGCAGTTGCCGACAATCGGGTAGTGCTCCGGGAGGATTTGCAGGGCCACGTGCTTGTTGATGATCTTGGCCACCAGGTCGCCCAACTGATCCAGTTGGTCGATATGCCGGGCGTACATCAGCACGCCATTGGCCAGGGCGCGGGGCTGGTCGCCGCTGGCCTGGTGGGCCTGGTTGAACAGCGGGCGCACTTCGGGGTACTCGGAGAGCATCATGCGGTAGAAGTGGGTGATCAGGGCTTCGCCACCGCTTTCGAGCAGCGGCACAGTGGACTTGATGATGGCACGGTCTTGAACGCTAAGCATGGGGAGACTCCTGAGCCTTTAAGGCTTCTGAATGATTACCCTGTAGCAGTCAGTATTCATGCCAACTAATAAACCCTTTATTATCAAGAACTTAAATTAAACATAGTCAATATGACTTCATACACCTTATAGTCATTAGGACTACAAGGAGTCATTATGACTGCACATTCCCTGCTCACCACCCTGCTGCCACTGGTGGCTGACCTGTCCCGTGAACTGCCGGAAGGCGAGCGTTACCGACGCCTGCTGCAAGCCATGCGCACCCTGCTGCCCTGTGATGCCGCCGCGCTGTTGCGCCTGGACGGCGAATGGCTGGTACCCCTGGCTGTGGACGGCCTGAGCCCGGACACCCTGGGCCGGCGCTTCAAGATCAGCGAACACCCGCGCTTCGCCGTGCTGCTGAGCAGCCCCGGCCCGACCCGCTTTGACAGCGACAGCGAACTGCCCGACCCCTACGACGGCCTGGTCGATGGCCTGCACGGGCATCTGGAGGTCCACGACTGCATGGGCTGCCCGCTGTTTGTCGACGACCATCCCTGGGGCCTGCTGACCCTGGATGCCCTGGACACCGAGCGGTTTGACCGGGTCGAACTGGACGCCTTGCAGGCCTTCGCCAGCCTCGCCGCCGCTACGGTCAATGTGGCCGAACGCATGGAGCACCTGGCCCTGCGCGCCGAAGACGAACACCAGCGTGCGGAAATCTATCGCCAGGCCAGCGGCCAGCAGCACAAGGAAATGATCGGCCAGAGCAAGACCCACAAGCGCCTGGTGGAAGAAATCAAACTGGTGGGCGGCAGCGACCTGACCGTGTTGATCACCGGTGAAACCGGGGTCGGCAAGGAGCTGGTGGCCCAGGCCATCCACGCTGCCTCGCCCCGCGCGGAGAAGCCGCTGATCAGCCTCAACTGCGCCGCCCTCCCGGAAACCCTGGTGGAAAGCGAGCTGTTCGGCCACGTGCGCGGCGCGTTTACCGGCGCGCTGAACGAGCGTCGGGGCAAGTTTGAATTGGCCAACGGCGGCACCCTATTCCTCGACGAAGTGGGAGAGTTGTCACTGACGGTCCAGGCCAAGCTGTTACGCGTCCTGCAAAGCGGGCAGTTGCAGCGGCTGGGTTCGGATAAGGAGCATCAAGTGGACGTGCGCCTGATCGCCGCCACCAACCGCGACCTGGCCGCCGAGGTGCGCAACGGCCGCTACCGCGCCGACTTCTATCACCGCTTGAGCGTGTACCCCCTGCAAGTGCCGGCCCTGCGTGAACGCGGGCGCGATGTGTTGTTGCTGGCCGGATTTTTCCTCGAACAGAACCGTTCACGCATGGGCCTGGGCAGCCTGCGCCTGACCAGCGATGCCCAGGCGGCATTATTGGCTTATGGCTGGCCCGGGAATGTGCGCGAGCTGGAACACCTGATCGGCCGCAGCGCGTTGAAGGCCCTGGGCAATTGTCGCGAGCGGCCGAAGATCCTCAGCCTCAGTGCCAAAGACCTGGACTTGCCCAATGACTCTGCGCCCTTGATAGAGGAGCCTGGCGAAATCCCCGTGGTGACTGGCGATCTGCGCCAGGCCACCGAGCACTACCAAAGGCAAGTGATCAGCGCCTGCCTGGAGCGCCACCAGCACAACTGGGCCAGCGCCGCCCGCGAACTGGGCCTGGACCGCGCCAACCTGGGGCGCATGGCCAAGCGCCTGGGCCTGAAGTAACGCGGATCACACTGTGGGAGCTGGCCTGCCTGCTCCCACATTAGATCTTCTTACACATTAGGTTTGCTTCGGTTGCAAAAGCGGGCTCACAGGCGCAACCGCCCTGGGCTTACGAAACACCAGCACATTCCCCAGCATCACCAATACCAACCCGGCCAGCGCCGGGGCGCTCCATTGGTAGCCCTCGAATAGCGCCGAGACGTTCAATGCCACCACCGGGAACAGCACCGTGCAATACGCCGCCCGCTCCGGGCCCATGCGGCCGACCAGGGTCAGGTACGCGGTAAAGCCAATCACCGAACCGGGGATCACCAGGTACAGCAGCGAACCGATATAGCGGGTGTTCCACTCCATCTCAAAGGGAATGCCCTGGACCACGCAGTACAGCGCCAGCATCGACGCGCCATAGGCCATGCCCCAGGCGTTGGTGGTCAACGGCCTGAGCCCGGCTTTCTGTTGCAGGCTCGACAACATATTGCCTGCCGAGAAACACAGGGTGCCCAGCAGCGCCAGGCCCAGGCCCAACAGTGTTTCGGGGCTAGCGGTATGCCCGACCAGTTCAGGCCAGAACAGCAGCCCCAGCCCCAGCAACCCAAGGCCGCCGCCCAGCAGTACATTGCGCGCAACTTTCTGGCCAAAGAACACCCGCGCATTCAACGCATTCCACAGTGTCGCGGTGGAGAACACCACGGCCACCAGGCCACTGGGGATCCACTGGCTGGCCGTGAGGAAGCACATGAAGTTCACACAAAACAGGCACAAGCCCTGGGCCAGGCAGATCAGGTGACCCCGACGGTTCATCACCTGCAATTTGCGGCTGAGCAACAGCAGCCCAAACAGCACCAGTGCCGCCAGGCCGAAGCGATAGACGATCGAGACCGGAATTTCCACCACGCCCAATTGCCACTTGAGGGCAATCCAGGTGGTGCCCCAGATCAGCACGGTCAGTAAATACAGGGATAGGTTCATGGCGCACTCCGGTGGTTGAGCCACAGTTTCACCCCGCCTTGCTGCTGGGCACTTGCAGATTCTTGCGCTTTTGTCGGGCCGAGGGATCACAGCGCCAGCCGCCGGGAGTAGGATGCAAGGCGTCGGAGAGAACCCCATGTCTGTACTGGAAAACCTGCAAGTCTTCAAAGCCCTGAACAGCTCGCCCAACGCTCGCCTGGAGCTGTCTGCCGAGCTTGGGGACGGCTTGTCTGCAGCTTTGTGGAGCAACCACCACGACGCCCAGGATTACCAGGCGCCCAGCCATCACACCTTGTCTTGCTATGTGGCCGGCGGCACCGGCACTTTCCGGCGTAACCAGCCCGGCACCAAGGGCGGCCCCGACAAGCTGTGCATCCTGCCCGCCGAGCATCAGTCGGCCTGGGTGATCAATGGTGAAATCCGCCTGGCCCATGTGTACTTCAGCCCCGAGCAATTTGCCCTGGGTTGCGTCACCCTGCTGGACCGTGAACCCCGCGCCCTGCAACTGCGCGAAAGCACCTTTCTGGAAGACGAACAGCAAGCGCGACGTTTTCATCAACTGATCCGCCTCAATTGGCAGGAACCGGCAGAACGCTTGCTGACCAGCAGCCTGGCCTTTGAAATGCTCAACCATACCCTGCTCAGCCAGGTCGGCCTGCGTGAGGGGTTGCGACTCAAGGGCGGCCTGGCGGCGCACCAGCGCCGGCAGTTGGTGGAGTACATCGACCAGCAACTGGCCGAGCCGATCAGCCTTGGGCAACTGGCGGGGCTGTGCGCCTTGTCGGAATACCACTTCGCGCGGATGTTTCGCACAAGCTTTGGCCTGCCGCCCCATCAATATGTACTGGCCCGCCGCCTGTCCCGGGCCCAGGCCCTGTTGCGCAGCGGCTCACTGCCGCTGGGGGAAATTGCCCTGGCGTGTGGGTTTTCCAGCGCCAGCCACTTTACCAACCGGTTTCGCCAGGCAATGGGAGCGACACCGGGGGAATACCGGCAGGCGTTCCAGCCCTAGAGGCCTTACACAAAACCAATGCGTGCGGGTTTCAATCGAGGCTTTGTGCCAGGACCACGGCGAGTCGATCTTCCAGCGCCTTGATCCGGCTCCCCTGCACCACATAGTTGTTGGTCAGCATCGAAAACACCAACCGCCGCCCACCCGCATCGGTGATGTAGCCCGTCAACGAAGACACCCCACCCATCGACCCCGTCTTGGCCTGCAGGTTGTTTTGCGCCGCTGTCCCGCGCAGGCGGTAACGCAGGCTGCCGCCGTCCAGGCGGTCCGGGTTGCCGGCGATGGGCAGTGCGTCGTACCAGGCGTTGAACCACGGCTGCTTGTTAATGGCCAGCAACAGGTCGGTGAAGTTCTGCGCCGACACCAGATTACGTCGCGACAAACCCGAGCCATCCACCTGGCTTAATGTTGCCGGGTCCAGGCCCTGGCGCTTGATAAAGTCGGCCACCGCCGCAACCCCGGCCGCCGCCGTGCCAGCATTCGCCTGCTGGCGCCCCATGGCCTTGAGCAGCGCTTCGGCCATGCTGTTATTGGACAGTTTGAGCAAGGGCCTGATCAGCTCCTGCAACGGTGCCGACTGGTGTGTTGCCAGGACAGTGGCGGTCGCCGGACTCACACCACCGATCACCCGCCGCCCCTGCACGCTGATCCCCTGCTCCGCCAAGGCCTGGGCAAACAGATTGGCCACCAGTTGCGTCGGCTCCCACACGCTGACCCATTGGCGGCTTTGCTTGCCCGGCGGTAACGCGCCGCTCAGGCGCAGCAGGTTGCTGCCATGCTGGCGATTGAGCCCATAGCTATTGCCCGGGCCGCTGACGGCCAGGTTGCTGAGCTGTACATAGTCGGTGGGCGGACTCAGGGTGACATTCACCAACTGGCCGACCGTTGTGGGCGCCTTGGCCGTGACGATCAAGGTGCCCGCATCAAAATCAGCATTGGGTGACACGGTCAGCGCGGAAATCTGCGCGCCGTAATACTTGTCTTCGTCGTCATGGGCCCAATCCACACCCAAGCGCTCGGCGTCGAACCAGCTGTCATCGAACACCATATCGCCCTGGACCTGACGGATGCCCTGGGCGGCGAGGCTCGCCGCCAGCGCCTGGTAATCCGCCCACTGGATCGTCGGGTCACCCAGCCCCCGCAGGTACAGGTTGCCCAGCAGGCGCGTGCCCTGTTGGCTGCCATTGCTCAACAACTGCGTAGAAAACCGATACTGCGGGCCCAGTACATCCATGGCCGCCGCAGTGGTCAGCAGTTTCAGGCTGGAGGCCGGCACCAGCCGCGTGCGTGGGTTGTGCTGGTACAGCGTGTTGCCGCTGCGAGCATCACGCACCATCAGCGAAACACTGGCACCCGCCAAGGCAGGATCAGCCAACAATTGGTCCAGCGCCTGTTCGCCGGTTTTCGAAGGCGTGGCACAGCCACCCAATAACAGGCTCACGCCCACCAGCATGGCGCTGGTGTGTATCCATCGTCCCAACTGCATCAAACCGTCCCGGCAATCATCAAAGAGCGCAACGCTAGCAGCTCAGGCCGCCAGCGTCATCGCCGACGGTCAGAACTCCAGGGTGCTGGACAACGATACCTGGCGCGCATCGCCCATGGACACAAACATGCGGCTGACAGCCGAGGTGTAGTAGGTACGGTCAAACAGGTTCTTCACATTGAGCTGGAACTTGACCTTCTGCCCGTCAACCTTGGTGTCATAGGTGGCAAACGCATCGGCCACGGTGTAGCCCGGCAGGTCGAAGCTGTTGAGGGCATCGCCGGCCCGCTCGCCCACATAACGCGCACCGGCACCGACGCGCAATTGGTCGCCGCCGACGATGGTGCCGAAGTCATATACGGCTGAAACAGAGCCGGAGTTTTTCGCCACGTTCTGCAGGCCCTTGCCTTTGTAGGTCGGGTCTTCGGTGACCTCGGCATCGGTGTAGGCATAGCTGCCGATCAGGCTCCACTGGTCGGTCAACTGCCCACTCAGGTCCATTTCCAGGCCACGGGAGCGCACCTTGCCGGCGACGCTGTAGATCGAGGTCGCGCCCTCGGTGATCGACACCAGCACGTTGCGTTTTTGGATATCAAACAAGGCCACGTTAGCGGTAATACGCCCCGGCATATCGAGCTTGGCCCCCAGCTCCCAGGATTTGGACTGTTCCGGGGCGATGCTGCCGTCGATCACCATCTTGTTGTCCAGCGGCGCAATGGTGGAGTTGGGTTTGAACGATTCGGTGTAGCTGCCATAGAACGACAGCTCATCGGTGTAGCGATACACCAGGCCGGCACGAGGCACCCACTTCTGGCCGTTGCTGTTGGTGTTGGCCGTGAACGGGCGGCCCTTGCCGGCGTATTGGTCGTATGCCTGGAAGCGCGCACCACCGACCAGGATCCACTGGTCGGTGAGGTGAATGGCGTCCTGGAAAAACACCGAATCGCTGCGCAGCAGGTCGGTCTGGTTGCTGTCCGGCGCGCTGACGTTGGTGCCCGCCACTTCGCGGCCGTACACCGGGTCGTTGTAGTTGAACACGCTGCGGCTGGCCTGGCGGATCAGGTCGGCGCGGTAGATTTTGCGGTACTCGTCATCCAGGCCGAATACCAGGTCATGGCGCATGCCGGCCACGTCCACCTTGCCTTCAAGGCTCACGGTGGTGAAGCGGTCGGTGGTCAGCGCGCCCTGGGTGCCGTCCATGTTGCGCGTCAAGGTGCCATTGGCATTGACCTTAGTCACACGCACCTGGCTGGCGTCGTAGGTTTCGCGGTTCCAGCTGTAGCCGAAGTGGGCCTTCCAGTCGTCGTTCAGGTCGTGGTCGACTTGGACGCGATACAGGTCCGAGCGGCCTTCCATATTGTTGAAGGGCTCATCCAGGCGGCGCGTGGCGGGGATGTCCAGCGGGTGATTGGTCTTGGGGTCGATGGCCGTGCCACGGTCGAACGGCGAGAGAAATTCGCGGTGCTCGTAGGCCAGCAGCACCTGGGTGGTGTCGCCGTACCAGGCCAGGGACGGCGCGATCAGGCTTTCGCGATAGGTGCCGAAGTTGCGCCAGTAGTCCTCATCCTGATGGTCGACGATCAAGCGGTAAGCCAGGCCGCTGTCACCCAACGGGCCGGTGGTGTCGAGGTTGCCGCCGCTGCCGTTCTTGCCGCTGCCATAGGTCGAGCCACGCACGGTCAAGGCGGTGGATTGGGTCAGTTCGGGTTTCTTGCTGACAATGTTGATCACCCCGCCCGGGTCCTGGATGCCATACAGCAACGATGCCGGGCCCTTGAGCACTTCGACGCGCTCAGCGGTTTCGTTCAGCGCCCGGCCTTGCACCACGGGCATGCCGTCGCGCATCACCGAGCCATTGCGGTTGTCGCCAAAGCCACGCAGCATCACCGCATCCTGGGTGCTGCCCAAGGTGTTGGTCTGGGTGATGCCGCTGATGTTGGCCAAGGCATCGTCGAGGTTGCGCGGCACCTGGTCGCGCATCACCTGGGCCGGCACCATGTTCACGGTTTGCGGGGTTTCCAGCAGCAAGCCCTGGGAGCGCATCACCGAGCTGGTGGGCGGTGGCTGGTAGCTGGTGGTTTGCTGCTGGTTGACACCGCTGATGGTGGTGGCGCCGAGGTTGACCGCGCCTTCGCTAGGCAGCGGTTCCAGGGCCAGGGTGCGGGCGTCGATCTGGCGGAAGGTCAAGCCGGAGTTGCCCAGCAGGCGCTGCAGAGCCTGGGCGGCACTCATCTGCCCACTGACGGCCGGGGCGTTGAGGGTGTAGGGGGCTTCGTCGGTGTAGACCACGCTGATGCCGGTCACCCGGCTGAAATCGCTCAGGGCCTGGGGCAACGGCTTGGCCGGCAGCGCAAAACTGAAGACTGCGCTCTGCTCCTGCGCCGCTTGCGCCAGGCTCAGGGGTTGTAATGCCAGGCCTGAAGCGGCCAGAAGGGAGGCTCCCAGCCACTGTTTAACCGAACCGCCTACCGCCGATTTTGCCCTGGACTTCATGCTTGAGAACCCGTGTAGAAAACGCTGTTAATGCGAATTGATCGCAGTTTCAAGCACTACACGGATGGCGTGGGGTTTTACCTCAGGTGAAATTGAAAATAATTTCAACATCAGCCTTTATTCTTGTTTTTCGCCCCGCCCTGCCGGGCCTTGAAGCGTGGGTTGGATTTGCAGATCACATAGATCCGCCCCCGGCGCTTGACGATCTGGCAGTCGCGATGACGGTTCTTGGCTTCTTTGAGGGAGGACAGGACTTTCATAGGGTGGCTCCTTTGCATGAATGTAATAACATATCATAAATGCAAATAAGAATAATTATCAACTTTCTCTTCAGGCGTTCACGATTCCTGTGTGGCTGGTTTTTAGCGGACCACGATCAACCGCCCCAACACACTGTGCTGCTCAAAGCCCAGCACCGCTTGCAATGCCTTGAGCACCGCCTCGGGGTCTTTGCTCGGGAAACTGCCGCTGACCCGGCGGGCGCCGAGTTCGTCATTGAGCAGCAGGATGCGGCCGGGGTAGTAACGGCCCAGGTCCTTGACCACATCGGCCAGCGGGGTCTTGTAGTAGTTGAGCCAGCCATCGCGCCAGCCCAGGCGCGATTCACTGTCCACCGCATGCCGCTCATCAGCCACACCCTCGGCGTAGGCCACTTGCTGGCCTGCCGTCAATATTTGCTGAGGCTCCTGGGCCGACGGCGTAACCCCTACCCGCCCCGACAGCACCGTCACCTGGGCGCCCGCCGGTTGCAGACGCACTTCAAATTGGGTGCCCAGCACCCGCACTTCGCCGCTGTCGGCGTGCACCACAAACGCTTGCCCGGTGTGGGCTACGCTGAAAAAACCGGCACCGCGACGCAATTGGATATGCCGCTCACCGTGACTGAAATCCACGGCAATCGCGCTGTCGGCATCCAGGGTGACTTGGCTTTGATCAGCCAGGGTCACGGTTTTGACTTCACCCGGCGCACTGACGTAATCGGCGCCCAGGTCATCGACCCAGCGCTGCGGCTGCCACCCCGCGCCCAGCGACACCATCAGCACCAGGCACGCCGCCACTGCCAGCGCTGCAGACCAGCGGCGCATGCGGGAGCCTTTCGCACCGTCCATGGCCTTGAGGTAACGCTGCAAGGCCAACGCGTCTTCGTCAGCCAGAGTGCTCGCCGGGACTTCGCTCAGTTCCCACAGCACCTGGGCCTGGGCATACGCCTCGACATGGGCCGGGTCGGCGCGCAACCAGTGGCTGAAGGTAGCCTGGTCGCCACTGCTCGGCGCATCGTGCAGCAGACTGAGCCAGGCCAGGGCGGCCTGTTCCTGGGCGGGTGTCGGGGTGACGTTCACGGTGCTTTCCCTGGCGAGCGTGGCGGATGGGCTTGCCGAAGGCTGGCTTTGCAGGCCTCGAGGGCGCGCATCATATGTTTTTCCACGGCACTTTGGGACAGGCCCATGGCCTTGGCGATTTCTGCGTATTTGCGCCCGTGGATGCGGTTGAGCAAAAAGATCTGCCGCGTACGCTCCGGCAAGCTGCGCAGCGCCGCTTCGACATGGCGCAGATCGTTGCCCGCTTCCAGCGCGGCCTGGGGCTCGGAGCTGTGATGGTCGTGCTGCTCCGGCATCCAGCCTTCAGTGCCGCGCACCCGCGCGTTTTCGCTGCGCAGGTGGTCGATGGCGATATTGCCGGCGCAGCGCAGCAGGTAGGTGCTGAGTTCTTCGACCTGCACCAGGGGCCGGCGCCAGAAACGCAGAAACAGGTCCTGTACCAGGTCCGCTGCCGTCGCCCGGCAGCCTACGCGGCGGCTGACCAACGCCTCCATCTGTGAACGCTGGGACAAAAATACCTGCAGGAAATGTGCGCGCCCGCCCGACGCTTCTGCGTGGGGCTGATCCTGGGACTCGGGCGGCGTGGCGATCATCAAAAGGGGCTCAGAGGGTCGCGAAAGCCGCAACGGGGCTGACCAGCAGGCCGACGCCCGCGAGAACCAGGGCCAGCCTGGGTCGATACGGCAACAGCAGCACCAGCAACAGCCCACTGAGCATCAGCACCGCGCACCAGTCCACCAGGCCCCGGCTCCAGCCGGCCATGTGTACCGCCGGCCAGATCGACAGCCCCAGCAACAACCAACCGCCCACGCGCAACCCCAGGCGCCGTCGTGGCGAAGGTTTGCTGTGCAGCAACTCGCCATGGTGACGGTCCTGGGACAGGCACAGTGCAACAAAGCCCGCATAGCACAGCAACAAGGCCAGCAACATCAGTGCACCTCGCTTTTGAGGGTCAGTGGGCGGGCGCGCTCGGCCCGGGGCTGGGCGGCGCTGCGGTGCTGCATTTTCCAGGCAGCCCAGGCCAGGAACAGGCCGCTGCCCAGGCAGGTCAGGTCAAAGCCGGCCATGGCCCAATCGCCCTTGGCCACTGACACGCCCAGGTGCTCGGAGGTTGTCAGCGCATTGAGCAGCGGCACCGCCATAAACAGCACGGCGCCCAGGCCCAATTGCTCGATCCAGGCACGGCGGCCACGCCGCAACATGGCATGGAGCAGGGTCAGGCCCCAGGCGATAAAGAAGCTCTGCACCTCCCAGTCCGAGCGTTCGGCGAAGCTCACAGGCAGCAGGCGATTGGCCCAGAAAAACGCGGCAATGGCGATGACCAGCCCGGACATGCTGGCAATGTTCAGCACTTCCACCAGGCGCAACTCAAACGGCATCACCCCGGTCTTTACATGCTTGAGCTGACGCTTGCCCAGCCAGATCACCAGGCCGGTGCCAATCATCGCCGTGCCCGCCAGGCCGCAGATAAAGTACAACCAGCGCAGCAGCGGGCCGGCGAAGTGCCCCATGTGCAGGCCATAGAAGCTGCCGCTGATCGCCTTCGGCAGCGACTGTTCGGCACTCACCCGCAGCAGTTCGCCGGTGGAGCCATTAAAGGACACGGTGCTGCCGAAATCATGCACCACCCGGTCAGAACCGGCGCGGGAGACATTGACTGCGGCATTCACATCGCCGGGGTTGTTCACCGCCAGCCGCCCCACGTGCCCACCGTCCCACTGCGCCCGTGCCTGTTCTACCAGCGGCGCCAAGGGCAACAGCTTGCCCGGCTGGCCGAGGGCCGGTGCGTTGTTGGTGGAAGGGAACAATTCATTGAAGAAGGCGCGGGTGTCGCCGTCATAGGACGCAAGGATGCTGGCGGGCATGACCATGGTCATGAAAATCACCAGGCTGCTGTAGGTGATCATCAGGTGGAACGGCAACACCAGCACGCCCACCGCGTTGTGCCCATCGAGCCAGGAGCGCTGGCCCTTGCGCGGGCGGAAGGTGAAGAAGTCCTTGAAGATTTTCTTGTGGGTGATGATCCCGGTGATCAGCGCCACGAACATCACCATCGCCGCAATGGTCGACAACCAGCGACCCCACGGGTGGGGCATCTGCAACTGGAAGTGGAACCGGTAGAAGAACTCGCCGCCCATGGTTTCCCGGGCCTGGAGTTGCTCGCCGGAGACCGGGTCGAGCATTTTTTCAATGAAGTTGCCGCGCCGGCCAGGGTCGACCTTGTCTTGCCACATCACCGACAAACCGGGGTCGCGGCTGTTGGGCAGGCCGATAAACCAACGCGCCGCCGTGGGGGCGTGCTGTTCCAGATAGCTTTGCGCCACGGCCACACTGCGTGCATCGTCCACCGCATGGGCGGGCACTTCGGGCTGCATCCAGTGGGTAATTTCGCCCTTGAAGTAAGCCAGGGTGCCGGTGAGGAAAATCGCGAACAGCAACCAGCCGAAAATCAACCCGGCCCAGGTGTGCAACCAGGCCATGGCCTGACGGAAACCCTCTTTCATGGGCGCGCCATCCAATAGGCCAGGCCTGCCAGGGTGGCCAGTATCGCGCAGGGCACCAGCACGCCAAACCAGGCGCGGGCGGCACTGCGGCAGGCAAAACACCAGATCACCGCCAGCAGGTAGAACACAAAGGAACTGAGCATGCCGCTGACCACCGCATCGGCGCGGGAGATTGGCAGCCACAAGGTCAGGCACACGCTGGCCAGGGACGCCAGCACATAGCCACCGACCACAGCCGCCAGCACCCGCGACGTCACGCCGAGACGATAGGAAACAGGAAGTGATGCTTTGCTTTTCATGCCAGTGGCACCTGGTTATCAGGGGCGGGAGTTTAATGATAATTATTCTTACAAGCAAAAGAGAACGGATGAAGCGAATACCCACAGGGTTTTGTGTCGGCTTTAAAACGGCTATCGGTCCTGTGCTGATTGCCGAATGCCACCTGGCCACTCTACAATGCGAACAATTCTCGTTATCTAAAGCATGCAGATGCTGCCGGAGTGTTCGCGTTGCGGCCGTCCAATACCGTCGAAGTCCTGTATCACGACCATCACCACTGGCTGACCGGCTGGTTGCGACGCAAGCTCGGCTGCCCGCACAGCGCCGCCGACCTGGCCCAGGACACGTTCATCCGGGTGTTGAGCGCCCGTGAAACCCCGACGTTGATCGAGCCCCGCGCCTTCCTCACCACCATCGCCAAGCGCGTGCTGTTCAACCACTACCGCCGCCAGGACCTGGAGCGCGCCTACCTCGACGCCCTGGCGCAAATGCCTGAACTTGCTGCGCCATCAGAAGAAGAGCGGGCGATCATCCTGCAAACCCTGATGGAGCTGGACCAGTTGCTCGACGGTTTGCCCGTACTGGTCAAACGCGCCTTCCTGCTGGCCCAGCTCGATGGCCTGACCTACGCGCAAATCGCTGCCGAACTGGGGATTTCCATCGCCACCGTCAAACGTCATCTGAACAAAGCGGCCATGCGCTGCTATTTCGCCCTATGAACCCCACCACACACTTCTCGACCCAGGTCGCCGAACAGGCGGTGCAATGGCTGATGCAAATGCAGCAAGGCCCGCTCAACCCGCGCCAACAGGCCAAATGGCAACACTGGCTGGAGGCCCACAGCGAGCATCAACGGGCGTGGGAGCATATTCAGCGGGTCAACCAACGCCTGCGCGGCATGCCCTCGCCCCTGGCCCATGCGGCGTTGAACGCACCGCAATCCAGCAGCCGGCGCCAGGCCCTGAAACTGCTGCTGATCCTCGGCGTCGGCTCGGCGGCTACGTGGGGCTTGCGCCAGCAGCACTTGATCCCGCCGCTGACCGCCGACTACCGCAGCCCCCTCGGCCAGCGCCGCAAGGTACAACTGGCCGACGGCAGCCAGCTGCAACTCAATACTGCCAGTGCGGTGGATGTGCAATTCGATGGCCCACAGCGCCTGATCCGCCTGCTCGAAGGCGAGATATTGCTGCACACCAGCACCCCGTTGCAGATCATCACCGGCCAGGGCGTCGTCAGCACCCAGGCGGCACAGGTGAATGTGCGTCAGTTCAACGATCACACCCAGATCGCGGTGCTGGATGGCCAGGTGGAGATTGCACCCAGGTCCTACAGCGGCCTGCCCCTGCCCTTGGAAAAATCCCACCAGGTCAACCTCACCCGCAAAGGCTGGGATACCCCGCGTCTCACCGATGCCAACACGGGTGCCTGGGCCGACGGCATGCTGGTGGCATCGCACATGCGCCTGGCAGATTTCCTCGAGGAACTGAGCCGTTATCGCCGCGGCCAATTGCAGTGTGATCCGCAGGTGGCCAACCTGCTGATCTCCGGCAGCTACCCGCTGGACGACAGCGAGCGCATCCTCGACCTGCTGCAAATCAGCCTGCCAGTCAAAGTGCGGCGGTTTACCCGCTATTGGGTCAGCGTCGAAGCCCGCGCCTGAATTATTTTCGACACCCGTGAGCCGTTTTCCGTACCTCGCGTGACAGAGAGGGAAAGCCACCCTGTTTCCCACCTCTGAGGAACGTTCTTCATGCCCCAGCAACCGACTCGCCTGACGCCACTCGCCCGTACGCTGCGCCACTTGCTGCTGGGCGCCAGCCTCAGTTTCAGCGCCTTGCCTTACGCCCTCGCGGCCGAGGTCAAGCCTTATCACATCGCCCCGGCGTCCCTGGAAGCGGCATTGAATCAATTTGGGCGTGAGGCTGGCGTGCTGATTTCGTTTGGCTCCGAAGTGACTGCCGGCGCGCAAAGCCAGGGCCTGCAGGGCAACTACACCACCGAGCAAGGTTTGAACGCATTGCTCAAGGGCACCGGCCTGCAAGCCCGCGCCGAAGGTGACAATGCCTATAGCCTGCAACCCCTGAACGCGCCGGCCCCCCTGGAGCTGGGCACCTCCAATGTGGTGGGCGACTGGCTCGGCGATGCGGCGCAGATCAATGTCTTCGAACACCCCGGCGCCCGCGATGTGATCCGTCGTGAAGAATTCGAGCGCCAGGGCGCAACCCAGGCCCGTGACGTGCTCAACCGTATTCCCGGGGTCAACGCGCCGGAAAACAACGGCACCGGCAGCCACGACATGGCGTTGAACTTCGGTATTCGCGGGCTCAACCCGCGCCTGGCGTCGCGCTCGACGGTATTGATGGACGGCATTCCGGTGCCTTTCGCGCCGTATGGCCAGCCGCAGCTGTCGTTCGCGCCCATCAGCATGGGCAACATGGATGCCGTGGACGTGGTGCGCGGCGGTGGCGCGGTACGCTACGGGCCGCAGAACGTCGGCGGTGTGGTCAACTTCGTGACTCGGGCAATTCCCGATGCACCGACGGTCAAGGGCGGCCTGCAGACCGAGACCAGCCCGTCTTCCAGCCACGATGGCTTCAAGACCACCGGCAACCTGCTGGCCGGCGGCACCGCCGACAATGGCCTGGGCGGCGCGCTGCTGTATTCCGGCACCCGCGGCGGTGACTGGCGTGAACACAGCGACACCCAAATCGACGACCTGATCCTCAAGGGCCACTACCAGCTGGACGAAGCCAACAGCTTCAATGCCATGGCCCAGTACTACGAGGGTCAGGCCGATATGCCCGGTGGCTTGAGCACGGCGGCCTACAAGGCCGACCCGTATCAATCCACCCGGCCCTACGACAAGTTCTGGGGCCGCCGTACGATGTTCAACGTAGGCTATCGCTACCAGGAAGATCGCCGGGAATTCACCGTCAACAGCTTCTTTACCAAGACCTTGCGCAGCGGTTATCTGGACCAGGGCAGCTTCCTTTCGCTGTCGCCGCGCGAATATTGGGTACGCGGCCTGGAAACCCGCCTGGCCCAAGGCTTCGACCTCGGCCCGAGCAGCCACGAGGTGGGCGTGGGCTACCGCTACATCAACGAGGCCGGGCATGAATTGCGCTACCGCACGCCGATCAGCGCCAACCAGCAACTGCCCAATACCGACAGCCGCAACGACCGCGACACCCGGGGTGGCACCGAAGCCAACGCGTTCTTTATCGACGACCGGATCGATATCGGCAAGTGGACCGTGACCCCGGGCATCCGCTACGAGATGATCAAGTCCCAGCAGACCAACAACCTGACCGACGTCAAATACAAGGGTGACTACAACACCGCCCTGCCGGCGTTGAACGTGCTGTATCACCTGACCGACGACTGGAACCTGTACGCCAACACCGAAGGTTCCTTCGGCAGCGTGCAGTACAGCCAGATGCCCAACCGTGTGAGCAGCGGTGCGGTCAAGCCAGAAAAGGCCCGCACCTGGGAAGTCGGCACGCGCTACGACAATGGCGCGCTGCGCGCAGAAATCGGCGCGTTCCTGATCAACTTCGACAACCAGTACGAAAGCAACCAGACCAACGACTCGGTGATCGCCCGGGGCGAAACGCGGCACCAGGGTATCGAGTCCAGCGTCAATTACGCCCTCGACGGCTTGAGCCCGGCGCTGGCTGGCTTTGATGTGTATGCCAGCTACGCCTATGTCGATGCAACCATCCGCGAAGACGGCCCGAACAAAGGCAACCGCGTGCCCTTCTCGTCCAAGCACAAAGGCACCCTGGGCGTGGGCTACACCGAAGGCCAATGGAAGTTGAACCTGGACAGCACCTACCAAAGCAGCCAATTCGCCGATAACGCCAACACCCAGGCCGAAAGCGTGGATGGCAGCAACGGGCGCATCCCCGGCTACATGCTGTTCAGCAGCCGCGCGGCATACGACTTCGGCCCGCAGTTGTCGGATCTGAATGTGGCGGTGGGGGTGAAAAACATCTTCAACACCCAGTACTTCACCCGTTCGTTTGACGATAACAACAAAGGCAAATACGTGGGAGAACCGCGCACCGTGTATGTGCAGACCTCAGTCGCGTTCTGACGGGCCGGCAAAGATCCTGAATACACTGCTGGCCAGCTCCGACATTTGATACCTATCAGCCACAAAAAAACGGGCCTGCATCTGCAGGCCCGTTTTTTATGGGGTTGAAAAACAGTCAGCAATCAGCTGTTAAGCGCAGCCTGTTCGTTTTCCAGGAATTCCTCTTCAAGCCCGGCTTCATCGACTTGGTTGTTGGGCGTGCGTTTCTCTGCACGCGGCTTGCCTTGCAGTCTGCCGAACAGATGCTCCAGCGCGTTATCCAGCTTGGTGGCCGCCCCGTCGATCGCTTGTTCCAGGGTGTCGGCTTTATGGATGACCGAAATCGGTTGATGGCCCTTTGGCCGCGCTTCCAGGCGGCAACTCAAATCATGGGGGCCCGGCTTGTCGCCGTTCTCATCCCGCAGGTAGACCTCGACGCGGGTCAGGTCTTCTTCATAACGTTCGAGCGTGCTCTCAATGGTAGTACGTACCCACTCCTCCAGTCGGATGCTGCTTTCAATATGGTTGTCGCTGTTGACTTGGATTTGCATAGTGTTTCCCTTATTTCAGCTAGCTCGCCAGAGATCACAACTGCAACACCGATGCGGTGAAACCATGACCTCTTAACTACACAATTGAGCACCTGAAGGAACAATTCAACCCCTATGCAAAGATAAATCCTACATTACAAATTAAGCCTGACAGCCGCTCAAAGCGCTGTTATCGTCGGGAGTTGGGTATCCCCACCTACCTGCGTAATTCCTCACAATTGACCCTCTCCCAAGGGGTGCAATCCGCGAAAAATCCCCGCCTCTTCCACCAGCCAGTCATGCACCGCACGTACGCCGGGATGGTTCAGTGCGCCTGGCGCATACAGCAGCACGTAGCGCTTGTGATTCGGTACCGCAAGGCCGAATGGCACGATCAGGGTGCCGCGCTCCAATTCGTCATTGAGCAGGGTGCGCCGGGCAATCGCCACGCCCATGCCGGCAATCGCCGCCTCGATGGTCAGGTGGTTGCGGTTAAAGGTGTGCCCACGTCGCACGTCGGCGTCGGGATAGCCGATCGCATTCAGGTAAAACTCCCACTCGGCGTATTCATAACTCCCACGCCAGGCAGTGATGTCGTGCAACAGCGGGAAGTGGGCCAGGTCGGCCGGACCGTGCAACGGCGGCCGCCCGCGCAACAGGCTTGGCGCGCACACCGGAAATATCTGCTCGTCGAGCAAGGCTGTGGATAACAAACCGGGATAACTGCCGTCGTTGAGGTCGATGGCCAGGTCAAAGTCGCCTTCGTGCAAGGCAATGCTGCTGTCCTCGGCCACCAACCGTAACTGGATATCCGGGAAACGCTGCTGCAAACGCGGCAAACGCGGCGTCAACCATTTGCCCAGAAAGGACGGAATCGAGCGCAGCCGCAGGGTGCCACTGATCATCCCCGCATCCAGGCGCTGCAACTCGGCATCAATGCTGCCGTAGGCCTCGCTTACCGTGGTCGCCAGCCGCTGCCCTTCGGCACTCAACTCCACGCCACGCGCCCGGCGATGGAACAGGCGAAAGCCCAGACGCTCCTCCAATTGGCGAATCTGCTGGCTGACCGCCCCAGGGGTGATGTGCAGTTCTTCGGCGCAACGGGTAAAGGATAAATGCCGTGCAGCGCAGGCAAATACGTGCAACCAGACATAGGTCTGGGCATGCAGGGGGCGAGCCATAGAGTTTAGTCCTGCTAAAGGGTGTCTTAGGATAATTCGTTGGTCAGTGCCGATCTAGAGGCTCAGTATCGCGCCTCTTCCGCTTGTCCTACAAAACATGGCAGCGATTTCCTACTCCATAGCTTGTAAGGCTTTAGCATGGCTATCAGCGTTTTTGATCTATTCAAGGTGGGCATCGGCCCATCCAGCTCCCATACCGTGGGCCCTATGCGGGCTGCGGCAACTTTCGCCCAGTCCCTCACCGACCAACAATGGCTGGAGCACACCCAACGCGTGGAAGTGCGCCTGTACGGCTCGCTGTCTGCCACCGGCGTGGGCCACGCCACCGATCGCGCGTGTGTGATGGGGTTGATGGGCGAATGGCCAGATCGGGTTGACCCCACCTCGATCGGGCCGCGTATCCAGCAGTTGCGCGAATCCTCCAGGTTAATGCTTGCAGGCCAAAAAGAAATTGCCTTCAACTGGCAGCACGATCTCCTGTTGCTGGAAGAAAGCCTGCCCTACCACCCCAACGCCATGTCCCTGCATGCCTACGGGGCAGACGGCCTGTTGAGCGAACAGACCTACTACTCGGTGGGCGGCGGTTTCATCATCGAGGCGGCCGAGGCCGAGTCGGGTATTGCTCCCACCAGCGATGTAGAACTGCCCTACGACTTTTCCAGCGCCGTCGAACTGCTGGCCCTGTGCAACAAGCATGGCCTGCGTGTCTCTGAATTGATGATGGCCAACGAACGCGCCTGGCGTAGCGATGAAGAAATCCGTAGTGGCCTGCTGCATATCTGGTCGGTAATGCGCGAGTGCGTCGAGCAAGGCCTGCGTGATGAAGGCATCTTGCCCGGCGGCCTGGATGTGCCGCGCCGCGCCGCAAAACTGCACCGCAGCCTGCTGGAAATCGGCAAACCGAATGTGATCACCTCGACCTTGTCGGCCATGGAGTGGGTCAACCTGTTCGCCCTCGCCGTCAACGAAGAAAACGCCGCCGGTGGGCGCATGGTCACCGCACCGACCAATGGTGCAGCCGGGATCATTCCGGCAGTGCTGCACTACTACATGAAGTTCAATGCCGACGCGTCCGACGATGATGTAGTCAACTTCTTCCTGGCCGCAGCCGCCGTCGGCATCCTGTGCAAGAAAAACGCCTCGATCTCCGGCGCTGAAGTCGGCTGCCAGGGCGAAGTCGGTTCGGCCTGCGCCATGGCCGCCGCGGGCCTGGCGGATATTCTCGGCGCCACCCCCGAGCAACTGGAAAACGCCGCCGAAATCGGCCTGGAGCACAACCTCGGCCTGACCTGCGACCCCGTCGGCGGCCTGGTCCAGGTGCCCTGCATCGAGCGCAACGCCATCGCCGCCGTCAAAGCCATCAACGCCACACAAATGGCCCTGCGTGGCGACGGCAAACACTTCATTTCCCTCGACCGGGTGATCCGCACCATGCGCGATACCGGCGCCGATATGCATGACAAATACAAAGAAACTTCACGGGGCGGCCTGGCGGTCAGCTGGGTGGAGTGCTGAGGAGCACTGCTACCTGCCCCCTACGTGAGCCCGCGCAAAAATAATAATGAGGCAATAACGATGACCGATGTACGTACACCTGCTGCCGAAAATCCCGCTGCTGTCACGCAAACCGTAACGACCGGCTGGAGCAAACACGACACCACCTGGATGCTGGGCCTCTACGGTACCGCCATCGGTGCTGGCACTCTGTTTCTACCGATCAACGCCGGGGTCGGCGGCTTCTGGCCACTGATCGTGCTGGCGCTGCTGGCCTTCCCCATGACCTTCTTCGCCCACCGTGGGCTGACGCGCTTTGTGCTGTCGGGCAAATCCGGCGACATCACTGACGTGGTGGAAGAACATTTCGGCGTCGGTGCCGGCAAGCTGATCACCCTGCTGTACTTCTTCGCCATCTTCCCGATCCTGCTGGTGTACAGCGTCGCGCTGACCAACACCCTCGGCAGTTTCATGGAACACCAACTGCACATGACTGCGCCGCCACGGGCGATCCTGTCCCTGGTGCTGATCCTCGGCCTGATGGCCATTGTGCGATGCGGCCAGGGCGTGATCGTCAAGGCCATGAGCGTGCTGGTCTACCCGTTCGTCGCCGCCTTGCTGCTGTTGGCCGTAAGCCTGATCCCCAACTGGAACGGCGCGTTCTTCGCCTCCGCCAGTGAGGGCATGCCCCTGCCGGTGTTCTTCAAGACCCTGTGGCTGGCGATTCCGGTGATGGTGTTTTCGTTTAACCATTCGCCGATCATCTCGGCCTTTGCGGTGGACCAGAAACGCGTGTACGGCGCCCAAGCCGAACGCAAGAGCAGCGGCATCCTGGCCACGGCCCACGGCATGATGGTGCTGACGGTGATGTTCTTCTGCTTCAGTTGCGTACTGGCGCTGTCACCGGCTGATCTTGCCGCCGCCAAGGCGCAGAACATTTCGATCCTGTCCTACCTGGCCAACCACTTCCAGACCCCGGTCATCGCCTACGCGGCGCCGTTGATCGCGCTGGTGGCCATCACCAAATCCTTCCTCGGCCACTACATCGGCGCCAGCGAAGGCTTCCAGGGCCTGATCGTCAAAACCCTGCGCGGGCGCAACCGCACCTTGTCGGCGCGCTGGCTGGAACGCTGCACCGCGGTGTTCATGATCCTCAGTTGCTGGGCCGTGGCCACGTTCAACCCAAGCATCCTGGGCATGATCGAAACCCTCGGCGGGCCGATCATCGCGTGCTTGCTGTTCCTGATGCCGATGTACGCAATCCGCCGCGTGCCATCGCTGCGCCAGTATTCGGGCCAGGTGTCGAATGTATTTGTGGTGTTGGTGGGGCTGATTGCGCTGTCGGCGGTCATTTTCTCGCTGGTGCCCTGAAACAGCTCACTGCACAGATCAACCTGTGGGAGCGGGCTTGCCCGCGATAGCGCTGCATCAGTCACTGAATGGTTGGCTGATCCACCGCAATCGCGGGCAAGCCCGCTCCCACAGGGGCAGTTCGTCGTCAGAAAGATAGCTGTACGGCACGCCCCTTGCTGTACACCCACTGAAGGAAAACGGAGCTTGCGACCGGTGGTCAGGCAACACGAACCAATCGCCATACCGGTCGTCAATCAGTGCATGTTCTTATCAGGCGGTAACGCACCATGGACAATCCTTTTCAACTGATCACCGACACGTTCGCCCCCCAATACCGGGTCAACCTGAGCATCCAGCGCCTGGACGGCAGCATCATGCTGACCCTCTCCGATGACAGCGGCGTGGTCGCCAAACGCATGATCAGCGCCGAACAGCGCAACGACCCGCAACGACTCAAACGCCTGGTGCAAAGCGTGCAATTTGGCATTGCCATTGAACAAGGGCACAGCGCCATGGAGATTTTGGCAGTGATGACCGACGGCGACAGTCATAAACTGCTGCAGCGCCCGCCGAGCAACCGGCCGCCCATCGCGGCCGGGCTCTGACTCAGGATTCGGACTTTTCCTTGACCGATGGGTAGCGCGACGAAGCAAAACGCACCACCAGGATGGCGAACGCCAACAACAGAATCCCACCACACAAGTAAATGATGCCCAGGTCCGGGGCATTGTGGTGGGACACGTCGCCGATCAGCAGGCGGGTCAACGCCGTGATCGCCACGTAGAGCAGGAAGCGGATGGGCATGTGGTTGGTCTTGAAGTAGATCCCCACCATGGCGCCCAACTCCAGGTAGATAAACAGCAGCAGGATGTCATCAACGCTGATACCACCTTTTTGCAACATGTCGATAAAGGTCATTATTGCCGCATAGGCGGTGATTGCACCGATACCAAAAAGCGCCAGATAGTGAAACGCCTCCACTGCCAGGTTGCCCAGGGAATCTGCATTCGCGTGCAGGCTTTTGCGCACTTTGTCGGCCCACTTCATTTCTGTCATTGCTCACCACCACTGTTTAAAAAATAGCCAACTATTTGCCATTGCCTAAGCCATGCTTCGGCTCGGGGGGGATAATGCCCGTTTGGCATGACGATTTCTCTGCATGCAGAAAGAAGGCCAGAGATTGCAGAATGAGATGATGGTGGAATGACATGAGACACTTATCTTGCCGTTGGGGTTTACGACTGCGGCACTCCGACACCTGACAAACCCCATTTCCCAACTACATTAAAAAGCTGCTACCCAAACCCCATGGATTGGCTTATCCTTTTAGCTGTATATAAATACAGTAGTCGCAATAGACAACTATCGTGAAGGCATGTGAGGTGGTGAATGGCCGTCGAAGTGGTATACCGCAGCAGCCGAGATCTGGAGCGTTTGTTCATGGATAAAGCCGAAGCTGACCGTCATGACAAGATGCTTGAACTCGCTGAGTTGCTCGCAGAAGTGTTGCAAAAAGCCGTGCCGTCCCTGAGCGAGCAGCAGGTGGAGGAAGCCGGGATCTACATGGCGAAGAATCGCGATGTGTTTGCCAAGGCGTTCAAGAGCCAGCCGGATGCGTTGTCCGAGTTGCTGAACCCGGCGGCGGAATAAAGCCCGAATTGAACAGGCCCTGAATCATTGATTCAGGGCCTTTTTAATAAGGGCTCGGCGTACAGCAGCCGTTCGGCCAGCTCATCGGCCACTCGGGCAGGTGAGCGTTTTTCGGCCTGGGCGTGGCCGAAGATTTCGGTCAGGCGGGTGCCGATGTTGGACAGGTGCGCGGTGATGGTCGCCAGGTCCGCGCCGTTGTGCTTGAGGGCGACATAGATCAGGCCGCCGGAGTTGATCACGTAGTCCGGTGCGTAGAGGATCCCACGCGCCTCCAATTGGTCGGCCACTTGCAGGTGGGTCAGTTGCGCGCTGGCGGAGCCGGCCACGGCGGCGCAGCGCAGTTGGGCGACGCTCTGGCGGTTGAGGACGGCGCCCAGGCCGCACGGCGCGAGAATGTCGCAGGGGGTGCTGAGCAAGGCTTCGTTGGCAATCGGGTGGGCGCCCAGTTGCTCCATGGCCAGTTGCACTTTGCCAGGGTCGATATCGCTCACCAGCAATTCGGCGCCAGCGGCGTGCAGTTGTTCGGCCAGGGCGTAGCCGACGTTGCCCAGGCCCTGGATTGCCACACGCAGGCCTTCCAGGTTGTCGCTGCCCAGGCGGGCCATGGCGGCGGTGCGGATGCCGGCGAATACGCCCATGGCCGCATGGGGTGACGGGTCGCCGGCGGCGGTGGTGCTGGTGACAAAGCGCGTGTGCTGGGCGATGCAGTCCATGTCGGCCACAGAGGTGCCGCTGTCGATGGCGGTGATATAGCGGCCATCGAGCTGCTCGATACACCGGCCGAAAGCTTCGAACAGCGCGGCGCGGCTTTCCACATGGGCCGGGCGGATGATCACCGCGTTGCCACCGCCCACCGGCAGACCGGCCAGCGCGGCCTTGTAACTCATGCCTTGGGCCAGGCGCGCGGCATCGGCCACGGCGCTTTCATCGTCGGGGTAGGCCAGGTAGCGACAGCCACCCAGGGCCGGCCCCAAGCGACTGCTGTGGATGGCAATGACCGCCTTCAACCCGGTCACCGGGTCAACGCTCAGGTGCAGGGATTCAAGGCGGGTGCTGTGCATGAGAGCAAACATCGTCAAGCTCCCGAATCACTTCTTGTAGTCGCCAAGTATAGGCTGCCGGGAAAAGGTTGCCGGAGCGTGCAGGAATAAGCAGCCCGTAATTACAGGCTTTGCGACATATCCAGGTAGGCCGGTTCTCAAGAAGCTGGACGAAAGTTCTTGGCAAGGCTAAAACGGGACATCCGACGGAGAATGCAATGAATCCCCGCCAAGCCTTTTTCGAATGCCTGCACCGCTCGCCTCCGGCGCTGTTTGAGGCCGCGTTATGGATCGCTGCCGAGCACGACCCTGCCGTGGACCCGCAGGCGATCCTGGCTGACTTCACGGTGCTGCAACAGCAAGTCAGCCTCGGCATGCCGCTGCTGCCGGCCGATGAACTGGGCCAGCCGTTGCTGCGGATAATGAATGACCTGGGGTTCGCCCAGGATGACTTCACCCCCTTGCGCCCCGCCGCCGCCCTGTTGGACAAGGTGTTGCAGCGCCGCCGTGGACAACCCCTGGCCCTGGGCCTGATCGCCCTGGAGTTGGCGCGGCGCCTGGAGATCCCTATGG
This sequence comes from Pseudomonas sp. WS 5411, assembly GCF_012985595.1. Lineage (NCBI taxonomy): Bacteria > Pseudomonadati > Pseudomonadota > Gammaproteobacteria > Pseudomonadales > Pseudomonadaceae > Pseudomonas > Pseudomonas sp. WS 5411. The sequence goes on from NZ_JAARMC010000009.1 coordinate 46,697, forward strand.
TGGGGGTCAATTTTCCGGGGCACTTCCTGCTGCGGGTAAGCGGTGCCGATCATTTGCTCGACCCCTGCGGCGGGCGGCGGCTGTACCCCAACGACTGCCGCGAACTGCTGCAACGCCAGTACGGCCCCAATCTCAAGCTGCAAGCCGAACACCTGCGCAGCGCCGAGCCGCGACTGATCCTGCAGCGGCTGTCGCGCAACCTGCGGCAACTGCACCTGACCAATGACCATCACCTCGCGGCGCTGATCGACGCCGAGCGCGTGCTGGAGCTGGGCGACGCCAGCGCCGCCGACTATCTGGCGCGGGCCAGTCTGTACAAGCACCTGGATTGCCCGAATGCCGAGCGCTTCGATCTTGAGCATGCGCTGTTGCTCAGTGAAGACCCGGTGCAGCGGCTGCGCCTGACGGAGCGGCTGGGGCATTTGCCGCCTGGGGCGGTGGTGCATTGACGGAGACCTTGAACCGCGCCGCCCCCATCGCAGCCTCGCTGGGGCTCGACAGCTCCCACAAGTAAGGGGGTTGCCCCTCAGGATTCAAGCGGGTGCTGAAGGATCTCAACCGGCGCCTTGGCCTCGGGCGAGCGCACCTGAATGATCAACAACGCGGCGATCACCGCCGGAATCGCGCAGAAGAAGAAAATCTGCTGCACCGGCACGTGCATCGCCAGCAGCATGCTGCCAAACAACGGCCCCAGGATCGAACCAAACCGCCCGACACCCAGTGCCCAGCCGGTGCCCGTGGCACGTACATGGGCCGGGTAGAAGTTGCTGGCAAATGCATTGAGGGTCAACTGGCCGCCGATGATGCAAAAGCCCGCCGCAAACACAAACGCCACCAGGTAACGCGGGTTGTCATGGTTGAGCCCCAGCAGAATCGTGCACACCGCCGCTGCCGCCAATACACCGGAAAGCAGGCGTACTTTGCTTTTCAGGCGGTCGGCAAACCAGGCCATGCCAATCGCGCCCAGGGTGCCGGCGAACAGGAACATCGAGGTCACTAGGTTGGCTTTGTTCAAGGCCATGCCACTTTCCAGCAGCAGTGACGGCAACCAACTGATCATGAAATACAGCAGGATCAGGCTGACAAAAAAGGTCGACCAGATCAGCAGCGTCGGCCGTGCATAGCCATTGCGAAACAACTCCACGACAGTCAGCTTGCTGCCCTGCTCCTGGCGATTCTGTTCTTCGCTGGCCGCCGGTGCCTGCCAACCGGGCAGCATGCGCGCCGTGACTTTCTGCAGGCGCGTATAGGGCGGTGCATCGCGCAACAAACGCGGCAAGGATTCAGGCAGCAGCCATACCAGAAAGGGAAACAGCAGCAACGGCGTCACGCCACCGGCAAGGAACACCGCCTGCCAGCCAAAGCTGTCGATAAACCCCGCCGCGACAAAACCGCCTGCTGCCCCGCCGAACGAGAACCCGCAGGCCGCCAGCGTCACCATCAACGTGCGCATACGCGGTGGCGAATATTCCGACATCAAGGCCATGGCGCTGGGCATCGCGCCGCCCATGCCAATGCCGCAGATAAAGCGCGCGGCCATCAGGGTATTCAGGGAGTTGGCGAATACCATCAGCACCGTGAGGCTGGCGTAGATCAGTACGCAGGCGAGCAGGATGCGGCGCACGCCGAAACGGTCGGCCAGGGGCGTCACAGCCAGGGAGCCCAAGGTCAGCCCCAGCAGGTTGGCACTGAACACCGGGCCGAAGGCGGCCTTTTCCAGGCCCCAGTCCTGGGCCAGGGCCGGGACCACGTAACCCAACACCTGGGCGTCGTAACCATCGGTGACCAGCAACAACGCTAACAACAGGAGAATCAACCACTGGTAGCGCGACACCGGACGGGCGTCGAGTGCCGCGCGAAAGCTGGCAATCTGATTGTGCATCGCAAGGACCTTTTTATTTTTATGGGGTATCACTTGTGGGAGCTGGCAAGTCAGCTCCCACATGGATCTAGGGGGTGTCAGGTGTGTCAGGTTGGTTGGAGGGGTGGGCCTGGATGAAGGCGGGGTGTTTGGCCGCCAATGCCGCGACACGCTGGATTCGCGGGTAACCCTCCAGCGCCACCTTGAAGCGCTCTGCCGCATACAACTGCGGGATCAGAAACGCATCCGCCAGCCCTGGCTGGTCACCGAAGCAATAGCCCTGGTCACCGATCAATTGCTCCACGGCGCCCAGGCCCTGGCTGATCCAGTGCCCGATCCACTCCAGCAATTGCGCCTCGTCATGCCCCCACTGACGCAGCAGGTTCTGAGTGCTGGAGTTGTGCAGCGGGTGGATGTCACAACCGATGATCGACGCCACTGCACGCTGATGGGCGCGGGCCGCCAGGTCCTTGGCGAGCAGCGGTACCTGTGGATAACGTTCGTCCAGGTATTCGATGATCGCCAGCGACTGGATCAACAGTTCGCCCTCGTCGGTACGCAACGCCGGGACACGGCCCTGGGGGTTGATCGCCAGGTACTCGGGCTGGCGGTTGGCGCCGCCCTTGGGCACCAGCAGGTTGACCGGCAGCGCGGTAAAGTCCAGGCCCTTGAGCGCCAGGGCGATGCGCACCCGATAAGACGCCGTGGAACGATAGTAGGTATAGAGCTCCATCCCCTCGCCCCCTTAGCGCGCGGCGACCACAGTGCCACGGCATTCGCCGAAACCAATGGAGGCAAACCCCTCACGCTGGCAGCGGGCGCGCAGGATGATTTCGTCGCCGTCTTCGAGGAACTTGCGCACTTCGCCGGAGGCCAGTTCGATCGGCTTTTTGCCGCCTTCGGTGATTTCCAGCAGGCTGCCGAACTGACCGGCCTCGGGGCCCGACAGGGTGCCCGAACCAAACAGGTCGCCGGCCTGCAGTTGGCAGCCGTTGACGCTGTGGTGCGCGACCATTTGCGCCACGGTCCAGTACATGTGTTGGGTGTTGCTCAGGGTCAGGCGATGGGGCGCCAGGTTCTGCTCGCGCATCGCGGCGGTGGTCAGCAGCACTTCCAGTTCGATATCAAAGCCGCCAGCGGCCTGATCACGGGGGTCCAGCAGGTACGGCAGCGGTTGTGGATCGCCGGCCGGGCGCGCGGGCTGGGCCTTGCGGAACGGTTCCAGGGCTTCGGCCGTGACCACCCAGGGCGAGATGCTGGTGATAAAGCTTTTCGACAGGAACGGCCCCAGCGGCTGGTATTCCCAGGCCTGGATATCGCGGGCCGACCAGTCGTTGAGCAGGCAGAAGCCAGCGATATGCTCGGCGGCATCGCCAATGGCAATCGAGTCGCCCATGGCATTGCCCTGGCCGATCCAGATGCCCAGTTCCAGCTCGTAGTCCAGGCGTGCGCACGGGCCGAAGGTCGGTTCGGTCTGGCCGGCTGGCAGGGTCTGGCCCTTAGGCCGGCGCACCTCGGTGCCGGAGGTACGGATGGTAGAGGCGCGGCCGTGATAACCAATCGGCACGTACTTGTAGTTGGGCAGCAAGGGGTTGTCCGGGCGGAACAGTTTGCCGACGTTCTGCGCGTGTTCGATGCCGACGTAGAAGTCGGTGTAATCGTTGATTTTCGCCGGCAGGTGCATCTGGCAATCGGCGGCCAGTGGCAACACCTGGGCGCCCAGGGCTTGCAGCTTGGCTTGTTGGCTGCTGCCCTCGGCGAGCAGTTCCAGCAGGCGTTCGCGCAGTGCCACCCGTGGGCCGCGGCCCAGTTCGAAGAAGGCGTTCAGTTGGCCGTCCGCCATAGCGTCGATGGCGCGGCGCGCTTCACCGTCAAACAGGTCACGGGCCGCTTGCAGATCAAAAATGTGCTCGCCGATCGCCACGCCACTGCGCGGTGCCGAACCGTTGTGGCTGAAGATGCCCAGGGGCAGGTTCTGCAGGGGGAAGTCCGTGTGACCGTTGGCCGAGGCCACCCAACTGCGGGTGAGAGTGGACTGCGTCATGGCTTATCTCCGATTCGGGTTGAAGGTTGCCGGCAGCGTGGCCCAGCAAGCGTCGTAAGTGTTTTGCAATTGCGGGCAATCCAGGGCGAAGCGGGTCGGGCGCAGCACCTGGCTGGTCTCGAACATAAAGGCCATGGTGTTATCAATTTTGTGCGGCGCCAGGTCGACGGCGATGGCCTTGGTGCAGGTCTCGCCATCCGGGCCGTGGGCACTCATGCAACTGTGCAGCGACGCGCCGCCGGGCAGGAAGCCTTCGGCCTTGGCGTCATAGGCACCCTGGATCAGGCCCATGTATTCGTTCATCAGGTTGCGGTGGAACCAGGGTGGACGGAAGGTGTTCTCGGCCACCATCCAGCGCGGCGGGAAGATCACGAAGTCGAGGTTGGCCAGGCCGTGAACGCTGGTGGGCGAGGTCAACACAGTAAAGATCGACGGGTCCGGGTGATCGAAGCTCACCGTGCCGATGGTGTTGAAGCGACGCAGGTCATATTTGTACGGCACGTTATTGCCATGCCAGGCCACCACGTTCAGCGGCGAGTGGTCGAGGGTGCAGCCCCACAGCTCGCCGAGAAACTTCTGCACCAGGGGTGTGGGTTGCGAAAGATGCTCGTAGTGGGCGACCGGGGTCAGGAAGTCCCGGGGGTTGGCCAGGCCATTGCTGCCAATCGGCCCCAGGTCCGGCAGGCGCAGCGGCGCGCCGTGGTTTTCGGCGACGTAGCCGCGAGCCTGGGCATCCAGCAGCTCGATGCGAAATTTCAGGCCCCGTGGCAACACGACGATTTCCAGCGGCTCGACCTCCAGCACCCCCAGTTCGGTGGCGATGCGCAGGCGGCCTTGCTCAGGGACGATCAACAGTTCGCCGTCGGCATTAAAGAACACCCGCTCCATGGAGCAGTTGGCACGGTAGTGATAGATGCTGATGCCGGAGGGTTTCTCGGCGCCGGCGTTGGCCACCATGCCGACCAGGCCGTCGATAAAGTCGGTGGGTTGTGCAGGTATATCCAGCGGGTTCCAGCGCAGGCGGTTGGGCGTGACCTCGCCCAGCGGGCCGCCGGCCAGTTGCCGGTCCAGCTTGATGAATGCCGGGTGATTGGCCGACGGCTGGATGCGATACATCCAGGTGCGCCGGGCTTCGCTGCGCACCATGGTGAACGCGGTGCCGGAGAACAGTTCGGTGTACAGCCCGTAGGGCGCTTTTTGCGGGGAGTTCTGGCCGACCGGCAGTGCACCTGGCAAGGCTTCGCTGGCGAATTCATTGCCAAAGCCCGATTGATAATCGAGGGTCATGGATCGTCCTCAGTAAGGAAGTTGTTTTTATCGTAATCCAGTTACGCATAACGTAATTTGCTCCGTATCGACCGTCAAGCTATAAAGACCGCCATTCGTCTTTCGGACACACGCTCTCCATGGAAAAGCCGCCCGCCCCCCGCGACACCGGTAAACAGAAAGTCCGCTCGGCCGAAGTCGGCACCGACATCCTCAAGGCCCTGGCCGAACTGTCGCCGGCCACATCCCTGTCGCGCCTGGCCGAGCACGTGCAGATGCCGGCCAGTAAGGTCCACCGCTACTTGCAGGCCCTGATTGCCTCGGGGTTTGCCGAACAGAACGCAGCCACCAACCATTACGGCCTGGGCCGCGAGGCCTTGCGCGTGGGGCTGGCGGCGCTGGGCAGCATGGACGTACTGAAAGTCGCCACCCTGCCCCTGGCGCAGCTGCGCGACGAGTTGAATGAAACCTGCTTTCTCGCGGTATGGGGCAACCACGGCGCGACCGTGGTGCATATCGAACCGGCGGTGCGTGCGGTCACGGTGGTGACGCAATTGGGCTCGGTGCTGCCGCTGCTCAGCTCCTCGACGGGGCTGGTGTTCAGCGCGTTTTTGCCAGAGCGCGAAACCGTTGACCTGCGCGCGCAGGAGATCCAGGCCGGCATCGCCCATGCGCTGGCGGACGACCAGGCGTATGTGCAGGCCTGTGAACAGATTCGCCAGCGTGGCCTGCACTTTGTGCATGGTTTGCTGATGCCGGGGGTCGATGCGCTGTCGGCGCCGGTATTCAATGCGCTGGGGCAGGTGGTGGCGGTGATGACGGTGGTGGGGCCGACCTCGTTGTTCCATGCCGATGAAGATGGACCGGCGGCCCGGCAATTGCTGGCAGCGAGCCAGGCGGTGAGTTGGCGGATGGGTTATCAACCCTGATCCACCAATACTGAATGCACACAGGTTAATGTGGGAGCTGGCTTGCCTGCGATGGCGGTGGGTCAGTCGCAGAATGTATCAACTGACCCACCGCCATCGCAGGCAAGCCAGCTCCCACAGTTGATCTCCATTGCCTGTAGTACCGTCGCTCAGGCCATCAGGCCCAGGCTCTTGGCCTTGGCCACCGCCTGGGTGCGCCGCTCCACCCCCAATTTGCTGTGAATCCGCCGTGCATGGGTCTTCACCGTGTGCAGCGAGATAAACAACAGGTCGGCAATTTCCAGATTGGAGTTGCCCAGCGCGATCAGTTGCAACACTTCCAGCTCCCGTTGGCTCAACGGGTTTTCCCCCGGCGCCGCCACTGCCTCCTGAGGTTCAAGCCCCAATTCACTGAGCAACCCCGGCTGGCGCAGGCGCAGTTCACGCACCGCCTGCTGCACCTGACAGCGCGCCGCCAGGGCCAGACCGGTTTGCAGCGCACGCACCGCCAGCGCTTTCTCCCCCAGTTGCCAGGCCACCTCGCCCAGCACCAACTGCAACTCCACTTCCAGGCACTGCATGCCAGACTCGCGGGCGGTGTCGAGCAAGGCGGTGAGCCGCTGGATGGGGTGCTCGGCGCGGCGCAGTTTGACCTGGGCCAACACCAGCAGGTACTCCAGCCGGGGGATCAACTCCAGGGTCGCCGGCGGCGCCTGCTTGGCGTGGGGGCCGTGATAATGGCGCAGCACCCGGCTGACCGCTTCCAGGGTCAGTTCGGCCCGCCCCTGCTGTAGCCAGAAATGCCCGCTGAGCAACAGCAGCACCGCCCGGTACACCGTATCGGGCACCTGCCGGCGCTGCATCAGGCGCTCGGCGTCGCGCAGTTGGATAAACGCCTGGGCGTAGTCGCCGCGGTTGGCCGCCAGCATTGCCAACCCGAGGAAGCCATACAGCACGCGCTTGTCCTGGCTATGCAGGCACATGCCCAGGCCGGCTTCGAGACATTCGGTGGCCAGGGCGTCATGCCCCTGGCGCAGTGCCAGATGCCCTCGGCGCAAGGCAATCCGGCCCATCAGCGGCCCGGTCTTGAGACGCTGCTGGATCAACATGGCCTGCACGCCTTCCAGCAGGCTCTGGGCCCGGTACGGTGCGCCCCGCTGCTCCAGCAGTTGCGCATGATCCAGCTCCAGTAGCGCCTCCAGCAACAGCGAACCATGGGCCCGCGCCAGGCACAGCGCCTCGCGGTTGAGGGCCTGGGCCACGTCCAGTTCGCCGCGCAACAGCGCTTGCTGGGTCAGCCCAGACAGGCACATCAGGCGCGACGTCCAGGCGCTGTCCGGCAGATCATTCAACGCATCGAGAAAGTGCGCGCGGGCCCGCACCGCTTCGCCCCCCAGATGCAACAACCATCCCCACTGCGCCTGCCAGCGCGCCAGCAGATGCCGTTGCAAGGCGGCCGTGGGTTGCGGGGTGAAACGTGCCAGTTGATCAACACATTGCGCGGCCTGCTCGAAACGCCCGGCAAACAGCAAGGCGGCGGTGACCAGCCCCACCCGTTGCGCCGAGCCGAGCATCAACTCGTCACCGTGCTGCTCATGCAGGCGCAACAACAACACGGCGTTTTGCTGACGGAACAGGTCTTCGAAACTGAAGTGCTCCAACAGGCTCACCGCCGCTTCGTACTCCTCGGCCAACAGCGCTTGCTCGAACGCCGCCTGCCAATCCTGGGCCGCGCTGAACCATTGGCAGGCGCGCCGGTGCCAGGAGCGCCGGGCCGGCCAGGGTTCGTCGCGCAGCAACTGGGCCAGGGGGGTGAAGACCTGCAGCCAGTCCGGCGAGTCTTCCCAGGGCTCGATAAACGCCCCCAGGGCCTGAAGTTCACGCAGGTAGTCGGCGCCATCGCCAAAGCCAAACAGGTGTTCGCATAGCCCCTGGTTAAAACGTGGCAAGTGCGCCAGTACGCGCCAGGCCTCCTCCAGCTCTTCAGGCAGGGTGCTGAACAGCTCGTGCTGCAGATAGTCGAGTAGGGTCTGGGAACGCCCATGCCAGGCGCCGCTGTCGGGATGGCTGTCGCCTTCCAGCAGGGCAATACGCACGCCAGCGCACCAACCGGCGCTGAATTGCAGGACCTTGTCGGCAGTCTGCCCGGCGGCGGCGTGATGCTCGAGCAGTTGCTGGACCTCGCGCTGATCGAACGCCAACTCGGTGCCGCCGCACTCCCACAATTCATCATCGAGCAACAGCCGCGGCCAATTGCAGGCCGGTCGGCGCCGCGCCCCCAGCCACCAGACCAAGGCCGGGCTGCTGGCCGTCAGCACCCGATCGAGCAAGGCATCCAGGGCTGGTGCCGACACCCGGCAATAGTCATCGAGAAACAGCCAGGCCGGCGCTTGCCAGCGGCTCAGGTCCAGCAGCAAGCTGGCTTCATCGACAAACGCGAGGCCCAGGCTTTGGGCCAGGCGCTGGCAGAAATCCAGCGGGGCCAAAGCCGCGCCATTGAGCGGCAACCAATACACCTGGCAGCTCGCCGGGGCCTGCAGGGCACATTCGGCCAACAAGGCGCTCTTGCCGCTGCCGGCCGGCGCGCACAGCAACCGGACCCGCGCCTCGGTACCCCGCAACGGCTCGGCCAGGCGTGGGCGCAGCAAATGGTGGGAAGACAGACGTGGCATGAATCCAGGACGATCCAGGCGACGGGTCATGGCGGTCATTACAGCGTCCCTTTTTTATTGTTATGCGGCGTGCGGACTACCGTAGTCCTGTCAATGGGCGTTGTTGAAGAAGTATTCAGCGGGCTGATTGCCGAGCATAAAAAAGCCGGGCTTCATGTGAGCCCGGCACAGGATTGGGTTTACAACCTCAGGTCAGCGTACGCCCGAGGCGCGCAAGGCCGCCGGGGTGTAGTCCGCTGCCTTGGCGTTGAAGCCGAACACAAAGCTGCTCTTCTCCTCGTTCTTCATGCCCAGGGCGATGTAGCGCCCGGCGATGATGTCGTACAGGGTCTCGACCGTGTAGGCCGGGGTCTGGTGGTTGTAGTAGAACTGCGCATGGCCTTCGGCAACGCGCCACAGTTGGCCACGGCCGTCGTAGTGATCCACCAGCGCCACTTGCCAGCTGTCTTCGTCGATGTACATGTGGCGCTTGGCATAGATGTGCCGTTCGTTGGGCTTGACCGTGCCGACCACTTCCCAGACCCGGTGCAGTTCATAGCGGGTAAGGTCCTGGTTGATATGGCCGGCCTTGATGATGTCGTCGTACTTGAGGGATGGCGAGTCGAGCTTGTAGGCGTTGTAGGGAATGTACATTTCCTTCTTGCCCACCAGCTTCCAGTCGTAGCGGTCTGGCGCGCCGGAGAACATGTCGAAGTTATCCGAGGTGCGCAGGCCGTCGGACGCGGTACCCGGCCCGTCGTAGGCCACTTGCGGTGCACGGCGCACGCGGCGTTGACCGGCGTTGTAGATCCACGCCAGGCGCGGTTCCTTCACCTGGTCGAGGGTTTCGTGCACCAGCAGCACGTTACCCGCCAGGCGGGCGGGCGCGGTGACCGACTGTTTGAAGAAGGTCAGCACGTTGGCGCCCTTGGCCGGGTCCATGTCCGGGATCAGTTGCGGCACCGCCACTTCTTCTTCGAAGCGGATCGGCGTGTAGCTGCCGTTGGTCTGCGGTGTGGCCTGGGTGATGATGCGCCGCAGGTTGCCGCCGTGGTAACGGGTGATGTGGTTCCACAACACCTCGACGCCATTCTTCGGAATCGGGAAGGCGTAATAGCGGTTGCCGGTGAAGTTTTCCAAGCCGTTGCCGTCGTTGATCGACTTGACGTTGAGCGCGCTGCGCTTGATCGACTCGTAGATATCGTCGGGCAGGTTGACCGTGCGGTGAGTGGTGTAGACCGGGATTTTGTAGGTCTCGGGATAACGCTTGAACATCGCCACCTGGCCGTCCGAGAGTTTGTCCTTGTACTTGTCGACCGTGGCCGCAGTGATCACGAACAGCGGTTTTTCATTGGCAAACGGGTCGGCCAAAAAGCCCTTGCTGTCCACCGCACCGGCGTTTTTCGGGATGCCGCCGGTCCAGGCCGGGATCGAGCCATCGGCGTTACCGGCCTTCTCCGCCCCCACCGGGGTCAAGGTGGTCCCCAGCTTGGCGGCTTCCTGCGGTGACACCGCGGCCATCACGTTGGCGGCCAACAGGCCGAGGGCCAGCACACCGCACTGCAAAATCGTCTTACGCATGGTTGTTGTCCTTGTTCTTTTTTAGCCGAATCAGAAGTTCACGCCGAAGCTGAGGGCGAGGAAGTCACGGTCGGTCAGGGTGTTGTAGTCACCGCCAAAAAAGTCGGTGTAGCTCAGGCTCGCGGTGTAGGTGTTGCGGTAGTCCGCATCGACCCCGACGCTGAGCGCCTTGGCCCCTTCGTTGAACAGGCCGTTGGGGCCGTAGCCCTTGACGTCATGGGACCAGGACAGGTTGGGCTTGAGGTTGATCCCGGCGATCACGTTGTTGTAGTCGAGGATCGCCCGGGCCCGATAACCCCAGGAGGTCGCGGTGACGAAGCCGTCGGTGTCACCGCCAAAGCCGTATTGGCCATAGACCGAATCGCGGCCGTAGCGCAGCTTGGTTTTGTTCTCCAGCCCGCCGACCCGCACGATGGCCGCCTCGCCCACCACGGTCAGGCGTTCGGCGCCCAGCACCTGGTCGAAAAACTGGGTCATGGTGGTCTGGAACTGGGTAATTTCCTTGCGCCGGTAGCCGATGTTGTCGGCGCCAAATGAGCTCCTGATAGGTGACACGGTGTTACCGGCAATCGGGTTGACCAGGGCCAGGGTCAGGTCAGTGGTGTTGAGTTGCACGGGGGCGTTGGGGCGGTAGCTGATTTCCCCGGTCCAGGCCGTGCCGGTGGGCAGGGTCGTGGAAAAGCTGGCGCCGTACAGGCGGATATCTTCGGGGTAATCCAGGTAGTACTGGCCGCGCCCGAGCATCACGCTCTGCGCCAGGCCGGCGCCACTGCCGGGGGCAATGCCGTTGGCGGTATTGATGATATTGCCGATGGTCGCCAGGTTGGTGTTGGCCGTGAGGGTGCCCACCGTCGGTGTGCGGCTGTGGTAGTTCATGAAGTACAGGCCGTACTCGGTGTCATCGCCCAACCAGCGCAAGGCCATGCCGAACTGCCCGGAATCCCGGGCGTCACGGTCGGCGGCGCGGCGTACGATCACCCCTTCATTGGTTACGCCAAAACCCTGGCCGAACGCGGCAGCGACCGGTTGCAGCGGGCGGATCGCCGGGCTGCCAACGGTGTAGTTGTCGGTGCAGCCATCGGCCGCCACGTCGCCACCAAAGTAGGTGCCGCAGTTATCCAGCACGGTCTGGTCCCATTCCAACTGGTAGAAACCTTCCACAGTCAGTTGGTTGGTCAGGCCCTGGGAGGCGAACAGCATGTTGACTGGAATCAGGCCCTCCTTGATCTCGGCGCCCGGCCGGCGGAAGGCCGAGACGTCAATGGGGTTGATGCTGTTGATGGAGTTACCGATGAAGGTACTTTCGCCCCAACTGACCACCTGTTTACCGGCGCGCACGGTGCCCGGCAGGTCGCCCAGGGAATAGTTGTGATAGACGAAGGCATCGAGGATCTGCGCACCGCTGGACTTGGAGCCTTCCTTGCGGTTGTGGTCGCTGATCGGCTTGAACTCGCGGTCTTCGTCCTTGAGTTCGAAGTCGTACCAGTATTTGCCCCGCACAAACACACCGGTATCGCCGTACTTGAGTTCCAGGTCGTGCAGGCCCTTGAAGATTTTCGAGAAGGTTTCGCCCTTCTTGAAGTTCAAGCGCCCGTCATCCCCGGTGGAGGCCTGGCCACTGCCCCCGTTGACCGTCCCCACCAGCTTGCGGTCGGCATCGCGCATGCCCCAACTGGCCCCGACCGACAGCGATGAATCGAATTGACCCTCGATCTCGCCGATATTGAATGAAACAGCCTGCGCCTGAACGCAGCAGCCCAAAGCAACCGCAGCGGCCAGCGCCTGTGGCCTGAAGATGGCGCGCATTGTTGTTTTTGTCATGCGTCTTCCCCGGTGGTGTGACAGAAGGCCCCACCCTACTGCCCGCCAGCAGGAGCGATAAGCGCACCAAGGAGGTATTCGTTGTGTCGCTCGAAAGGATTAGCGCAGGCTCTAGCGTGGGTATCGGCGGGGCTATGGACGCAGTGGATGGAGCGCCATCAAGAGAATGGATACCCCCGCCCGGCAGGGGCGCCACTGTTGTTGTTTTGGTAACAGTCCTTGTCCTGAATCAGTGTTTTTCATTCTGTTACAACGGACTATTCTTGCCGGGCTTTCAAGGCAAACCGCCTGCTTCACGAAAGCCAGTTCTGGATGGATTGAAGCTTATTTTCAGTCTGTTAACGGTGTTCACTGACGTTGATTTGTAGCTCCTTGATCCAACGTCTTACTTCGGCCGCTGCTTTTGCAGCGGCCTTTTTTATGCCTGAAACAAAGCGGGGCGCTCTCAGCGCCCCGCAGGATTAAATGTTTTTCAGGTAACGATCACAGGCTGTACTTCTGCAGGTTGTCCATCATCTCTTTCAAGGCTTCGATATTGTCCTTGGGATGGGCCGCCCCTTCAAAGTCGCAGATCTGCTGCCAGTGCGCCGCCACATCCTCTGGCGAGAAGCCAGCCTCAGGATCAAAGCCTACGCCCAGGCTGCGTTCCCAGCGGGTCTTGCCGATCCAGCCGCCGCCCACTTCAAACAGCCCCGAGGTTTCCTGGCAGGTCTCGCTGCCCAGGTACACCACCAGCGGGCTGACCAGCTCGGGCTTGAGTCGCTCGAACACCTGCGGCGGAATCAACCCTTCAGTCATGCGCGTGCCGCCAGTGGGCGCGATGGCGTTGACCAGGATGTTGTGCTTGCGCCCTTCCAACGCCAGGGTGCGGGTCAGGCCATACAGGCCGAGCTTGGCCATGCCGTAGTTGGACTGGCCGAAGTTGCCGTAGATGCCTGAAGTGGACGCGGTGAAAATCACCCGGCCGTAGCCTTGCTCGCGCATATGCCGCCAGGCGGCGCGGGTCACTTTGTAGGCGCCTTCGACGTGCACGCGGTACACCAGGTCCCAGTCGCTGTCCTCCATCTTGTGGAAGGTCTTGTCCCGCAGGATCCCGGCGTTGTTCACCACCACGTCGATGCGGCCAAACACGTCGAGGGCGTGTTGCACGATCTTTTCGCCGTCGGTCACCGAATCGTGATTGGCCTCGGCAATGCCGCCGGCCTCACGAATCTCGGCCACTACGCGGTCGGCCGCCGAGGCGTTGGCGCCTTCGCCCTGAGTCGAGCCGCCAAGGTCGTTGACCAGTACCTTGGCCCCGTGCCTGGCGAACAGCAGCGCATGGGCACGGCCCAAACCACCCCCGGCCCCGGTGACGATCACGACTTTATCTTGGAACTGCACAGACTCACTCATAGGGAACTCCAGCGAAGACAGTGGACGATGGCTTGAGTGTCAGGCACCGGGCTTGTGGTCACAATAAATACGGGCGGGGGTGAATGGTGCGCAATAAGGCACGGGGATGATTGAACTGATGCAGGAGATAGCTTGTGTGGCAGTTGGCTTATGTGGGAACTGGCTTGCCTGCGATTGCATCACCTCGGTACAACTGATTTACCGAGGTGTACCCATCGCAGGCAAGCCAGCTCCTACACAAGCCAGTTCCCATAGCGGGTCTTTGCTGTTGCCGATGCCGTCGCGAAATGCCAGGTAATGCTTGAGCACCTGCACCGGCGCCTCGATCTGCGGGTAGTGGCCGATATTGGCCAGCAACACCGTGTCGGCGTCCGGTATCAACTCGCGGTAACGCGCGACCATGTGCGCGCCGGAGACCGGATCGACTTCGCCATCGATCACCCGCAACGGCACTTCGCCGCGCTGCATGGCCGCCACCCAGCGCTCACGCTGGCGACGGCGCTGGGGAATGTAGGCGATGAGTTTGTGCAGGATCCGCGGGCCGTCGTTGTTTTCGATCAAGCTCCAGAAATCATCCAGGGCACTTTCGCTGGGACGGGTGTCGGGGCCGAAGATCTGCTTGAAGCTGTCGGCCAGGGCGTTGCGCCCGAATGCGCGACCGATCATCCACCCCAGGGGGCTGAGCAAGAGTTTTTGTACCAGCGCCGCGCGGTGGGTCTCGGGGAACAGCCCGCCATTGAGAAATACACAACTGGCCAGTTGAAAACGACCTTCGTAGTGCCGGGCGAGCAGTTCCTGGGCCACGCTGTCGCCGTAGTCATGGGCCATGACATGCACCGGCTGTTGAATCCGCAGATGGGCCAGCAGCGCCTGTTGCAGGTCGGCCTGTTCCAGCAGGCAATAAGTGTGGTCCAGGGGCTTGGCCGAGTCGCCGAAGCCGAGCATGTCGCAGGCGATCACCTGATAACGCTGGGCCAGGGGCTGCCAGAGGTAATGCCAGTCCCAACTGGCGCTGGGGAAACCGTGGATCAGCAGCAAGGGCTCGCCCTGCCCGGCCACCCAATAACGCAGGGTCTGCCCGCGAAAGACAAAACTCTGCCCGCGCTTGCGCCAGGCGCTCAGGGGGATCTCGGCCAGTGGCATCAGAGTCGGTATCCTGGGTCTTGTTGGTCCAGCTTGCGCAGCAATGCCGGCCAGGCCAGCGCACCGCCCATGCCTTGGGCGCTCTTGGTAACCCCAGCAATCATCGCCTTGGCCCCCGCCAGAATCTGCGGCTCGATGGCAATCAATTCCGCACCGCCGTTTTGCGCCAGCACCTGGATATCGCAGGCGCGCTGGAAGGTGAACATCATCAGGAACGTATCGGCGATGGTCGCACCGCAGGTCAACAGGCCATGGTTGTGCAGCATCAGGAAATTGTTCGGCCCCAGGTCGGCCTGCAGGCGGGCCTTTTCCTCGTGGTTGAGCGCTACGCCTTCGTAGGCGTGATAGGCCAGGCTCGACAGCACGAACAGCGATTGCTGGCTGATGGGCAGCACGCCCTGCTTCTGCGCCGACACGGCCACGCCAGCCGCCGTGTGGGTGTGCAGCACGCAGACCACGTCGTGGCGTACTTCGTGTACCGCGCTGTGGATGGTGTAGCCGGCCGGGTTGATCTCGTAGGGGCTGTCCATCAACTTGTTGCCGGCCTGGTCGACCTTGACCAGGCTGGAGGCGGTGATTTCGTGGAACATCAGCCCGAACGGGTTGATCAGGAAGTCTTCGGTGCCCGGCACCTTGGCCGAGATATGGGTGAAAATCAGATCATCCCAGCCATGCAGGGCCACCAGGCGATAGCAGGCGGCCAGGTCGATACGGGCCTGCCATTCGGCGGCGCTGACCTGGTCTTTCACACTCTGTGTCGATTGAACGGGGGCTAGGCTCACGGCAATGACCTCGACGCTGTGGTGTTCTTATTATTTTTTTAGGGTGATGGGCCAGTCTAGCCAGACCTCGGGGCAGCCGTAGTTGCGTTGGCAGCCAGCTTGATGACCGAGCGAGTCAACTACGAGGATAGTTCATATTCGTACAACAAGGTGTCAGAGAAGCGACGCCAATAAAGGCGCGGCAAACAGGTTGAGCAAACCGGCCAGGACCATCACCAGTCCGGCCACCGAGCCCTCCTCGCCCCCCACTTCATGGGCACGGCTGACGCCCGCACCGTGGGCGCCCACGCCAAACAACGCGCCCCGCGCCAGGGCACTGCGCAGCGGCAACCACTTGAGCAGTACCCCGCCGAGCATGGCGCCGAACACACCGGTGAACATCACAAATACTGCCGTCAGCTCCGGTACACCGCCCAAGTCATGGGCCAGGGGCATGGCAAAGGGCGTGGTGATCGAGCGTGGCACCAACGACATCGTGACCGAACTGTCCAGGGCCAGGGCCTTGGCCAGGCCAAATGAGGTGCCAATGGATGCCGCGCTACCCGCCAGCATCCCCAGCAGCAACGCCGACCAGTGCCGCATCAATAACTGGCGCTGCTGCCAGATCGGAATGGCGAACGCCACCGTGACCGGCCCCAGTACCAGCATCAGCCAATGGGTGTCGGTGGAGTACTCGGCATAGGCGGTGTTCAGTGGCACGGCCACCGCCAGCAGCAGCGCGGGCACAAGAATCAGTGGCGACAGCAGGTAGCGCCCGGTACGCCGATAGATCCAGCGGCTGAAACCATAGGCCACCAGGGTCAGGGCCAGCCAGAACAGCGGCATCAGTTCAAGCTTCATGGCGCAACTTCCAGCGGCAGACCAGTTCGACGGTAAACGCCGTGACCAGCATCACCATCAGGGTACTGAGGGCGATCACCAGCATGATCCGCCAGCCGTCATGGCGCATCAGGCCACCGTAATCGAGCAGGCTCATCAGCGCCGGGATAAAGAACAGCAGCATCTCTGCCATCAGCAGGCCAGCGCCCAATTGCAGGGCCGCCGGTTTGATCAGGCCGCTGGCGAACACCAGCAACAGCAAGCCCAGGCCAATCACCCCGCCAGGGATCGGCCAGGCCAGCCACACGGCCACTTGGCAGCCCAGCAAGTAAATCGCCAGCAATACCAGCAACTCAACCAGCAGCCGGCCCAGATGTTTGAAGGTTAAGCGTTTAGTAGACATAGGTTCCTCGCAGGCCTTCATTTTAAAGAGCCGCGTGGCATACCCGAAGCGAATTGTTAGACTGCAAGCCATTCCAAACAGGAATTACCGCAATGGAATTCAAACAACTGCGCAGCTTTATCGAAGTGGTCCACCGTGGCGGGTTTACCCAGGCCGGGAAAACCTTGCATATCAGCCAGTCCGCCGTGAGCAAGCAAGTGGCGCAACTGGAGCAAAGCCTGGGCACGCCGCTGCTCGACCGCATTGGCTCCCAGGTGCGCCTGACCGCCGCCGGGCAGGTGGTGCTGCAACGGGCCGAAGCCATGTTGCGCCTGCAAACCGAGCTGCTGAGCGAGCTGGACGACTTGAATCAACTCACCCGTGGCGAGTTGCGCATGGGCCTGCCGCAGTTGGGGGGCGACACCCTGTTTGCCGGGCTGTTTGCCGAATATCGCCGGCGCTACCCCAATGTCAGCATCCAATTGCTCGAAGGCGGCAGCCGCAATATTGAGCAGGCAATCCTCGCGGGTGAGCTGGACGTCGGCGGCAGCCTGCTGCCCACCGATCCGGCCTTCGCCTGGCAAGCCTTCTGTGATGAACCGCTGGATGCGCTGCTGCCCGTGGACCACCCATTGGCGCAGCACACAGAGATTGGCCTGGAGGAACTGGCCGACACGCCATTTTTGATGTACCAGCGCAGCTTTGTGCTCAATGACCGGCTACTCCAGGCCTGCCAGCAACTGGGCTTCACACCCCGGGAAAGTGGGCGCAGTGGCCAGGCGGACTTTCTGGTGGCACTGGTGGCCGCCGGCCAGGGCGTGGTGCTTCTGCCCAGCGTGGTCGCACGTGGGCTGGAACGTCCCGGCGTGGTGCGCCTGACACTCAGGGCACCGCAATTCCTACGTTGGGATATCGCCTTTATCTGGCGCAAGGGCGCCTATCTGTCGAAAGCCGCCCTGGCCTGGCTGGCGCTGCTGCGCGAATACCCGATCAGCCGCGCAGTGCGCTGACCAACTCTGCCAGCCATGGCTCCGCGTCAGCTTCCGGGGTGACGCTTTCGCTGGCATCCAGGCGCAGCATTGGCAGGACTTCGCGCACCCCCAATTCGCCGAACAGCTCACGCATCTGCTCGCCGCCGCCACAGAAGGTGTCGCCGTAGCTGGCGTCGCCCAGGCCGATCACCGCGCCAGGCAAACCGCGCCAGGCGGCGGGCAATTGGTCGCGGATCATCGAATACAGCGGCATCAGGTTGTCCGGCAGTTCGCCCATGCCGGTGGTGGAGGTGACGGCCAGAAAGGCGTCCGGGGCGAAGGCCTGCACATCGGCCAGGGTCGCCCGCGGGTTATGCCAGGCCTCGAAACCGGCTGCATTGAGGATACCCATGGCGTGGCGGGCAACTTCTTCTGCCGTGCCATAGACCGAGCCGGAAAGGATGGCGACTTTCATCAATCTGATCCTGTAGTTGAGTGAAAACCTGGGATATTAACAGTTGGCAGCCGGGTGGGTTGCCCTACACTAAGAAATCCACAAACACGCTATGGATCGCTCAATGATCAACGCCAAGCTCATGCAAATGGTGGTCAATGCCTCCAACGACGGGATTGTCGTGGCGGAACGGGAAGGCAAGGACAAGCCGCTGATTTACGTGAACCCCGCCTTCGAACGCATGACCGGCTACAACCTGGACGACGTCCTTTATCAGGATTGCCGCTTCCTGCAATCGGGTGACCGCGACCAGCCGGCCCTGATGGCCATTCGCGAAGCCCTGGACAGTGGCGGCGCATGCCGGGAAATCCTGCGCAACTACCGCAAGGACGGCACGCATTTCTGGAATGAACTGTCATTATCGACGGTTTATAACCAGGCCGATCAGCAGACTTACTTCGTCGGCGTGCAAAAAGATGTCACGATTCAGGTCAAGGCCCAGCAGCGTGTGACCCAGCTGGAAGCCCAGGTAGCAGCACTTACGGCCGAGTTGGCAACGCTCCGGGCGACGAGCGGATCTAACAAACTTTAGAAAATATGGTCTTTAGGGTGATAATCAGTTTAATCACGCATTTCCTTGAGCCACATCAATGCAACGCGACGCGCTTTTGACCCAGGACGAGCTGGATTTCATCCAGAACATGCACCACAACCCGCAACTGAATGTGCGGGATGTGTCGTCGAGCCTGACGGTCAACGGTGGCGCGCAGATCCGCGACCTGCTTACGCGCCTGGCGGCCCATGAGCAGGTGACGATCCAGGCGCAGTTCGATAACCAGCAAATGACCTTTCCACTGCAACTGGTGGAAGACGAGTTCCATGCCCTGCACTTGCGTCTTGGGGTGCCGAGTATTTTCGAGGATGGGCCGATGATTCGGCCCTGGCGCCTGGTGCTTGAAGAGCCGGTCGCCCTGGAAAACGTCAGGGGTCAGCCCGGAGCGTTGTGGGTGCATGAAGTGTCGTTCAAGGGCCTGCTGGTGCAGTGTCGCGGCCGCAGCAAACCACCGCGCACGTTCTCGATGTGGTTCAGCCCCTCCGGCTACGAACGGATTGCCGTGCGTGGCACGTTAGAGCGCGAAACGGCTCGCGGTCTGTTTGCCTACCGCTTGAGCCAGGGCGATGCGGATGAAACCGAGCGCCTGCGCCAGTTCATCCTGCAACAGCATCGCCTGGCCCACCCCGAAGTGCATGCCTGATCTCAGGTATCCAGGGTTCCACTGAGAAACTGCTGCAAGCGTCGCTGCATCAACCGCCCTTCATTGCCCAGGCAACCGATGGCAGTACCGGCCAGTTGCTTGTCGGCCATGTCCGAGGCATCACCGGCCAATAGCAGCGGGCACTCCAGGGTCAGGGCCAAGCGCTCCAGCCGATTGGGCAAATCGTGGGTCGGTGAGTGGTTGGAGAACAGCACCAGCGCCTGCGGCCGGGTCTTCTCGCAGATCAGCGTCAACTCATCCAGGGGATGGCCCAAGCTCAACACGTGAACGGCCAGTTCATCACCACTGAGCATCAGCCCCGCCACCAGCAACTCCAGTTCTCGGCACTCCCCGGCAATGGCCGCCAGCAATACCTGTGGCGTACGGCCGGCACGGGCCATCTGCAGGCGCTGGGAAATCCGCGCCCGCAGGAAACTGTCGAAAAACAGCCATTCGCTGGCCTGGCCGAAACGCCCCTGGTGACGCAACAACTGTTGCCAAAGGGGCATCAGGATGTCCTGGAACACCACCGCAACGGGGTATGCCGCAAAAATCTGCCCGTACAGACGTTCCAGTTGCAGCTCATCAAAAGCGCCGATGGCAAGTTGCAACTGCTGCTGCCACTGAGTCGACTCGTGTTCTGCGTCGCCTTCCTGCAACTGGCGCACGAAAGAGGCCTGCGAATCGTCGCGCGCGAGGATCTTGCCAACTTTGCTGACCGCCACGCCACGCTCGATCCAATCCAGAATGCGATGGACGGTCTCAATATCCTTCTGCGTGTACAGGCGATGCCCGCTTTCGGTGCGTACCGGTTGGATCAAACCATAACGCCGCTCCCACGCTCGGAGCGTGACCGGGTTGATACCCGTCAATCTCGCAACTTCGCGAATCGGGAACAACTCATCTGCCGCACAGTGGGCGCTTGGTGCAATACCTTGGGATGGTGCTGTGATTACAGGCATCGGCTGACCAAAACTATACAAAGTTGGATCCCATTTAACGCTTTTATACCTGTCTTTTTCAAGGGAATTGCCCAGCCGTCCAATGTCGCTGGCGTATTTCGTCAAATCAGGAATAATCCTTGCCTGTTTTTTCTGCGTCGCCGCTCTACCCCGCGGTTTCGCCAGGGACGCCACCTACCCGGTACAGCGCTCCCACACATTCGGAGATACACAATGTCTACCCTCCCCGTCACCTTGATGGTCGCGCGCCGCGCTGCCCAAGGTCGCTATCAAGACATGATGAGCTGGCTGCGTGAAGGCGAGCAACTGGCCACTGACTTTCCCGGTTACCTGGGCTCCGGCGTGCTTGCCCCGCCTGCCGACGGTGGCGAATTCCAGATCATCTTCCGCTTCGCCGACGAGCAGACCCTGCACGCCTGGGAATTCTCGGCCTCGCGCAGCGCCTGGCTGGGCCGTGGCAGCGAGTTGTTTGCTGACCCTATGGAGCATCGGGTCAGCGGCATGGAGGGCTGGTTTGGTGCCGTAGGCCAACGCCCGCCGCGCTGGAAACAGGCCGTGGCGATCTGGCTGGCGTTTTTCCCGGTGTCGCTGCTGTTCAACTTTGGCCTTGAGCCCTTGCTGGCCGAACTGGGCCTGTTCAGCCGCGTGCTGGTCAGCACCCTGGCCCTGACGCCGTTGATGGTCTATCTGTTCATCCCGCTGTCGACCCATTTGCTGGCAGGCTGGCTCAATCCTGCGCCGCCACGGGTAAAACCTGCCGAAGCAACCGTTTGAGCCGATCCGCAACAGGCCGGTCGCTGGTATAGTTTTAGCTTGCCCGCGACTCGAGCTTCCCATGACTTCTCCCGCTCCGATCCTGATCACCGGCGCCGGCCAACGTGTCGGCTTGCACTGCGCCCTGCGCCTGCTGGACGATAACCAGCCGGTGATCTTCAGCTATCGCAGTGAGCGTCCCGGCGTGCAGGCCCTGCGCGAACGTGGGGCGATTGGCGTGTTTGCCGACTTCTCCTCTGAGGCCGGCATCCTGGCATTTATCAGCGAACTCAAGAGCCATACCGATAGCCTGCGGGCGATTATCCACAATGCCTCGACCTGGGCCGCAGAAACACCTGGCGACGAAGCCCACGCCTTTATTGATATGTTCAGCGTGCACATGCTTGCGCCGTACCTGATCAACCTGCATTGTGCTGACTTGTTGCGCTGCTCGACGCTGGCCGACATTGTGCACATCAGCGACGACGTGACCCGCAAGGGCAGCCGCCAGCATATCGCCTACTGCGCCACCAAGGCCGGGCTCGACAGCCTGACCCTGTCCTTCGCCGCCCAATACGCGCCCCGGATCAAGGTCAATGGCATCTCGCCGGCCATGGTGATGTTCAACGACGGCGACGACGCGGCCTATCGCGCCAAGGTCCTGGCCAAGTCTGCATTGGGTATCGAACCCGGGCCTGAGGTGATTTACCAGAGCGTGCGTTACCTGCTGGACAACCCTTATGTGACTGGCACCACCCTGACCGTCAATGGCGGGCGGCATGTCAAGTAAACCCGAACACCAGCCGCCTGGGGTTCCTGCAACTGATTGGACGGAGCAAGTAGCAATGCCACAACTTCAACCAGGTATGGCGCGCATCCGGGTCAAGGACCTGTGTCTGCGCACCTTTATTGGCATCAACGAGGAGGAGATCCTCAACAAGCAGGATGTGTTGATCAACCTGACCATCCTGTATGCCGCACAAGACGCGGTGCGCGATAACGACATCGACCACGCCTTGAACTACCGCACCATCACCAAGGCCATCATCGCCCACGTCGAAGGCAACCGCTTTGCCCTGCTCGAACGCTTGACCCAGGAACTGCTGGACCTGGTGATGAGCAATGAGTCGGTGCTGTATGCCGAAGTCGAAGTCGACAAGCCCCATGCGCTGCGTTTTGCCGAGTCGGTGTCGATCACCCTGGCAGCCAGCCGTTAACCCCCTGAATCTGCGTGAACCCCATGACTGATCAACAACGCCTGGAACTCGAAGCCGCCGCCTTCCGCCGGCTGGTCGCACACCTGGACAGCCGCAAGGACGTGCAGAACATCGACCTGATGAACCTCGCCGGGTTCTGCCGCAACTGCCTGTCCAAGTGGTACAAGGCCGAAGCCGACGAACGCCAGATCGAGGTCAGCCTCGATGACGCCCGCGAAGCGGTCTACGGCATGCCGTACGCCGAGTGGAAAGCCCAATACCAGCAAGAAGCCAGCGCCGAACAACAAGCGGCGTTTGCCAAAGGAAAACCCCATGACTGACCTGAACACCCTGCGCGCCAGCCTCAACAGCGGCGCACACGTCTTTGCCGACACCCTGGCGTTTATCGCTGCCGGCTACGACTACCAGCCCCAGGCCTTCACCAACGGTGGTGTAGAAAACGCCGCCGGGCAAAACGAGGGCTCGTGCAAGACCCTGGGCCTGGCGCTGCTGGAAGGCTTGAGCGACCAAGAGGCCCTGCTGGCGTTTGGTGAGCACTATCGTTCGGTGCTGGCGACGCCTGAGGGCACAGATCACGGCAATATCCGCGCGTTGATCGAGCATGGGTTGGCGGGTGTGAAGTTCGGCGCCCAGCCCTTGAGCCAGCGCTGATCGGGTTAACACGTCTGTACTCTGGCGTTGCTTGAATCGCGCCCATAAAAAAACCGGCCTCGCAGCCGGTTTTTTCATTGCAACGGTTTAGAAAGCAGCGTCTTTCAAGCCGTCGAGGTAACGCTCGGCATCCAGGGCCGCCATGCAGCCGGCGCCGGCCGAGGTGATGGCCTGGCGGTAGACGTGGTCAGCCACGTCGCCAGCGGCAAAGATGCCTTCGATGTTGGTCGCGGTAGCATTGCCTTCACGGCCGCCCTGCACCACCAGGTAACCGTCTTTGGCGGTCAGCTTGCCTTCGAACAGCGAGGTGTTCGGAGTGTGGCCGATGGCGATGAACACGCCGTCGACTTTCAGCTCGTCGAAGCTGCCGTCGTTGTTTTTCAGGCGCGCACCGGTCACACCCATGTTGTCGCCCAGGACTTCATCCAGGGTGGCGTTGAGCTTGAGGATGATCTTGCCTTCGGCAACCCGCGCGTGCAGCTTGTCGATCAGGATCTTCTCGGCGCGGAAGGTTTCGCGGCGGTGAACCAGGGTCACGGTGCTGGCGATGTTGGCCAGGTACAGTGCTTCTTCGACAGCGGTGTTACCACCACCGACCACAGCCACCGGCTTGTTGCGGTAGAAGAACCCGTCGCAGGTCGCGCAGGCGGAAACGCCCTTGCCCATGAACGCTTCTTCCGATGGCAGCCCCAGGTAACGGGCGCTGGCGCCGGTGGCGATGATCAGCGCGTCACAGGTGTAGACGCCACTGTCGCCGGTCAGGCTGTAGGGCTTTTTCGAGAAGTCCACGGCATTGATATGGTCGAAGACGATTTCGGTCTCGAAACGCTCGGCGTGCTCTTTCATGCGCTCCATCAACACCGGGCCGGTCAGGCCGTGGACGTCGCCCGGCCAGTTGTCGACTTCAGTGGTGGTGGTCAACTGACCACCCGCCTGCATGCCGGTGATCAGCAACGGCTTGAGGTTGGCCCGGGCCGCGTAGACCGCAGCGCTGTAACCGGCAGGGCCGGAACCGAGAATAATCACTCGCGAATGACGGGTATCAGACATGACTCACTCCTATCGACCGCCCGGACTACAGAGCGGCTGGAATAAAAAAGGACCGCGAAGCACTTGGGGAAGGCTTTTTAACTCGCAGGCCCTAAAAATAATGGGTGCAGCGTATAGAGGGGGGCAAGATTAAGGAAATACGGATTAACAATCCAGCTCATAGGCGGTCTCTATGCCGTGGCACCTATTAATCAACATGTTTGTTACCGTTAATGTCGGCTTGCTGACCGTGCTTTCACCCTACCGGCAAAGCCGGTAAGGTCGGCGCGTTTACCCTTTTGCCCGGAGTTTTCCATGCCCGCCCCCGTTCTGTCAGGCCCACAATACCTGCGTGAAGGCCTGAAACTGGTCTTGAGCCCAGGCCTGCGCCTGTTCGTCCTGCTGCCCCTGGCGATCAACCTGATACTGTTCGTCGGGTTGATTTATTTTGCTGGCCATCAGTTCAGCCTGTGGGTCGACACCTTGATGCCGACGCTGCCCAGCTGGCTGAGCTTCCTCAGCTACATCCTGTGGCCGCTGTTTGTGCTGCTGGTGGCCTTTATGGTGTTTTTCAGCTTCACCATGCTCGCCAATATCATCGCCGCGCCCTTCAATGGCTTCCTCGCGGAAAAAGTCGAAGTGGTGGTGCGCGGTACCGATGATTTCCCCGCCTTCAGCTGGGCCGAGCTGTTCGCCATGGTCCCGCGCACCCTGGCCCGGGAAATGCGCAAGCTGGGCTACTTCCTGCCCCGGGCCATCGGCCTGTTTATCCTGTCCTTCATCCCCGTGGTCAACCTGATTGCCGCACCGCTGTGGCTGCTGTTCGGGGTGTGGATGATGGCGATCCAATACATCGACTACCCGGCCGACAACCACAAGCTGGGCTGGAACGAAATGCTCGCCTGGCTGCGCCAGAAGCGCTGGCAGAGCATGAGCTTCGGCGGGATTGTTTACCTGGTGTTGCTGGTGCCGGTGGTCAACCTGCTGATGATGCCGGCGGCGGTGGCCGGGGCCACGTTGTTCTGGGTGCGTGAGCGCGGCGCCGAAACGATGCTGGCGCAAAAGCCCTAACCTGTTCGATTGACCTGGATCATGGCGATTTGCCCACACAGAGCACATGGTTATTAAAACTATAAGCCTGTGGGGAGCACACCGTGTACAGACCGTTAATGCTGATGTTCGGATTGATGTTGGGCGGCGAGGCCTGGGGGGCCGCCGCCGCCAATGAACCCATCTTGCCGGTGCAACCGGCGAAGATCACCGATGCCAACAAAGTCGAGTTGGGCAAGCAATTGTTCTTCGACCCGCGCTTGTCCAAGTCCGGTTTTATTTCCTGCAACTCGTGCCACAACCTGAGCATGGGTGGCAGCGACAACCTGCCCACCTCCATCGGCCATAACTGGCACCAGGGCCCGATCAACTCGCCGACGGTGCTCAACTCGAGCATGAGCGTCGCGCAGTTCTGGGACGGGCGCGCGGCGACTCTGCAGGAGCAGGCCGGCGGCCCGATCGCCAACCCCGGCGAGATGGGCTTTACCCACGACCTGGCGGTGGACGTACTGCGCTCGATCCCGCAATACCAGGCGGCGTTCAAGAAGGTGTATGGCGATGACGGCATCAAGTTCGACGATGTGACCAATGCCATTGCGGCCTTCGAAGAAACCCTGGTCACCCCCAACGCCCCATTCGACCGTTGGTTGCTGGGCGATAAAAAAGCCATCAGCGCCACTGCGGCGCAGGGCTACCAGCTGTTCAAGAGCATCGGCTGTGTGGCGTGCCATAACGGCGAAGCGGTCGGTGGCAGCACCTTCCAGAAAATGGGCATGGTCGAACCCTATGCCACCCAGAACCCGGCCCAGGGCGTGGCGGGCCTGACCGGCAAGGATCAGGACCGGATGATGTTCAAGGTACCGACCTTGCGTAACGTCGCCCTGACCTACCCCTACTTCCACGACGGTGCCTACTGGAACCTCAGCGAAGCCGTGGACGTGATGGCCCGCCTGCAACTGGGGCGCAAGTTGAGCACCGATGAGGTCAGCCAGATTGTCGCATTCCTCGACACCCTGACCGGCGACCAGCCGGACTTCAAGCTGCCGATCCTGCCACCGTCCTCGGCCAAGACCCCGCGTCCTGCGCCGTTCAACTAAGCCAGTACCGGGCCTGTCGTCATAAATCCGTCATTGCGATGACACAATGACGACATGGCCCGCGCCGACACTGGCTGCATGACGACAGCTTCCCTGAATATCACCCTGATCACCGAAACCTTTCCACCGGAAATCAACGGCGTGGCCAACACCCTTGGCCGCCTGTGTGACGGCCTGCGCGCCCGTGGGCATCAGGTGGAGTTGGTGCGCCCGCGCCAGGGTGGCGACTTGAGCCGCCTCAGCGACGACGGCCTACTGTTGTGTCGCGGCTGGCCTCTGCCAGGGTATCCCGGCCTGCAATGGGGCCAGTCCTCGATGCACAAACTGCTGCGGCGCTGGAAACGCCAGCGTCCGGACGTGCTGTACATTGCCACCGAAGGCCCGCTGGGCTTGTCGGCCTTGCGCGCGGCACGGCGCCTGGGGATCAGCGTGGTCAGCGGTTTCCATACCAACTTCCAGCAGTATTCCAGCCAGTACGGCCTAAGCATGCTCAGCCGCATCTTGACCCACTACCTGCGCTGGTTCCACAACCGTTCCAGCCTGACCCTGGTGCCCAGCGTCAGCCAGCGCCTGGAACTGGAACGCCGCCACTTCGAGCGCCTGGACCTGTTGTCGCGCGGGGTCGACAGCCAACTGTTCCACCCGGCCAGGCGTGACAACACCTTGCGTGGGCAGTGGGGCCTGGGCAATGACGATATTGCGATCTTGCATGTCGGACGCCTGGCGCCAGAGAAAAACCTCGGCTTGCTCAAACGCTGCTTCGAGGGGTTGCAGGCGACTTATCCACAGCGTCGTTTAAAGCTGATCGTGGTCGGTGACGGGCCACAGCGGGAGACACTGGCGAAGAGCCTCCCCGAGGCGATTTTCTGCGGCACGCAACGCGGCGAGGAACTGGCCCGGCACTATGCGTCAGGGGACTTGTTTCTGTTCCCCAGCCTCACCGAGACCTTTGGCAACGTGGTACTGGAAGCCATGGCCTCCGGATTGGGCGTAGTGGCCTACGACCAGGCGGCCGCCACCCAGCATATCCGCCATGGCTACAGTGGTGCCGTGGCGATGCCGGGTGACGAGGAGGCATTTTGCGATGCCGCCAGTTGGTTACTGGAAGAACCCGAGAGTCTGCGCCGGATGCGCCTGAATGCCCGCCAACATGCCAGTCGCCAGGGCTGGCCGGCGATTATCGAGCAGTTCGAGCACCAACTGCGCAGCGTGTGCGGTGAGGAACCTGTCGATACAGGCAGCTCGCGCCTGGTGTGAGGTATATCCAGTTACTTTAGACATGGAACCATCAGCCCTCTAGCGCCATACAGATAGGGCTGCAGATTCAGGCTCGTGCAGGTCTGCGCAGACAATCATGCGATGGAGTCTTAACCATGTTAATCAACACCAACCCTTTACCGACCTCAGCCATCCCCCCGAACAACGGCCAGAAGGATCCCGCGCAGTATGATCATTTATGGCAAAAGCACGGCAGAGACATCGAACCCTTCACCGCCGACGAGCAGAAACTGCTGAACAGTGACCGATTCAATCGACTCACACATGAGGCAGACCTCCCTGATCAAACAGCTGTGCAGGAAAAAGCGCAGCGCAATCAACTTCGGCGGCAGTTGGGGATATCGTCGCAAGAGCCCTCACACTCACCCAGCCAAGTCAGCTCGGGTCAGCCTAAGGCAGAGTCCCGCCCCTTTGAGCAGCTTACTTCCGCCCCAAGGGTGGATAATCCGCTACCGCCCGAGGTTGCATCGCGCCCCTTGATGTACGCTCCGAACACCGCCAAGGGTGGATAGCCCGCCCTTCAGCCGCAGCTAAAGCATGGGGATGAGCCGGGCCAGCCGGCTCATCCTGAGCGTCACACCAAGGTCATCAGCGCTTCACGACTGAACGGCAAGATATCGCCCTCACGGCCTTCACGGACCTTCAGCGCCCAATCCGGGTCGACCAGCAGCGCACGACCAACGGCCACCAGGTCGAACTCATCGTTATTCAGGCGCTCCAGCAGTTTTTCCAGGCTCGCCGGCTGCGCCACTTTGTCAGTATTGACCATGAACTGCAGGAACTCGCCATCCAGTCCCACGCTGCCCACAGTGATGGTCGGTTTGCCAGTGAGCTTGCGGGTCCAGCCCGCCAGGTTCAGTTCGGAGCCTTCAAACTCCGGTTCCCAGAAGCGCCGTGTGGAGCAGTGAAAAATATCCACACCCGCGTCCGACAACGGCTTGAGAAACTCACCCAGTGCCTCGGGCGTTTGCACCAGGCGCGCGGTGTAATCCTGCTGCTTCCATTGGGAGAAACGGAAAATGATCGGGAACTCGGGACCTACCGCCGCCCGCACGGCCTGAATCAACTCGATGGCGAACCGGGAGCGATTGGCCAGGCTGCCGCCGTATTCATCGGTACGCTGGTTGCTGCCTTCCCAGAAGAACTGGTCGACCAGGTAACCGTGGGCACCGTGGATCTCCACGCCGTCCATACCGATGCTCTGGGCATCCTTGGCGGCCTGGGCGAAGGCAGCAATCACCGCCTGGATATCCTGGACCGTCATGCCGTGGACCACCACGTTACCGTCCTTGAGTTTTTCCATCGGGCCATAGGCCGGCACGCTGGCATCGGGTTCTGTGCCTATGCGCCGCACGCTGCCAACGTGCCACAGTTGCGGGACGATCTTGCCGCCCTCGGCATGCACCGCGTCGACCACTTTCTTCCAGCCGGCCAATGCCGCTTCACCGTAGAAATGCGGGACATTCGGATAGCCGTTGGAAGCCTGGTGGCCCACCACCGTGCCCTCTGTGATGATCAGGCCAACGCCGGCCGCCGCGCGACGGCGGTAGTACTCGATGACTTTGGAATTGGGTACGCCACCGGGGGAAAACGAACGGGTCATCGGCGCCATGACCACGCGGGTCGGCAATTGCAGTGCACCGAGCTGGAAAGGTTTGAACAAGGCTTGGACAGGCATGGCAGCACTCCGCATGAAAGGGGTTTTATGATGCGGATAATATGGAGTGCAGACCGCACTGGATAGCACTATTGATTGCGGTGATTAAGGTGCAAAAGCGGGAGGATACATCGACTTGTGGCAAAGGGGCGTGCCCCCTCACCACAGCGCCAAATCAGGCCAGGGCCTTTTCGATGGCCTGGATAACACTCGGATCATCAGGCGCGGTACGTGGGGAAAAACGCGCCAGCACCCGCCCATCCTTACCCAGCAGGAATTTCTCGAAGTTCCAGGTGATATCCCCTGGAAACTCCGCGCCCTCACCTGCCAGCAAGCGATACAACTGATGACGATCGGGACCGTTGACCTCCAGCTTGCTGCCCAGGGGAAAGCTCACGCCATAGTTGAGGCTGCAAAACGCCTGGATCTCGTCTTCGGTCCCGGGCTCCTGGCCTGCAAATTGATTGCACGGCAGGCCCAGCACGGTGAAACCCTGGCCCTTGTACTGCTGATAAAGTTTTTCCAGCGCCGCATACTGCGGGGTCAGTCCACACTTGGAGGCGACATTGACCACCAGCACGACTTGCCCCTTATAGGGCGTCAGAGGCAGCTCCTGACCATCCAGGGCTGTGAGTTTAAGGTCGTGGAAAGCACTCATGACGAACTCCAGATTTCCCATATTCTGTGTAACGGCCATTCGAGATTACAGCCGCCCAGCCGGCAAGAATAGCCGCCAATCAAAAAAGGCGCCCGAAGGCGCCTTTCTTTTCAACTGACTGGACGTGGCCCGTCAATCAATGGTGGTGACCACCTTCGCCGTGTACGTGGCCGTGGGCAACTTCTTCCTGGGAAGCGTCGCGGATGGCAACGATCTTGACCTGGAAGTTCAGGCGCTGGCCTGCCAGCGGGTGGTTGCCGTCGACGGTGACATCGTCGCCGTCCAGGTCGCGAATGGTCACGATCTGCATTTGGCCGTCCGGAGCGGAGGCGTGGAACTGCATGCCCACTTCCAGTTCGTCGACGCCTTCGAACATGCTGCGGCTCAGGGTGCTGACCAGTTCGGCCGAGTACTCGCCGTAGGCATCTTCAGGTTCTACGGCAACGGTCAGTTCATCACCAACCTCTTTGCCTTCCAGGGCCTTTTCCAGGCCCGGGATGATGTTACCTGCGCCTTGCAGGTAGACCAGCGGCGCGCCGCCGGCGGAGCTGTCGATGACCTCACCAGCGTCGTTGGTCAGGGTATAGTCAATGGAGACAGCCTTGTTGGCGGCGATCGGCATGGGGCGAGACCTTTTGCATAAGAATGAAGAACGGACAAGTCTAAACAAGGATTTGCCCGAAAGCGAACACAACCCGGACAGACGGAGTCGATCCAGTGACTCGACGGTCGTCGGATTTCACCAGGACGCAGACGGCCACTGGGTCGCCGCGCTGTCCTGCGGCCATACGCAGCACCTGCGCCACCAGCCGCCCTGGCAATCCAGGGGCTGGGTGATTGATCCGGCGCAACGCCTGGCAAAAATAGGCCAGCCCTTTGCCTGTGGCTGGTGTGCGCAGCGCCCGGATAACGATACCCTTGGCAACTGATTCCCGGTCGGCGCGCAGCCATAGCGCACCACCGAAGCCATGCACCTTCAGAGAATTCGCATGCAGACTTTTTTTATCGCGCCCACCGATTTTGGTGTGGGTCTGACCTCCATCAGCCTTGGGCTGGTGCGTACCCTTGAGCGGGCCGGGCTGAAAGTCGGCTTTTTCAAACCGATTGCCCAGCCGCACCCCGGCGATACCGGGCCTGAGCGTTCCACCGAGCTGGTGGCGCGTACCCACGGCCTGAAACCGCCGCACCCCCTGGGGTTGGCCCATGTCGAGCGGATGCTCGGCGATGGCCAGCTCGATGAGTTGCTCGAAGAAATCATCACCCTGTACCAGCAGGCCGCCGTGGGCAAGGACGTGCTGATTGTCGAGGGCATGGTGCCGACCCGCAGCGCCAGCTATGCCGCACGGGTCAACCTGCACCTGGCGAAAAGCCTGGATGCCGAAGTCATCCTCGTCTCGGCCCCGGAAAACGAAGTGCTGACCGAACTGTCCGGCCGCGTGGAATTGCAGGCGCAACTGTTCGGCGGCCCTAAAGACCCGAAAGTGCTGGGCGTGATTCTGAACAAGGTGCAGACCGACGAAAGCATGGAAGTCTTCGCCGCGCGCCTCAAGGAGCATTCGCCGTTACTGCGCAGTGGCGATTTCCGCTTGCTGGGCTGTATCCCGTTCCAGCCCGAGCTCAATGCCCCGCGCACTCGCGACGTGGCCGACCTGATGGGCGCACAAGTGCTCAATGCGGGCGACTATGAAACCCGGCGCATGAGCAAAATCATCATCTGCGCACGCACCATGCGCAACACCGTGGAGCTGCTCAAGCCCGGCGTGCTGGTGGTGACGCCGGGGGATCGCGATGACATCATCCTCGCCGTCAGCCTGGCCGCGATCAATGGCGTGCCCCTGGCCGGCCTGCTGCTGACCAGCGACACCCTGCCCGACCCACGGATCATGGATCTGTGCCGTGGTGCGTTCCAGGCCGGGCTGCCGGTGCTGTCGGTGAGCACCGGCTCCTACGACACCGCCAACCAACTCAACAGCCTGAACAAGGAAATCCCGATTGATGACCGCGAACGTGCGGAGATCATCACCGATTTCGTCGCCAGCCACCTGGACGCGCGCTGGCTGCACCAGCGTTGCGGTACGCCACGGGAGATGCGCCTGTCACCGGCGGTGTTCCGCTACCAGTTGATCCAGCGTGCCCAGGCCGCCAACAAGCGCATTGTGCTGCCCGAGGGCAGCGAGCCGCTGACCGTGCAAGCCGCCGCCATCTGCCAGGCCCGGGGCATTGCCCGTTGTGTGCTGCTGGCCAAGCCGGCTGACGTCGAAGCCGTGGCCCGCGCCCACGGCATCGAGTTGCCCGAAGGCCTGGAGATTCTTGACCCGGATCTGATTCGCGAGCGCTATGTCGAGCCGATGGTGGCCCTGCGCAAGAGCAAAAGCCTCAACGCGCCGATGGCCGAGCAGCAACTGGAAGACACCGTGGTGATCGCCACCATGATGCTGGCGCTGGATGAAGTGGACGGCCTGGTCTCCGGGGTCATCCACTCCACCGCCAATACCATCCGCCCGGCCCTGCAACTGATCAAGACCGCGCCGGGCTGCACCCTGGTGTCGTCGGTGTTTTTCATGCTGTTCCCTGAACAAGTACTGGTCTACGGCGACTGCGTGATGAACCCGCACCCCAGCGCCGCGGAACTCGCGGAAATCGCCCTGCAGAGCGCCGACTCGGCCGCCGCCTTCGGTATCACCCCGCGCGTGGCGATGATCAGCTACTCCAGTGGTGACTCGGCCAGTGGCGAAGAAGTGGAGAAAGTCCGCGAGGCCACCCTGCTGGCCCACGAACAACAAAGCTCGCTGCTGATCGATGGCCCCTTGCAGTACGATGCCGCCGCCAACGAAAACGTCGCTCGGCAACTGGCACCCAACAGCCTGGTGGCGGGCAAGGCCACGGTCTTTGTGTTCCCCGACCTCAACACCGGCAACACCACCCACAAAGCCGTGCAGCGCAGTGCCGATTGCGTCAGCCTCGGCCCGATGCTCCAAGGCCTGCGCAAACCTGTGAACGACCTGCCCCGTGGGGCCCAGGTGGACGATATCGTCTACACCATCGCCCTGACCGCGATTCAAGCCGCCAACCGACCTATGGATGCCTAAATGCTGGACTTTCTGCCTGCCCCCCTGCGTGGGGTCCTTGCCTCGCTGCTGCTGGCGTTGAACACCATCCTGCTGTGTTCATTCCTGTTTATCGTCGCGCTGTTCAAGGCGCTGCCGTTCGCCAAGCGCTTCAGCGAGTGGTTGATGAACCACACCCATGAAGCGTGGATCAGCAATAACAAGGCCTGGATGAACCTGGTGCGCCGCACCCGCTGGCACCTCAAGGGCCTGGAAGGCCTGGACTACCAGCACTCGTACCTGGTGACCAGCAACCACCAGAGCTGGGTCGATATCATGGTGTTGCAGTACGTGCTCAATCGACGGATCCGCCCACTGAAGTTTTTCCTCAAGCAGGAGCTGATCTGGGTACCGGTGATTGGCCTCGCGTGGTGGGCGCTGGGCTTCCCCTTCATGAAGCGTTACACCAAGGCCTACCTGGAGAAACACCCGGAGAAGAAAGGCAAGGATCTGGAAACCACCCGCAAGACCTGTGCGAAATTTCGCGACAACCCGGTGGGTATTTTCAACTTTGCCGAAGGCACGCGGTTTACCCCTGGCAAACATGCCCAGCAACAATCGCCGTTCCGCTACCTGCTCAAGCCCAAGGCCGGCGGCATTGCGTTTGTACTGGATGCCATGGGCGAGCAACTGAAGTCACTGGTCAATGTGACTATCCACTACCCAGGCGGGCGCCCGGGGTTCTGGGACTTGCTGTGCGGCAATGTAAAAGACGTGGTGGTGCAGTTTGAAGAGGTGCAGATCCCGGCCGAGTTCATTGGCAAGAATTATGAACAGGATGGGGAGTATCGGTTGGCGTTCCAGGGCTGGATCAACCAGTTGTGGGAAGACAAGGATGCCCTGTTGAGCCGGCTTCACATCGAGTACCCAGGTAATCGCTGATCAACCTGTGTGTGGCGTGCCCGCGATAGCGGTCTGTCAGATGTAAGTGCATTGCCTGAACCACTGCCATCGCAGGCAAACCAGCTCCCACACTGACTGTGTCAACCTGAAGAATGTGAAAAGCCCGCCACCGAGTGATCGGTGGCGGGCTTTTTTGTGGCGGCGAGGTTTAGATCGCGCCGCGCTGGCGCAACAGCTCCAGCACTTGCTTGACGCTGTCGTCCAGCGACAGGGCCTGGGTGTCGAGCACCAGGTCGGCATTCAACGGCACGTCGTACGGGAACGACTCACCAGGGATGTTATCCCCACCCGCAGCATACAGGCCTTGCGGGTCACGCTCGGCACACACCAGCGGCGAGGCCTGCACGTACACGGTCAGCAAACGATCACTGCCGATCAACGCCTTGGCCTGTTCACGGCCCTCGGCATCCGGCGCCACGAAGGCCGCCAGGGTCAGCAGGCCGGCTTCGTTGAACTGACGCGCCACGTGAGCAGCACGCCGCCAGTTCTCGGTACGCCCGGCTCGGTCCTGTGGCAGACCTTTATTGAGGTCATGGCGCAGGTTCTGGCCATCGAGCACAAACACCGCACGGCCCATGTCGAACAATTTACGCTCAACTGCATAGGCCAAGGTGCTCTTGCCTGCGCCCGACAGACCGCTGAACAACACGGTGGCCGGCTGCTGGCCGAAACGCTGGGCGCGCTCTTCGGTGGCCACGTGGGCCAACTTGCCGTGCTGCGCCGCGATGCCATGGCTGACCGGTGGTGCGATGATCATGCCCGCGGCCACAGTGCCGTTGGTCAGGCGATCAATCACGATAAAGGCGCCGGTGGTGCGGTTGCTGGCGTAACCGTCCAGGGCAATCGCCGCGTCGAGGCTGACCTTGACCCGACCGATCTCGTTCAGTTGCAAGGCACTGGCGGGGCCTTCTTCCAAGGTGTTCACATCCACACGATGCACGATGCTGGTGATGGAACCCGGCACGTAGCTGGTAGCACGCTTGATGTCGTATTTCTTGCCCGGCAGCATCGGCTCCTCGGCCATCCACACCAGCATGGCGTCGAAGGCGTCGGTCACTTGCGGCACGTTGTCGGCATGCACCAGCAGGTCGCCACGGGAGATGTCGATCTCGTCTTCCATGGTCAGGGTCACGGCCTGGCCTGGGCCTGCGTGCTCCAGCTCACCTTCGAAGGTGACGATGGATTTGATGCGGCTGCTCTTGCCCGACGGCAGCACCACCACTTCGTCGCCCTTGTGCACGATGCCGCTGGCCAGGGTGCCGGCGAAACCACGGAAGTTCAGGTTCGGGCGGTTGACGTACTGCACCGGGAAACGCAGGTCGGTGTAGTTGCGGTCGTTGGCGATCTCGACGGTTTCGAGGATCTCCATCAGCGACTGGCCGGTGTACCACGGCGAACGCTCGCTCTTGTTCACCACGTTGTCGCCCTTGAGCGCCGACATCGGCACAAAGGCCATGGTGCTCGGCTTGAACGCAATGCCCTCGGCAAACTTCAGGTAGTCGGCCTTGATCGACTCGAAGATGCTCTCGTCGAAACCGTTGAGGTCCATCTTGTTGATCGCGATGACGATGTGCTTGATGCCCAACAGCGAGGCGATAAAGCTGTGGCGACGGGTCTGGGTCTGCACGCCGTAGCGCGCATCCACCAGGATGATCGCCAGGTCACAGGTGGACGCACCGGTGGCCATGTTGCGGGTGTACTGCTCATGGCCGGGGGTGTCGGCAATGATGAATTTGCGCTTGGCGGTGGAGAAATAGCGGTAGGCCACATCAATGGTGATGCCCTGCTCACGCTCGGCCTGCAGGCCGTCGACCAGCAAAGCCAGGTCGATATCGTCACCGGTGGTGCCGACTTTCTTCGAATCGCGGGTGATGGCTTCCAGATGGTCTTCGTAGATCATCTTGGAGTCGTGCAGCAGGCGCCCGATCAGGGTGCTCTTGCCGTCGTCGACGTTGCCACAGGTCAGAAAGCGCAGCATTTCCTTGCGTTCGTGCTGGCCCAGGTAGGCGAGGATGTCCTCGCTGATCAAATCAGATTGATGCGACATGACAGCCCCTTAGAAATAACCTTGACGTTTTTTATCTTCCATCGAGCCTGCACCATCGTGGTCGATGACACGGCCCTGGCGCTCGGAAGTTCGCGTCAGGAGCATTTCCTGGATGATGTCCGTCAGCGTCTCGGCTTCGGACTCCACCGCGCCCGTCAACGGGTAGCAGCCAAGGGTACGGAAACGGACTTTCTTTTTGACGATGCGGGCTTTGTCCTCGTCGGACAGGTGCTCGAGAATGCGCTCGTCGTCGATCATGATCAGCGTGCCGTTCTTCTCGATCACTTCACGTTCGGCGGCGAAGTACAGCGGCACGATGGGGATGCCTTCCAGATAGATGTACTGCCAGATATCCAGCTCGGTCCAGTTGGACAGCGGGAACACGCGGATCGACTCGCCCTTGTTGACGTTGCCGTTGTAGACGTTCCACAGCTCCGGGCGCTGGTTTTTCGGGTCCCAGCGGTGCTTGCTGTCGCGGAACGAGTACACGCGCTCTTTGGCGCGGGATTTCTCTTCATCGCGACGGGCGCCGCCGAAGGCTGCGTCGAAACCATGCTGGTCCAAGGCTTGTTTCAGGCCTTCGGTCTTCATGATGTCGGTGTGCTTGGCGCTGCCGTGGGTGAACGGGTTGATGCCCTGCGCCACACCGTCCGGGTTGACGTGAGTGATCAGCTCCAGGCCCAGTTCCTCGACCATGCGGTCGCGAAACTTGTACATTTCCTGGAATTTCCACTGGGTGTCCACATGCATCACCGGAAACGGCAGCTTGCCCGGGAAGAATGCCTTGCGCGCCAGATGCAGCATCACGGCGGAGTCTTTGCCGATGGAGTAGAGCATCACGGGGTTGTCGAACTCGGCGGCAACCTCACGGATGATGTGGATGCTCTCCGCCTCCAGCTGTTTCAGATGCGTCAGTTTGTCGACCATGGCTACTCACGGAAAAACGATCTTATGGACGGCCTGCGGGCCGTGTTCGAGCGAGGCATGCTAGCACAGCACCTACTTCTAATCAGGGAGCTGACTAGATCGAAACGGTATATGGATATACCGCTCGGTTTGCCTGCAATGACGGGCCTGTTGGGAGGCTTAGATCGGGTTGGGGCAGTCGATAAACAGGTGCTCGAGGGCAAAGCGCCGGGCCAGATAATCGCCCAGGGCCTGCACGCCATAACGCTCGGTGGCGTGATGGCCGGCGGCGATAAAGCTGATGTCGTTTTCCCGGGCACTGTGGAAGGTCTGTTCCGAGGCCTCGCCGCTGAGGTACAAATCCACCCCGGCCAGCACGGCCTGGTCGATGTAGCCCTGGCCGCCGCCGGTGCACCAGCCCACGCGGCGGATCATCGCGCTGCCTTCGATCAGCAGCGGCTCGCGGCCCATGGCTTCCTGCACACGGCGGGCGAAATCCCGTGCCGACAGGGGCTCGGCCAAGGAGCCGACCAGGCCGACGACCTTGAGGTTGTCCGGGTCCAGCGGGCCTTCGACGGTGATGTCCAACTGGCGGGCCAACTGCACGTTGTTGCCCACGTCCGGGTGCAGGTCCAGCGGCAGGTGGTAGGCCAGGAGGCTGATGTCGTGCTTGAGCAGGGTCTTGAGGCGGCGCTGTTTCATGCCGGTGATGCACGGGCTCTCGCCTTTCCAGAAATAACCGTGATGCACCAGCACCAGGTCGGCCTTGGCCTCCACCGCCGCGTCGAGCAGCGCTTGGCTGGCAGTCACGCCACTGACAATGCGCAACACCTGCGGCCGGCCTTCGACCTGCAGGCCATTGGGGCAGTAATCGGCAATTTTCGCGCTGTTCAAGTAGCGATCCGCTTCTTCAACCAGGGTGCTCAGGGCGACGGCCATAAAAGACTCCTAAATATCCCGTTCAGAGGCGCTCGCGGCCTCGTATAATGCGCGACATTATGGGCGCTCCCGCGCCCCCTGCAACCTGTCAGGACTTACTTGATGCTCAAGGCGCTGCGTTTTTTTGGATGGCCATTGTTGGCCGGCGTGCTGATCGCGATGCTGATTATTCAGCGTTATCCGCAATGGGTCGGCCTGCCAAGCCTGGACGTCAACCTGCAACAGGCACCGCAAACCAGCGCGGTGCAACAAGGCCCGGTGACCTACGCCGATGCGGTGGTGGTCGCTGCGCCCGCAGTGGTCAACCTATACACCACCAAAGTCATCAATAAACCGGCGCACCCGCTGTTTGAAGACCCACAGTTCCGGCGGTTCTTCGGTGACAATTCGCCCAAGCAGCGCCGCATGGAGTCGAGCCTCGGCTCCGGGGTGATCATGAGCCCCGAAGGCTACATCCTGACCAACAACCATGTAAGCACCGGGGCCGACCAGATTGTCGTGGCCCTGCGCGATGGCCGCGAAACCCTGGCGCGGGTGGTGGGCAGCGACCCGGAAACCGACCTTGCGGTCCTGAAGATCGACCTGAAGAACCTGCCCTCCATCACCATCGGCCGCTCCGAAAGCCTGCGGGTCGGTGATGTGGCCTTGGCGATCGGCAACCCGTTCGGCGTCGGCCAGACCGTGACCATGGGCATCATCAGCGCCACCGGGCGTAATCAGTTGGGCCTTAACAGCTACGAAGACTTTATCCAGACCGACGCGGCGATCAACCCGGGCAATTCCGGCGGCGCGCTGGTGGACGCCAATGGCAATCTGACCGGCATCAACACGGCGATTTTTTCCAAGTCCGGCGGCTCCCAGGGCATCGGTTTTGCGATCCCGGTGAAGCTGGCGATGGAAGTGATGAAGTCGATCATCGAGCACGGCCAGGTGATCCGTGGCTGGCTGGGGATTGAAGTGCAACCGCTGACCAAGGAGCTGTCGGAGTCGTTTGGCCTGACCGGGCGCCCAGGCATCGTGATTGCCGGCATCCTGCGCGGCGGCCCGGCGGAGAAAGCCGGGATGCAGGTGGGCGATGTGATCCTCAGCATCGATGGTGAACCGGCGGGCGATGGTCGCCGTTCGATGAACCAGGTGGCGCGGATCAAACCGACGGAAAAGGTCGCGATCCAGGTGATGCGCAACGGCAAAGAGATCAAGCTGCTGGCCGAAGTGGGCCTGCGCCCGCCGCCCGCCCCGGTGAAAGAGCAGGAATAAAGGACGATCCTTAAAGAGATACACTCTCAATAGTCATGTTATATTATTTCAATATTGATATTGGAATGTTAGACCATGACGTCTCGAAAGTTTGCGCCCCTGGCCGGTCTCGCCCTGGGATTGCTGGTGGACCCGGTGTTTGCAGAAGACACCAACACCCTTGAACTGGGCACCACCAGCATCACCGGCGAGGCGTATGAATCCGCTACCGGCCCGGTCACGGGTTACCGTGCGACCCGCTCGGCCAGCGCGACCAAGACCGACACCGCCCTGCGGGATATCCCACAGTCAATCAGTGTGATTCCCACCACAGTGCTCAAGGACCTGGGCAGCAACAACGTCGAGCGCGCCCTGGAGTTTGCCGGCGGGGTGTCCAAGCAGAACAACTTCGGTGGCCTGACCCTTTACGAATATAGTATTCGCGGCTTCACCACCTCGGCGTTCTACCAGGATGGTTTCAGCGCCAACCGTGGCTACCCGAGCACGCCGGACACGGCCAATATCGAACGTATCGAAGTGCTCAAGGGCCCCGCCGCCAGTCTCTATGGCCGTGGCGATCCCGGCGGCACCGTGAATATCGTCACCAAAAAGCCCCAAGCCGAAGCCTTTACCACCCTGCAGACCAGCGCCGGCAGTTGGGACCGCTACCGCACCGCCGTCGATATCAACACCCCGCTGGACAGCGAAGGCAATGTGCTGTCGCGGGTCAATCTGGCAGTGGAAGACAACCATAGCTTTCGCGACCACGTGCAGAGCAAGCGGGTGTTTGTCGCCCCTTCGTTCAGTTGGCAACTGGACCCGGACACCAGCCTGTTGGTGGAAAGTGAGTTCGTGCGCCACAGCTCAACGTTCGACCGGGGCATCGTCGCGCCGAATGACCGCTGGAGCGGCATGTCCCGCTCGACCTTCCTCGGCGAGCCCAACGACGGCGATATCGACAACCACAACAACCGCCTGCAAGCCACCCTCGAGCATCACTTGAACGATGCCTGGAAACTGCGCCTGGCCAGCCATTACAAACAAGGCAGCCTCTGGGGCCACGCCTCGGAAAGCCGCCCGCTGAATGCCGATGGGCATACCGTCAACCGCCGTTACCGCGAACGCTCCATGGGTTGGCACGACAGCATCACCCAGTTGGAGCTGCGCGGTCTGTTCGATATCGGCAGTTGGCAGCATGAATTGCTGATCGGCACCGAGTACGAGGACTACCGCAAGAAAGAACGGGTGACCGCCATCGCCGGCAGCTACCCGATTGATATCTACCAACCGGTCTATGGCCAGCCCAAGCCCAATGGCAAGCCCACGGGCACTGATTTTTTCACCCAGGTGAAAAGCCAGGCGCTGAACCTGCAGGACCAGATCGTATTTACCGACCGCCTGCGCGGCCTGGTAGGCGTGCGCCTGGAGCACGTCGAGCAAAGCTCAGAGGACTTCACCCGCAACGGCGCCAAGAGCCAGAAAACCCACGATGTCATGACCCAGCGGGCCGGCCTGCTGTATCAACTGACCCCGCAGGTGGGGCTGTTTGCCAACGCCAGTACCTCGTTCAAGCCGCAAAGTGACCTGGACGCAGCCGGTAAATTCCTCGAGCCCGAAGAAGGCGTTGGTTATGAAGTCGGTATCAAGACAGAGCTGTTCGACGACCGCCTGAGCGCCACCGTCGCCGCCTTCCATATCAATAAAGAAAACACCCTGGCCACCGACCCGGCCACCGACCTCAAGCGCGCTATTGGCAAGGCCCGCAGCCAGGGGGTTGACCTGCAACTGAGCGGGCAATTGACTGACGCTGTGCGGGTGATTGGCGCCCTGGCCTACATCGATGCGCAAGTGACCAAGGGTGACAAAGAAATCCCCACCGGCAGCCGCGTCCCTGGCGTGGCCAAGCGCAGTGGCAGCCTGTTGGGCGTGTATGAGTTCCAGGATGGCGCCCTGCGGGGCTCGGATCTGGGCGCGGCCTTTACCTACGTCGGCGACCGCTCGGGCGAGGCCGGTAAAAGCTTCGAGTTGCCGGCCTACCACACGGTCGACCTGCTGGCCCATTACAAGGCCAGCGACAACCTCACCGTGGGCTTGAACCTCAACAACCTGTTCGATGAAAAGTACTACGAGCGCTCCTACAGCAACTACTGGGTAACCCCCGGAGAGCCGCGCAACTTCACCGTCAGCCTGACCCTCAATCTGTAAAAGGACCTCACCATGCAAGCGCTCAAATCATTGGCCGTGCTCGGCCTGCTGTTCGCCACCCAGGTATCGGCCCACGGTCTGTGGACCGAGCAACGCCGGGGGCATATCGAGGTGGTCTATGGCCACGGTGCCGAAGACGAAGCCTTCAAGGCCAGGAAAGTCAGCGGCGCCTGGGCCTATGACGCCAGTGGCCGGATGATCCCGGTGACCGTACAACGCCTGGACGACCAGGCGCGCCTGCAACCGCTCAAATCTCCTGCGGTGCTGGCCGTGGCGTTTGATAACGGCCTGTGGACGCAAACCCCAGACAAGAAATGGGTGAACAAGGGCCACAGCCAGGTGCCGGGCGCCGTCGAAACGACCCAGGCCCTGAAGTACAGCCTGGCGATCTATCAGGCCGGGGCAAAACTGCCCAAGCTGGATCAGTTGAGGATGGTGATCGTGCCCGAAGTCGACCCGCTGACCGTCGGCCCAGGCCAATCGCTGCCTGTACGGGTGCTGATCGACGGCAAGCCCGCCGCCGGAATCAAGTTGATTGGCGACTACCGCAGCGCGCCGAACACCTTGAGTACCGAGACCGACAAGGATGGCCGGGCCCAGGTACTGGTGCGCAATGAAGCGCTGAATGTGATTGCGGCGCAGGCACAAGTGCCGGTCAAAGATAACGGCGAGGTCCACATCCGAGCGCTGTTCAGCTCACTGACCTTTCTTGGCCAGCCCCATCACGAGTAAAGCCCGCTGAAGCCATGTGGGAACTGGCTTGTATGGGAGCCAGCTCCCGTACAAGCCGCCACCTTAGAGGCTGACGGGCGCTCTTTCGCACAAGGTGTTAAGTGCCGCCGCCCACTGCGGATCATCATTGAGGCACGGCACCAGCACTAACTCCTCGCCCCCGGCTTCGCGGAACTGTTCCAGGCCGCGATCACCGATCTCCTCCAGGGTCTCGATGCAATCGGCGACAAACGCCGGGCACATCACCAGCAACTTCTTCACCCCCTGCTGAGCCAGGGCCTCCAGGCGGGCCTCGGTGTAGGGTTCGATCCACTTCGCCCGGCCCAGGCGCGACTGGAAC
The DNA here is from genome assembly GCF_012985595.1 of Pseudomonas sp. WS 5411. Taxonomy (NCBI): domain Bacteria; kingdom Pseudomonadati; phylum Pseudomonadota; class Gammaproteobacteria; order Pseudomonadales; family Pseudomonadaceae; genus Pseudomonas; species Pseudomonas sp. WS 5411. Next base: position 88,798 of record NZ_JAARMC010000009.1, read on the forward strand.
GCTACCGACCATTTACCCTCAGGCAGGCCCATGCGCGCGGCAAAGTCGCGGGCGACGCTGAAGCATTGCCCGCGATAACAGGTGGTACGCACCTCAGGCGACGCATCGGCACAGCAGTCGCCCGCACCGTCCAGGGAATGCCCGGGGTTGAGTTTATTCAGATGGCGTTCCGGCAGGCCATGGAAGCTGAACAGCAGGTGATCGTAATCCTGCTGCAAATGCGGCCTGGCACTGGCCACCAGGGCATCGAGGTATTCCGGCTGGTCGTAGAACGGTTGCAGGATCGAGAACTGCAGGTCGAGTTTCTTCTCGCGCACCACCCGCCGCGCTTCTTCGATCACCGTGGTCACGGTGCTGTCGGCAAACTGTGGATACAACGGCGCCAGCGTGACCTTATGGATGCCCTGGCCGGCCAGGCGGGTCAGCACGCTTTCAATCGACGGTTCGCCATAACGCATCGCCAGTTCCACCGGGCCATGGGTCCATTGGCTGGTCATCTGCTGCTGCAGGCGGCGACTGAGGACCACCAGCGGCGAGCCTTCGTCCCACCAGATCGAGGCGTAGGCGTGGGCCGACTGCTCGGGACGCTTGATCAGGATCAGCGACACCAGCAAGCGCCGCACCGGCCATGGCAGGTCGATCACATACGGGTCCATCAAGAACTGATTGAGGTAGCTGCGCACATCGGCCACCGAAGTGGACGCCGGCGAGCCCAGGTTGACCAGTAACAACGCGTGATCCGTCATGCAACATCCTATCTCTAGAGGCGGCTGGACAAGTCGTCCAGGGCCGCGTGCAACTCAGTGAACTGAAAAGTGAAACCGGCGGCCAACAACCGCTCGGGTAGCGCCTTCTGCCCGCCCAGCAACAGGCCGGACAACTCGCCCAAACCCACCCGCAAGGCAAACGCCGGCATCGGCATAAACGCCGGGCGGTGCAGCACCTGGCCCAGGGTCTTGGCAAACTCGCGGTTACGCACCGGCTGGGGCGCGCAGGCATTATAAGGACCGCTGGCGTCAGGTTTGTGTAGAAGAAAATCAATCAGGGCGATTTGATCCTTGATATGCACCCACGGCATCCACTGCCGACCGTTACCGATAGGCCCGCCCAGCGCCAGTTTAAAGGGCAGTAACAACCGCGACAAAAAGCCGCCCTCGGCCGCTAGCACCAGGCCAGTACGCACCAGCACCACCCGCAAGCCGAAGGCCTCGGCGCGCTGGGCGGTTTCTTCCCAGGCAATGCACAACTGGCTGGGAAAATCGTCCAGCACCGGGCCGCTGGCTTCGGTCAGCTCGCGCTCACCGCCATCGCCATACCAACCCACCGCCGACCCGGAAATCAACACCGCAGGTTTCACCGCCAGGCCTTCAAGCCAGGCCAGCAAGGTTTCCGTCAGGCTGATCCGACTGCTCCACAGCAATGCCTTGCGTTTATGGGTCCAGAGCCGGTCGGCGATCGGCGCGCCGGCCAGGTTGATAACAGCATCCACCGGCTGCGTTACATCCTGCAAACGGGCAACGCCCTTCACCTGCGCACCGCACAGGGTGGCGACCTGCGCGGGATTGCGGCTCCATACCGTCAACTGATGCCCCTGGGCGCTCCAGTACTGGCAAAGCTGGCGGCCGATCAGACCGGTACCGCCGGTCAGCAAAATATGCATGAGATCTTCCTCCTGTAACGTTGGCCGGGCATCGCTGGTCTATTTTATAAGCAGGGATCTTTTTAATCGGGCGCGACCTACGTTTAACCATAGGCCACGCCACACGTTAAGGCATGCCGAAACTTATACCAAAAAACAATATTGTACAGCTATTGGTGTCGGCGTAGTCTGTACCCAAAGGTAAAACGAGGCCTCCCATGACTGTTCCCATCGCGATCATCGGTACCGGCATCGCCGGACTTTCTGCCGCCCGAGCGTTAAAAGATGCCGGGCACGCCGTCCAACTCTTCGATAAAAGCCGCGGCAGTGGCGGGCGCATGTCCAGCAAGCGTAGCGAGGCCGGCACACTGGACCTTGGCGCGCAGTACTTCACCGCCCGCGACCGACGCTTCGTCGATGAAGTACAGCGCTGGCAAGCCAATGGCTGGGTTGCCGAGTGGGAACCGCAACTCTACAACTGCCAATCCGGCCAACTGAGCCCTTCTCCCGATGAGCAGACCCGCTGGGTCGGCACCCCGCGCATGAGCGCCATCACCCGCGCACTGCTGGACGACCTGCCGGTGGAGTTCGGCTGCCGTATCACCGAAGTGTTCCAGGGCCAGCAACACTGGAACCTGCTGGACGCCGACGGTGGCAACCATGGCCCCTTCAGCCACGTAATCATTGCCACCCCGGCGCACCAGGCCACGGCCCTGCTGGCCGCGGCGCCGAAACTGGCGAGCACGGCAGCCGGGGTGAAAATGGACCCGACCTGGGCCATTGCCCTGGCCTTCGACACGCCGCTGGATACGCCGATGGAAGGCTGCTTCGTACAAGACAGCCCCCTCGACTGGCTGGCCCGCAACCGCAGCAAACCAGGGCGGGACGCCACGCCAGATACCTGGATCCTGCACGCCACCAGTGCCTGGAGCAAACAGCACCTGGACCTGCCCAAGGAAGCCATCATCGAATTGCTGCACGGCGCCTTTGCCGAATTGCTGCATTGCAGCATGCCGGCGCCCTCCTTCAGCCTCGCCCACCGCTGGCTGTACGCCCGCCCGGCGGGCAGCCATGAATGGGGAGTACTGGCGGATGCCGACCTGGGCCTGTACGTGTGTGGCGACTGGTGCCTGTCAGGCAGGGTCGAAGGCGCGTGGCTCAGCGGCCAGGAAGCCGCGCGGCGCTTGCTCGGACACCTGCAATGAACCGCATCAATCCAACAAAACTGCTGCTCTCCAAATGGACAGCAACCCACCCGCGAAACAAGGAAAAACATTTCCTGGTCACCGAGTTGTTTCGCGATGAAGAAGACAACGTACTGGAGATTGAACTGCAAGCCGTCTTGACCCGGCGCGGAGAACGCCTGACCTGGCAGAGCCTGCAAGATGCCGAGCGCTGGAAAATGGGCTGGCAATAACCTCATCAAAAAACTTGTACAAACTATTTGACTTGTACAGCGCAAAACCTATGATGAGATTAGTTGTACAGAAAACATTAACTGTACAGGAATCTTGTCGAGGCTTTGCCATGTCCTGCAACGTGTCCGTCACCGGCAAACCAAAAATCGCCATCAGCGCCTGCCTGCTCGGCGAAAACGTGCGCTTCAACGGCGGGCACAAACAATCCCCCCTGTGCAGCCAGACACTCAGTGACTATTTCGACTTCGTGCCACTGTGCCCCGAAGTCGCTATTGGCCTGGGCATCCCCCGTGAGCCGATTCGCCTGGTGGGCGACCCACTCCAGCCGCAAGCCGTGGGCACAGTCCACCGCGAACTGAATGTGACCGGCGCACTGGATGAGTACGGCCAGCGCATGGCCGCCGAACATACGGACCTGTGCGGCTATATTTTCATGCAGAAATCACCGTCCTGCGGCCTGGAACGGGTCAAGGTCTACCGCGACAACGGCACCCCGGCCGAGGGCGGTGGGCGCGGCATCTATGCCCAGGCATTCTGCGCACGCCATCCCAACCTGCCGGTGGAGGAAGATGGCCGCCTGCACGACCCGGTGCTGCGGGAAAATTTCCTGACCCGGGTCTTTGTCTATGCCACATGGCAACAATTGCTGGCGCAGGGTCTGACCCGTCACCAGCTGCTGGCCTTCCACTCGCGCTATAAATACCTGCTGATGGCCCATAGTCCGGCCCACTACAAAAGCCTGGGCAACCTGCTGGGCAGCATGAGCAAGGACTGTGACCTGCCAGTGCTGGCCGCCGAGTATTTCAGCGAGCTGATGACGGCCCTGAAAAAGTGCGCCACCCGTGGCACCCATTCCAATGTGTTGCAGCACATCAGCGGTTACCTCAAGCAGGCCCTGAGCGCCGCAGACAAACAGGAAATGCAGGCACTGATCAGCCAATACCGGCAAGGCATCGTGCCGCTGGTCGTGCCGCTGACCTTGCTCAAACATCACTTTCGCCAACACCCGGACCGCTACATCGCGCAGCAGGCCTACCTGCAACCGCATCCGGAAAATCTCAGCCTGCGTAATGCGATCTAACCCATGAATGTTTCTCCGCAACCCCCTGCCCAACCCGTCGAAGATGTGGCCCTGGCCCTGGAACAAGGCTGGCTGCCGATTCGCGAAGTGGCCCGCCAGACCGGGGTCAACGCGGTGACCCTGCGCGCCTGGGAACGGCGTTACGGCCTGATCGTGCCGCAGCGTACGCCCAAGGGCCATCGGCTGTTCAACGCCGACCATGTGCAGCGCATCCAGACTATCCTGACGTGGCTCAACCGAGGCGTACCGGTAAGCCAGGTCAAGCAGTTGATCGACAACGCCCAGCCGGTGGACGACAGCGTCGAAAACGAATGGCAGAACCTGCGCCAGACCTTGATCCAGGCCATCGGTCAACTGGCCGAGCGCCGGGTCGACGACGTGTTCAACCAGGCCATGGCCCTTTACCCACCGCGTACCCTGTGCGAGCAACTGCTGTTGCCACTGCTCAAGGAGCTGGAGCAGCGCTGGCAAGGCCAGTTCGGCGCGCAGATGGAGCGGGTGTTTTTCCATTCCTGGCTGCGCAGCAAGTTCGGCGCACGGATGTATCACAACAACCGCCAGCTCAACGGCCCGCCATTGTTGCTGATCAACCATTCCGACCTGCCGCTCGAACCGCACCTGTGGCTGAGCGCCTGGCTGGCCAGCAGCGCCGATTGCCCGGTGGAAGTTTTCGACTGGCCGTTGCCCACCGGCGAACTGGCCCTGGCTGTCGAGCACCTGCAACCGCGCGCCGTGCTGCTGTACTCGAGCAAGGCCCTCCATTTAGCGACCTTGCCGAAACTGCTGAGCGGCACCCACTGCCCGATCCTGATCGCCGGACCAACGGTGTGCATCCATCAAGCCGAGTTATCCGTATTAACTCAGGACACCCCTCAATTGGTGCTGGCCGAAGACCCCTTGTCGGCCCATCAGCTCCTGATCCAGCGTGGGCTTCTCTAATGCATCTGATCTGGCTGCGCAGCGACCTGCGCCTGCATGACAACACCGCCCTCGCTGCCGCCTGCCAGCGCGGCCCGACAGCGGCGGTGTACCTGATTACCGCCGATCAGTGGCTGGCCCATGACGATGCGCCGTGCAAGGTGGACTTCTGGCTGCGCAACCTCAAGGCCCTGAGCCTGGCCCTGGGAGAGCTGAATATTCCCCTGCTGATCCGCCATGCCGACACTTGGGACCAGGTGCCACAGGTACTGGTGCAGGTGTGCCAGACACTGTCAGTCGAGAGCGTGCACACCAACGAAGAATACGGGATCCACGAAAGCCGGCGCGATGCCGCCGTGGCCCAGGCTCTGGAAGCACACGGGGTAGGGTTTCACAGCTATCTGGACCAACTGCTGTTCCAGCCTGGCAGCGTATTGACCAAGACCGGCACTTACTTCCAGGTGTTCAGCCAGTTTCGCAAGGTCTGTTACAACCGCCTGCACAGTGCCCTGCCGCGCCGGGTGGCGACGCCCAAGGCGCAGGCCGCGCTGCCGTTCGCCAGTGATGCAGTTCCCGAGCAGGTCAAGGGATTTGCCCCGCCCAGCGACACCCTACGCGCCCTTTGGCCGGCCGGTGAAGATGAGGCGCAGCGACGCCTTGCCCAGTTTGCCGACGCACAAATCAGCTATTACAAGGATGAACGCGACTTCCCGGCCAAGCCCGGCACCAGCCAACTGTCTGCGTACCTCGCCGCCGGCGTGATTTCGCCACGCCAGTGCCTGCATGCGGCGCTGCAAAGTAACCAGGGTGAATTCGAAAGCGGCGACATCGGCGCAATCACCTGGATCAACGAGTTGCTGTGGCGCGAGTTCTACAAACATATCCTGGTGGGTTACCCACGGGTGTCGCGCCATCGTGCCTTTCGCCCGGAAACCGAAGCTGTGGCCTGGCGCCACGCTCCCGCTGATCTGGCCGCCTGGCAAGAGGCACGCACCGGCCTACCGATCATTGATGCCGCGATGCGCCAGCTCTTGGAAACCGGCTGGATGCATAACCGCCTGCGCATGGTGGTGGCGATGTTTCTGACCAAGAACCTGCTGATCGACTGGCGCGAAGGCGAGCGCTTTTTTATGCGCCACTTGATCGACGGCGACCTGGCGGCCAATAACGGCGGCTGGCAATGGAGTTCGTCCACCGGCACCGATTCGGCACCGTACTTCCGCATTTTCAGCCCGTTGAGCCAGTCCGAGAAATTCGATGGCGAAGGGCGTTTTATCAAGCAGTGGCTGCCACAACTGGCGGGATTGAACAAAAAGGAAGTGCACAACCCCGACGCTGTCGGCGGGCTGTTTGGCGTGGCCGACTACCCACGGCCCATCGTCGACCTGAAGTCTTCCCGCGAGCGGGCGCTGGCGGCCTTTCGTGCCCTGCCCTCGCGCCAGGCGGCAGGGGGTGTGTATGAGTGACTTCCTGCGCCAGTTCGCCGAGTCCTTCGCCACCCTGGACAAACACAACCTGCACCGGCTCGACAGCCTGTACAGCCAGGACATAGCGTTTACCGATCCACTGCACCAGGTCCACGGTATCAGCGCGCTGAAGGCGTACTTTGCCGAGCTTTACAGCAACGTCGACCCATTGCATTTTGACTTCCACGGTTTCGACCACGTGGCCGAAGGCGAAGGTTACCTGCGCTGGACCATGAGCTTTTGCCACCCGCGGTTGGCGGGCGGCCAACAGATTCAGGTGCAAGGCTGCTCTCACCTGTTATGGCACGACAAGGTTTACCGGCACCGCGACTACTTTGATGCCGGAGCGCTGCTTTACGAACACCTGCCGGTACTCGGCCGGTTGATCCGTTGGTTGAAAGGGAGAATGGCATGAGCCTGACATCGCCACGCCGTTATTGGCTGACCGGGGCAAGCAGCGGTATCGGTGCGGCCCTGGCCGAAGAGTTGCTCGGCAGTGGGGCGCAGGTCGCGCTGAGTGCGCGCACCCAAGCGCCGCTGGAGCAACTTGCGCAACGTTACCCCGGGCAAGTGCTGGTGGTCCCCGGCGACTTGACCAACAGCCAGGTGGTACGGGAAATCGGCGAGCACATCATGCAAACCTGGGGCGCCCTGGACACCGTGATCCTGAATGCCGGCACCTGCGAATATGTGGATGCCAAGCAGTTCGATGCGTCGATTATCGAACACGTGGTGCGCACCAACCTGCTGGCTAGCAGTTATTGCATCGAAGCCGCATTGCCGCTGCTGCGCGCCGGGTCAACCCCGCACCTGGTGGGCGTCGCCAGTGCCGTCACCTACCTGCCGATGCCCCGCGCAGAAGCCTACGGCGCGTCCAAGGCAGGCCTGCGCTATTTGTTCGAATCGCTGCGCATCGACCTGTCTCCCGAAGGCATTGATGTCACGGTGGTCAGCCCCGGCTTCGTCGATACGCCGTTGACCGAACGCAATGATTTCCCGATGCCCTTGAGCTGGCCGGCTGACAAGGCAGCGCGGCATATTTTCGGCAAACTGGAAAAACGCCCACTAGAGATCGCCTTCCCGGCACTGTTTATTGCCACCCTCTGGCCTTTGTCGAAACTGCCGAACCGCGCGCAACTGATCATCGGCAAGCGCATGCTGCGCAGCCCACCGCCACAAAAGGACGACCTGTGAAGATCGCCATTATCGGCAGTGGGATTTCCGGGCTGACCAGTGCCTACCTGCTCAGTCGCCGCCACGACATCACCCTGTTCGAAGCCGCCGACCGGATTGGTGGCCATACCCATACGGTAGACGTGACCGTCGATGGCAGACATTACGCGGTGGACACCGGCTTTATCGTGTTCAACGACTGGACCTACCCCAACTTCATCCGTTTGCTGAGGCAGATCGGCGTGCCGTTCAAACCGACCGAAATGAGCTTCTCGGTCTGTGCCCCAGAGGAAAACCTCGAGTACAACGGCAATAACCTCAACAGCCTGTTCGCCCAGCGCAGCAATATCCTGTCCCCCGGCTTCTGGGGGATGTTGCGCGATATCCTGCGCTTCAATCGCCAGGCGCCGCTGGATTTGCAGGAGCAACGCATCAGCGCACAGACGACCCTGGGCGAATACCTGCAGGCGGGCAACTACGGCCCACGCTTTATCCGGCACTACATCGTGCCCATGGGCGCGGCGATCTGGTCGATGCCCCTGGCGGACATGCTGGGGTTTCCGCTGCAGTTCTTCGTGCGCTTCTTCAAGAACCACGGCCTGCTGTCGGTGAACAATCGGCCGCAGTGGTGTGTGATCGAGGGCGGTTCCAGCCGTTATATCGAGCCCCTGACCGATTCGTTTCGCCAACAGATCCGCCTCAACTGCCCGGTGCAAAAAGTCGAGCGCACACTGGAAGGTGTGGTCATCCACAGTGCCGATGGCCGCGAAATTTTCGACAAGGTCGTCTTCGCCTGCCACAGCGACCAGGCCCTGGCCCTGCTGAACGACCCGAGCCAGGCTGAGCAGCAAATTCTTGGGGCAATAACCTACGCCGACAACGACGTGGCCCTGCACACCGACACCCGCTTGCTGCCCGATCGCCCACTGGCCTGGGCCAGCTGGAACTATCGACTGGACGCCAGTATGCACAAGCCAGCGGCCGTCACCTACGCCATGAACATCCTGCAAGGCATCGACAGCCCCACCACCTTTTGCGTGAGCCTCAATCAGACAGCAATTATCAACCCGCTGAAAATCCTTGCCCGCTACACCTATGCCCATCCCCAATACAGCCTGGCGGCGGTGGCGGCGCAAGCGCGCTGGGAAGAACTGCATGGCGCCCAGCACACCTATTATTGTGGGGCCTACTGGGCCAACGGCTTTCATGAAGACGGCGTGGTCAGTGCCCTGCGCGTGGCCCAGGCCTTCGGGGAAACCCTGTGAACAGCGCCCTCTACAGTGGCTGGATCGCCCATCGGCGATTTACCGCCAAGGGGCATGCGTTTCGCTATCGCATCGGCCTGCTGTACCTGGACCTCAGCGAACAGGAGCAGGTGCTGGGGCTGTCGCCGTTCGCCGGCCGTGGCCGCTTCGCGCCGTTTTCATTGCGCCAGCAGGACTACCTGCCTGAATTGACCCGCGATGGCACCTGTTTGACTGATGCCGTGCGCCAGGTGGTCAGTACGGCGTTGGGGCATACCCCACAGGGCGCTGTCTGCCTGCTGACCCAGGTCCGCAGTTGGGGCCTGGCGTTCAACCCGGTGAGTTTCTTTTACTGCTTCGAGGCTGATGGGCAACTGGCGGCGATTGTCTGTGAAGTGACCAACACCCCGTGGCGCGAACGCTATCACTACGTGCTGCCGGCCCGCGCCCTGGCGGGCGGCGAGCACCAGCATTTCGCGGTGGCCAAGGCGTTTCATGTGTCGCCGTTCTTGCCCCGAGACCTGGAATACCGCATGAGCTTCAGCCCACCCGGCCAGCGCCTGGGGGTGCATATGGCCGACTGGCAGGGCGAGACCAAGGTGTTCGACGCCACCTTGAGCCTGCAACGCGAAGCCCTGGACCGCGCCAGCCTGCATCGCTACTTGTGGCGCTTCCCGTGGATGACCGCCAAGACCGGCCTGGCAATTTACTGGCAAGCCCTGCGCTTGCTGCTTAAACGCACACCGATTTTCCCCCATCAGGCCGCCGATGGCGCCTGTGCAACTGGGTATCCCAAGGATCGCCGCCATGAAATCCCCTAGCTTATCGGTCAAATCCAATCGCCTGAACGTCAATGGCCTGACCGGCGCGTTGTTGCGCAAGGCCGTGCTGCGTCAACTCGGCAACCTGCGTCACGGCCAACTGGTGGTGGTCGAGGACGGTGAGCGCCAGGTGTTCGGCGCACGGGAGGCGCACTTGCTGGGGGAAATCCAGATCCTCGACCCGGCGGTGTGGGGCCTGGTAGCCGCCAACGGTTCCATCGGCGCCGGCGAGGCGTTTATTCATGGTTACTGGAGTAGCCCGGACCTGACCGCGGTGGTGCGGGTGATGGTCAGCAACCTTGAGGTACTGGATGCCCTGGAAGGCGGCCTGGCCAAGTTGGCCCGCCCATTCACCCAGGGCCTGCACTGGCTCAACCGCAATACCCGCAAGGGCTCGCAAAAGAACATCGCTGCTCACTACGACCTGGGCAACGACCTGTTCCAGGAGTTTCTCGACCCGACCATGATGTATTCGGCGGCGCAGTTCCTCACCGCCGACGACACCCTGGAACAGGCGCAGCTCAACAAGCTCGAACGCATCTGCCAGAAACTCGCGCTCAAGCCTTCGGACCACCTGCTGGAAATCGGCACCGGCTGGGGCAGCATGGCCCTGTACGCGGCGCAGCAGTATGGCTGCCGGGTCACCACGACCACCTTGTCCAAAGAGCAGTTTGCCTACACCGAACAGCGCATCCAGGCCCTGGGCTTGCAGAATCAGGTGACATTGCTGTTGCAGGACTACCGCGACTTGAGCGGGCAGTACGACAAACTGGTGTCCATTGAAATGATCGAGGCCGTGGGCCATCGTTTCCTGCCCACCTACTTCAAGCAATGCGCGCACTTGCTCAAGAGCGACGGGCTGATGCTGTTGCAGGCCATCACCATCCGCGAACAACGCTATGAACAGGCCAAGAGCAGCGTCGACTTTATCCAGCGCTACATTTTCCCCGGTGGCGCCCTGCCCTGTGTACAGAAGATGTTGCAGATCGTCAGTCGCGACACCGATATGAACCTGCTGCACATGGAAGACTTCGGCCTGCATTACGCGCGAACCCTGCGCTTGTGGCATGAGAATTTTCGCCGTGCCCATGGCCGCCTCACGGAACTGGGCTACGACGAATACTTCCTGCGGTTGTGGGAGTTCTACCTGTGCTACTGCGAAGGTGGTTTTATGGAACGCACCATCGGCACCGCGCAATTGCTGCTGGCCAAACCTGGCGCGGTGACACAACCACTGCTCGGGCGCTTCAATGCTTAAAAACCTGGCCAATGCCGCGCTGTTCCAGTGCGGCTGGTTTGCCTGTGTGATGGGTGGCGACAGCCTGTGGTTATTGCTCGGGCTGGGCGTGCTGGCGATCCACCTGCTGTGGATAACTTCGTGGGCCGTTGAAGGGCGGTTGATCTTGAGCGTGACCGTGCTGGGTACCCTGCTCGACACACTGTTGCGCACGGCCGGTGTATTTGAATTCAGTGATCCAGGCCCGTTGATTCCTCTGTGGTTAATCTTGCTGTGGGCGCTGCTGGCGACTACCTTGCGCCACTGCCTGGCCTGGAGCGCCCGGCCCTGGTGGCGGGCAAGCCTGCTGGGAGCAGTGGGCGGGCCGCTGTCGTACTACGCCGGTAGCCAGTTGGCAGGCGTGAGCTTCGGGTTTGCCACGGCCCCGACCCTGGCGGCCATCGCACTGCTGTGGGCTGTGGTGTTTCCTGGCCTGCACCGGCTCGCGCGCTGACGTCCGTCAGAGCTTTCACACGCGCCCGACCGGCTTGCCTTACACTGCGCGCCTATGACCACCATTCCCCACATTCAAATCGCCGAACCCGCCGTGACGTGCTCCACGTGTGCAGCTTGCTGCTGCCAACTGGAAGTCATGTTGATCACCGACACTGGCGTGCCTGATCGCTATATCGACACGGACGATTGGGGCGGCGAAGTCATGCTGCGCCTGGACGACGGCTGGTGCGCGGCGCTGGATCGCGACACGATGATGTGCACTATCTATGAGAAGCGACCGCTGATTTGCCGGGAGTTCGAGATGGGCGCGCCGGAGTGCCTTGAAGAGCGCCAGGGGATTGCGACGGTCTACCGCTGACCGTGAAAACTGCCGAGCTCAAATGGGGGAGCGGGCTTATGTGGGAGCTGGCTTGCCTGCGATAGCATCACTTCGGTTTGTCTGAAGTACCGAGCCATCTGCATCGCGGGCAAGCCCGACTCCCACACAAGCCCGGCTTCCACATGGGTTCTGCTGTGCCGGGGAATATCAGAGCGGCAGGGTGTAGTTCAACGAATAGCTCTCGATACCATCGTTGTGACTACTGATGCCTGCGTTGGAATAGTGCGTGGCACGGATCCCCACCTGATGCCCGCCGGCAAAACGCAAGCCGAAGCCCAGGCGGTCTTCGAACTGGAAGGCCCCGCCGATGTTGTTGTCCTCGATCCGGGTGCGTGAGAACAGCGCCACGCCGATCCCCGCTTCGATATAGGGTTTCACCGACTCGCCGGCGAATTCGTACACAAACACCGGCGAAAACGACAGGCTGCTGACACTCGCACGTTCATCACCGTCCCAGAAGGTATAAGCGCCGCTCCAGTAGCCGGTCAGGCGCCCCACATCGCTCTGCCACCAGCTCTTGTCCCAGTCCGATTGCAGGCCCAGACGATAAGTCATGGTCGAATCGCTGGTATGCCCTACCGCAAATTCCAGGCCGGCAGCCTGGGCCGAAACCGAGTGTCCCAACACAGCGGCTGCAATCGCAGCCAAACAGAACAAGCGCTTCATAAGAAACATCCTTTCCAAACGAAGTTGTATGGTTGTGTACCGCTAATCAAGAGCTATAGAAATCACGGACTACGCAGAAGTTCAGCTAAAAAACCCGCTATTTCACGAATTTTTCACAGACCGAAGCTTCGCACAACGCCGCTGAACTTCCACAGTGTGGGTAGGATATTTCTTAGATGCTGCGGATCACCGCTAGTCCAGAACTGCGCAGCCCGAGGATTGCCCTCGGCCAGCAGTTGGCGCTCGCCCAGCAGACGCTGCAACTGACGCGCCACGGCCGCCCCGGTGTCGATCAGGATGACCGTCGGTGGCAGCATCGTCGCCAGCAATGGCTTGAGAAAAGGATAATGAGTGCAACCGAGGATGATGGTGTCGCACCCGGCCTCAACCAGCGGCGTGACGTACCCCTGCAGCAACTGGCGCAGCGCCGGGCTGCCCAGGTCGCCGGCCTCGATCAACTCCACCAGCCCCGGACAGGGTTGAGTGACCACCCGCACATCGCTGGCAAAGCGGTCCAGTAACGCGGCGAACTTGGCGCTTTGCAGGGTGCCCGTGGTGGCGAGCACACCGATCACCCCGCTGCGGGTCGCGGCGGCGGCCGGTTTGACTGCCGGCTCCATGCCCACCAGGGGCCAATCCGGATAATCAATACGCAAGTCCGCAACCGCGGCTACGGTTGCCGTGTTGCAGGCGATCACAAAAGCCTTGGCGCCCTGCTCGCGGAAAAACTCCGCGACCACCCGCGAACGTTCGCGAATGAACGCCGGGGTTTTCTCGCCGTAGGGGATATGCCCGCAATCCGCCACGTACAGCAGCGACTCACGGGGCAATAAACGATGAATTTCGTCCAGCACCGACAGCCCGCCAACGCCGGAGTCGAACACACCAATCGGTGCATCCTTAACCATGCTGGCTGCCGCAGACGCTGCAACCGGGATCGCGCTTGACCCGCAGTTCGCGAAAACGTGTGCCCAGGGCGTCGATCAACAGCAGGCGCCCAACCAGCGGTGTGCCAAAGCCAGCCAGCAGCTTCAGGGCTTCCAGGGCTTGCAGGCTGCCGACCAACCCCACCAGCGGGCCGACGACGCCGGCTTCGCTGCAGGTCAGCTCGGTATCGCTGCCGTGCCCATATAAGCAGTGGTAGCACGGGCTTTCCGGGCGCCGCGGATCAAACACCGAGAGCTGGCCTTCGAGGCGAATCGCCGCGCCGCTGACCAGGGGCTTGCCAGCTGCCACGCACGCCGCGTTCACCGCTTCGCGGGTGGCGAAGTTGTCACAACAGTCGAGCACCAGGTCCACATTGGACACAGCGGCGGCCAACGAATCAGCGTCCAGCGCCGTGCGGTGGGCAATCAGTCGGATCTCGGGGTTGATCGCGCTCAAGCGGCCGATGGCGGAATCGACCTTGCTCAGGCCGATGCTATCGGTGTCGTGGATGATCTGGCGTTGCAGGTTGGTCAGGTCGACGGTGTCAAAGTCCGCCAGATGCAGCTCACCGACGCCAGCCGCTGCCAGGTACAAGGCCACCGGAGCGCCCAGGCCGCCAAGGCCGACAATCAGCACGCGGCTGTTTTTCAGGCGTAACTGGCCGTCGATATCGACCTGTTGCAACAGGATCTGCCGGCTGTAGCGCAACAGCTCCTGATCGGTCAGCACGGCCGGCGTCCCAGGCTGATGCGCTCATGGCCGCCGAGGTCGATACGGCTGTGGACCTCTTCGAAACCTTGCGCCAGCAGCAGGTCGCGCACGGCCGGAGCCTGGTCGTAACCATGCTCGAGCAACAACCAGCCACCGGCCTCCAGGTGCTGCGGCGCCTGGGCGATGATCAGGCGCAGGTCGTCCAGGCCGTCGTGGCCGGCCACCAATGCGCTGGCCGGCTCGAAACGCACATCGCCCGCCGCCAGGTGCGGATCGCTGTCGGCAATATAGGGCGGGTTGCTGATGATCAGGTGATAGGTGTGATCTTTGAGGGCGCTGAACCAATGACTATTGAGCACCGTGACGTTTTCCAGGTGCAGGCGCTGGCGATTGCGCTCGGCCAGGGCCACGGCTTCCAGCACGCGATCCACCGCCGTCACGCGCCAGGCCGGGCGCTCGCTGGCCAGGGCCAGGGCGATGGCGCCGCTGCCAGTGCCCAGGTCGAGGACATTGGCCGGGGTGGCGGACAACAACTCCAGGGCCGCTTCCACCAGCAGTTCGGTGTCCGGGCGCGGGATCAGGGTGTGCGGCGCGACTTCCAGGTCAAGCTTCCAGAAACCTTGCTGGCCAAGGATATAGGCCACCGGCTCGCCGCTGCGGCGACGTTGCAGGTAGTCGGCAAAGCGCAGCGCGTCTTCGCTGCTGACGATTTTTTCCGGCCAGGTGTGCAGGTAGCTGCGGGACTTGCCCAAGGCAGCGGCCAGCAACAACTCCACATCCAGGCGCGCGGTAGGCGAGTCCGGCAGGTCGGCGGCGCGCAGCAAGCTGGCAATAATGGTCATTTATTCACCTATCGCGGCCAGTTGGTCCGCCTGGTATTCGGCGAGCAACGGCTCGATCACTGCGTCCACGCCACCGGCAAGGATCTCGTCCAGGGAATACAGGGTCAGGTTGACCCGATGGTCGGTAACCCGGCCCTGAGCGTAGTTATAGGTGCGAATGCGTTCGGAGCGGTCACCCGAGCCCACCAGCAACTTGCGCTCACTGGCAATGGCGTTGGCGGCGGCGCTGGTCTGCTGGTCGTTGAGCTTGGCCGACAACCAGGACATGGCCCGCGCACGGTTCTTGTGCTGGGAGCGTTCTTCCTGGCACTCCACCACAATGCCGGACGGCAAGTGGGTGATGCGGATCGCCGAGTCGGTCTTGTTGACGTGCTGGCCACCGGCGCCCGACGAGCGGTAAGTGTCGACCCGCAAGTCTGCCGGGTTGATTTCAATGGCTTCCTGCTCGTCCGGCTCGGGCAATACCGCCACGGTGCAGGCCGAGGTGTGGATACGGCCCTGGGATTCGGTGGCGGGCACACGCTGTACGCGGTGCACGCCGGACTCGAATTTCAGCTTGCCGTAGACGTTCTCGCCTTCGACCCGGGCAATGATTTCCTTGTAGCCACCGTGCTCCCCTTCGTTTTCCGAGAGGATTTCCACGCGCCAGCCGCGCCGCTCGGCATAGCGCGAATACATGCGGAACAGGTCGCCGGAGAAGATCGCCGCCTCGTCACCGCCAGTACCGGCGCGGATTTCCAGGAATACGTTACGCCCGTCGTTGGGATCTTTGGGCAGCAGCATGCGTTGCAGGTCGCCCTCCAACTCGATGAGCTTATCTTTGGCTTCGCGGACTTCTTCCACGGCCATTTCACGCATGTCCGGGTCGCTGTCCTTGAGCAGTGCCTGGGCACCTTCGAGGTCGGCCTGCACTTTGAGCAGTTGTGAATAGGTGGTGACAATCGGCTCAACTTCGGCGTATTCCTTGGAATAGGCACGGAATTTGGTCTGATCGGAAATAACCTCGCCATCGCCGAGCAAGGCGGTCAGTTCTTCGAAACGGTCCTGGAGCACGTCCAGTTTATTGAGCAGTGACGCTTTCATTGCGGTTTTTTATCCGAAGAGCTGTCTGACGCGCCCTCTCCGAGGGCAAAAAGTTCCTGGGCCATGGCCAGCGCATCGAGGCGGCCTTCGGCTGTCAGTTTTTTAAGCTGTACGCTGGGAGCATGCAACAGCTTGTTAGTAAGGCCACGGGCCAATTGCATCAAAATGTCTTCAGCGTTGCCGCCATTGGCCAGCAGGCGCTGGGCCTTGATCAACTCTTCGTCACGCAAGCGCTCGCCCTGTTGGCGATAGGCCTTGAGCACATCCACGGCGGCCAGCTCGCGCAGGCGCACCATAAAGTCATCGGCGCCGATCGCGACCATTTCCTCGGCGGCCTGGGCAGCGCCCTGGCGACTCTTGAGGTTTTCGGCGACCACTTCGTGCAGATCGTCGACGCTATAGAGGTAAACGTCGTCCAACTCGCCGACTTCCGGCTCGATATCCCGGGGAACGGCGATATCCACCATGAAAATCGGTTTGTGCTTGCGCAGTTTCAGGGCGCTTTCCACCGCGCCCTTGCCAAGGATCGGCAACTGGCTGGCGGTGGAGCTGATGACGATATCGCTGCGCACCAGTTCGGCCGGAATATCGGCGAGCAACACGGCGTGGGCGCCGAACTCTTCGGCCAGGATGCTGGCGCGCTCCAGGGTCCGGTTGGCCACCACTATGCGCTTCACGCCCAGGTCATGCAGGTGCCGGGCGACCAGGGTGATGGTCTCGCCCGCGCCGATCAGCAGGGCCTGGCTGCGTTGCAGGTCGCTGAAAATCTGCTTGGCCAGGCTGACGGCGGCAAACGCCACAGAGACCGGGTTTTCACCGATGGCCGTATCAGTGCGCACCTGTTTAGCCGAGTTGAAAGTGGCCTGGAACAAACGCCCCAACAACGGCCCCACGGTCCCGGCTTCGCGGGCTACGGCGTAGGCCGATTTCATCTGGCCGAGGATCTGCGGTTCGCCCAACACCAGCGAGTCGAGCCCGGACGCCACACGCATCATGTGACGAACTGCCGCATCATCTTCATGCACATAAGCGCTGGCGCGCAGGTCATCCAGGCTCAAATGGTGGTAATCAGCCAGCCAGCGCAGCACCCCATCCGACGAAAGATGTTCCTGCTCTATATAGAGCTCGCTGCGGTTGCAGGTGGAAAGGATCGCAGCTTCGCGGCTGTCGGTGAGCCGGCACAGCTGCTGCAAAGCCTCAACCAACTGCTCCGGGGTAAACGCCACGCGCTCGCGGACGTCTACAGAAGCAGTCTTGTGGTTGATACCCAGAGCAAGGAAGGCCATTCAATATCGCTGATGATGTCGAGAAGCCGACAATTGTCCTACTTCGACTGATTCAGAACAACCACCGTCGTCTATTGTCCTAATGCCCTATGCCTATAAAGGCGCCAATTGAGACTCGGTTATGTTTGGCCGAGGGCTTGTGTCATGATGATCCGACCGCAGGTTAGTCGTCCTCTTCCTATATGAATAGATCTTCCGCGTTGCTCCTTGCCCTTGCCTTCCTAGGCGGCTGCCAGTCCATGGCCCCCGTATCGCCGCAGAGTCCTGCGCCGGTGGAAGACAACACCCCCGCCCCTGAAAAGCCCAAGGTTTATTCCTCGTTCAGCGAAGAAACGGTGTTCAGCCTGCTGAGCGCGGAGCTGGCCGGCCAGCGCAATCGTTTCGACATTGCCCTGGATAACTACGTGACCCAGGCCATCAATACCCAGGACCCGGGGATTTCCGAGCGCGCGTTTCGCATCGCCGAATACCTGGGCGCCGACCAGGCCGCCCTGGACACCGCACTGATCTGGGCGAAAAACGCCCCGGACGATCTCGAAGCCCAACGCGCTGCGGCAATCCAGCTGGCACGTGCCGGGCGCTACGACGACTCCATGGTCTATATGGAGAAAGTCTTGCAGGGCAAGGGCGATACCCATTTCGACTTCCTCGCCCTGTCTGCTGCCGACACCGACCAGGACACCCGCGATGGCCTGATGAAGAGTTTCGACCGCCTGCTGCAAAAGCACCCGAGCAATGGCCAACTGGTATTTGGCAAGGCGCTGCTGCTGCAACAGGATGACGAACCGCAAGCAGCCCTCAAGCTGCTGGAGCAAAACCCGCCGGAAGAAGGTGAGATCGCCCCGCTGCTGCTGCGCGCGCGCCTGCTGCAAAGCCTCAACCGCGGTAAGGAAGCCTTGCCGCTGCTGCAAAAAAGCATCAAGAAGTATCCGGACGACAAGCGTCTGCGCCTGACTTATGCGCGCATGCTGGTAGAACAGGACCGCATGGAAGACGCCAAGGTGGAGTTCGCCAGCCTGGTCCAGCAATACCCGGACGATGACGAATTGCGTTATTCCCTGGCGCTGGTCTGCCTGGAAGCCAAGGCCTGGGAAGAGGCCAAGGGCTACCTGGAAGACCTGATCGCGCGGGAAAGCCATGTCGATTCGGCCCACCTGAACCTGGGGCGCATCGCCGAAGAACGGGATGACCCGCAAGGCGCGCTGATCGAGTACGCCCAGGTCGGCCCCGGCAATGACTATCTGCCGGCACAACTGCGCCAGGCCGATATCCTGATGAATAACGGCCGCACCGACGAAGCCGAAAAACGCCTGGCCGCCGCCCGCGATGCCGAGCCGGACTACGCCATCCAGCTGTATCTGATCCAGGCCGAAACCTTGTCGGCCAACAATCAGGGGGAGCGCGCCTGGAAAATCCTCGCCCAGGCCCTGCTGCAATACCCCGACGACCTGAACCTGCTGTACACCCGCGCCATGCTGGCCGAAAAACGCAACGACCTGGCGCAGATGGAAAAAGACCTGCGCCTGATCATCAAGCGCGACCCGGACAATGCCATGGCACTGAACGCCCTGGGTTACACCTTGTCAGACCGTACGACGCGCTATGCCGAGGCCAAGGCTCTGATCGAACAGGCGCACCAGCTCAACCCGGAAGACCCGGCAGTGCTCGACAGCCTGGGCTGGGTGAATTACCGCCTGGGCAACCTCGATGAAGCCGAACGCCTGCTGCGCCAGGCCCTGGAGCGATTCCCCGACCAGGAAGTCGCCGCGCACCTGGGCGAAGTGCTCTGGGCCCAGGGCAAACAACGCGAAGCCCGACAAATCTGGGGCAAGTTCCTCAAGGAACAACCCGACAGCCCTATCCTGCGCAGCACCATCAAGCGCCTGACCGGATCCGAGACTCTTTAATTCTATGTTTTTGCGCCACGCCATCGTTTTCAGTTTTATCGCCCTGCTCGCCGGTTGTGCGGGCTTCGGTGCCCGTGAGTCCGTCGAAGGCCAGGGCAACCCGGCACAGTGGCGACAGCATAAGGATCAGCTCAGCAGCATTGATGGCTGGCAGATCGAAGGCAAGATCGGG
Organism: Pseudomonas sp. WS 5411; assembly: GCF_012985595.1. Lineage (NCBI taxonomy): Bacteria > Pseudomonadati > Pseudomonadota > Gammaproteobacteria > Pseudomonadales > Pseudomonadaceae > Pseudomonas > Pseudomonas sp. WS 5411. The sequence goes on from NZ_JAARMC010000009.1 coordinate 108,263, forward strand.
GTTCGCGCACCGAAGGATTCGGGCAGCGGCACCTTGTTCTGGCTGCAACGCCAGGACTATTACGACATCCGCCTTTCTGGCCCCCTGGGTCGCGGTGCTGCGCGCCTGACCGGTCGACCGGGGCAAGTGAGCCTGGAAGTGGCCAACCAGGGCCGCTACGAAGCGCCATCGCCGGAAGCCTTGCTTGAAGAGCAGGTCGGCTGGAAGCTGCCGGTCTCCCATCTGGTCTGGTGGGTTCGCGGCCTGCCCGCGCCCGAGAGCAAGAGCCGTCTGAGCCTCAATGGCGACAGCCGCCTGGCCACCCTGGAGCAGGATGGCTGGCGGGTCGAATACCTCAGCTATGTGGAACAAAGCGGCTACTGGCTGCCCGAACGCATCAAGCTGCACGGCTCCAACCTTGACGTCACGCTGGTGATCAAGGACTGGCAACCACGCAAGCTGGGGCAGTGACATGAGCGAACGCCTGACCCTGCCCTCCCCGGCCAAGCTCAATCTGATGCTGCACATCCTCGGACGTCGTGAAGACGGCTACCACGAGTTGCAGACGCTGTTTCAATTTCTCGATTATGGCGATGAGATGACCTTCGCCGTGCGCGACGATGGCGTGATTCAGCTGCACACCGAATTTGCCGACGTGCCCCATGACAGCAACCTGATCGTGAAGGCCGCAAAAAAACTTCAGGAACAATCCGGTTGCCCGCTGGGCATTGATATCTGGATCGACAAAATCCTGCCCATGGGTGGCGGTATCGGTGGTGGCAGCTCGAATGCCGCGACCACCCTGCTCGGCCTCAATCACTTGTGGCAGCTTGGCTGGGATGAAGATCGCCTGGCCGCACTGGGCCTGACCCTGGGCGCCGACGTCCCGGTTTTTGTGCGTGGACACGCCGCATTTGCTGAGGGTGTAGGGGAAAAACTCACCCCTGTAGACCCCGAAGAGCCGTGGTATGTCGTGCTTGTTCCGCAAGTATCTGTAAGTACAGCAGAAATTTTTTCAGATCCGTTGTTGACACGTAACTCTTCTCCCATTAAAGTGCGCCCCGTTCCCAAGGGAAACAGTCGAAATGACTGCTTACCGGTGGTAGCAAGGCGTTATCCAGATGTACGTAACGCATTGAATTTGTTAGGTAAATTTACCGAAGCAAAACTCACCGGAACTGGAAGTTGTGTGTTTGGGGGCTTCCCAAGCAAAGCTGAAGCTGATAAAGTCTCGGCCCTTCTTACAGAGACCCTTACAGGGTTTGTAGCAAAGGGAAGCAACGTTTCGATGTTGCATCGCAAGCTGCAAAGTCTGCTCTAAAGGAACCGAGTACTGGGTACTCGTTGCAACAGATACAGGGGCGTCGCCAAGCGGTAAGGCAGCAGGTTTTGATCCTGCCATGCGTTGGTTCGAATCCAGCCGCCCCTGCCATTTTCTATACTCATCCAGGTTACCCTCAGCCTCTAGGTACTGCGCGTGTCCAAGATGATGGTCTTTACGGGGAACGCTAACCCCGATCTGGCTCGACGTGTCGTACGTCAGCTGCATATCCCTCTCGGTGACATCTCTGTCGGTAAGTTTTCCGACGGCGAAATTACAGCCGAGATCAATGAAAATGTCCGCGGTAAAGATGTTTTCATTATTCAGCCGACTTGCGCTCCGACCAACGATAACCTGATGGAACTCGTCGTGATGGCTGATGCCTTCCGCCGCTCCTCAGCGACTCGAATCACAGCTGTAATCCCTTACTTTGGTTATGCCCGTCAGGATCGCCGTCCGCGTTCCGCACGTGTGGCTATCAGCGCGAAAGTCGTCGCTGACATGCTGACCGTGGTAGGTATCGACCGTGTTCTCACGGTTGACCTGCACGCTGACCAAATCCAGGGGTTCTTCGATATTCCGGTAGATAACATCTACGGCTCCCCCGTTCTGGTGGATGACATCGAAGACCAGCGCTTTGAAAACCTGATGATCGTGTCCCCGGACATTGGTGGCGTCGTGCGTGCACGGGCTGTTGCCAAATCCCTGGGCGTGGACCTCGGGATCATCGACAAACGCCGCGAGAAAGCCAATCACTCTGAAGTGATGCATATCATCGGTGATGTCGAAGGGCGTACCTGTATTCTGGTCGATGACATGGTTGATACCGCCGGCACCTTGTGCCACGCGGCAAAAGCCTTGAAAGAGCACGGTGCGGCTAAAGTCTTCGCCTACTGCACACACCCTGTGCTGTCGGGCCGAGCGATCGAGAACATCGAGAACTCTGTGCTGGATGAACTGGTGGTGACTAACACCATCCCGTTGTCCGCTGCTGCTCAAGCCTGTGCACGTATCCGTCAACTGGATATCGCACCGGTTGTTGCTGAGGCGGTTCGCCGTATCAGCAATGAAGAATCGATCAGCGCGATGTTCCGCTAAGGGTCAAACCCTGGCGGCATCAACCTGACGAAAAGCGCCCCGCCCCAGCACAATGCTGGGGCGGGGCTTTTTTGCCCATATCGCCTTTAGCGCTGGTCGCAAACGCTGGGGCGAATGTGGTTATTTTGGAGATACAACATGAACGATTTTACTTTGAATGCTGAACTGCGTTCCGACCTGGGGAAAGGTGCGAGCCGCCGCCTGCGTCGTCTCGCAAGCCTGGTTCCAGCTGTAGTCTACGGTGGCGAAAAAGCCCCTGAGTCCATCAGCATGCTGGCTAAAGAAATTGCCAAACTGCTCGAAAACGATGCGGCCTACAGCCACATCATCGAGCTGAACGTTGGCGGCAAAAAGCAGAACGTCATCATCAAGGCCCTGCAACGTCACCCAGCTAAAGGTCACGTGCTGCACGCTGACTTCGTACGCGTCGTAGCAGGTCAGAAACTGACCGCTATCGTACCTGTGCACTTTGTTGGTGAAGAAGCTCCGGTCAAGAAAGGCGGCGAAGTCTCGCACCTTATCGCCGAGATCGAAGTGACCTGCCTGCCTAAAGACCTGCCTGAGTTCATCGAAGTCGACCTGTCGGCTCTGGAAATCGGTGACATCGTTCACCTGTCCGACCTCAAGGCCCCTAAAGGCGTTGAGTTCGTTGCTCTGGCTCACGGTGATGACAAGGCTGTTGCCAACGTCCACGCTCCACGTGTTGCTCCAGAAGCTGAAGAAGGCGCTGCAGAGTAATTCACTCTGTAATGCCGGAGCTTGAGGAAACATCGCGGACCGAAACGTAGCGAGAAAGCGGGCGATAACGCGAAGTTTATCTCTGGATAAGTGAGCTCCTGTCGTCCACTTTCGCCGCAATGAGGTTGCGGCGATGTTATCCACAACTCCAAAGGAAGGGCCCCTGTCGTGACTGCCATTAAACTGATCGTTGGCCTGGGAAATCCAGGCGCCGAATACGAACAGACCCGGCACAACGCGGGGGCCCTTTTTGTTGAGCGCATCGCCCACGCCCAAGGCATCAATCTGGTGGCCGATCGCAAATATTTTGGCCTGACCGGACGCTTCTCGCATCAGGGTCAGGATGTTCGTCTGCTGATTCCCACCACCTACATGAACCGCAGCGGCCAGGCTGTCGCGGCGCTTGCGGGCTTCTTCCGGATCAAACCCGAAGAAATCCTGGTGGCCCATGACGAACTGGACCTGCCGCCCGGCGTTGCCAAGCTCAAGCAAGGCGGCGGCCACGGCGGTCATAATGGCCTGCGCGACATCATTGCGCAGTTGGGCAATCAGAATACGTTTTACCGTCTGCGGCTCGGCATTGGCCACCCAGGCGTTGCCAGTATGGTTTCAAATTTCGTCCTGGGTCGTGCGCCACGCGCCGAACAGGAAAAACTCGATGCCAGCATCGACTTTGCCCTCGGCGTGCTGCCGGATATCTTCGCCGGTGAATGGAACCGTGCGATGAAAAACCTGCACAGCCAGAAGGCCTGACTTTTTTGCGAGGGGAAACACCATGGGATTCAATTGCGGCATCGTCGGCTTACCTAACGTCGGCAAGTCCACCCTGTTCAACGCCCTGACCAAGTCCGGTATTGCGGCGGAGAACTTCCCCTTCTGCACCATCGAACCCAACACCGGTATCGTGCCAATGCCCGATCCGCGCCTGGAGGCCCTGGCGGCCATCGTCAATCCCAAGCGCATCCTGCCGACCACCATGGAGTTCGTCGACATCGCCGGCCTGGTGGCTGGCGCGTCGAAAGGTGAAGGCCTGGGCAACAAGTTCCTCGCCAACATCCGTGAGACCGATGCCATCGCCCACGTGGTCCGCTGCTTTGAAGACGAGAACGTGATTCACGTCTCCAACAGCGTCGACCCGAAACGCGACATCGAGATCATCGACCTGGAACTGATCTTCGCCGACCTCGACAGCTGCGAGAAGCAACTGCAAAAGGTCACGCGCAACGCCAAGGGCGGCGACAAGGACGCAGTGGTCCAGAAGGCCCTGCTGGAGCAGTTGATCGCACACTTCACCCTGGGCAAGCCGGCACGCAGCCTGATGAAGAACATGAGCGTCGACGAAAAGGCCGTGATCAAGGGCTTCCACCTGCTGACCACCAAGCCTGTGATGTACATCGCCAACGTGGCTGAAGACGGTTTCGAGAACAACCCGCTGCTCGACGTGGTCCTGGCCATTGCCGAAGAAGAAGGCGCAATGGTTGTACCGGTCTGCAACAAGATCGAAGCGGAAATCGCCGAACTTGAAGACGGCGAAGAGAAAGACATGTTCCTCGAGGCCCTGGGCCTGGAAGAGCCTGGCCTGAACCGCGTGATCCGTGCGGGCTACGAAATGCTGCACCTGCAGACCTACTTCACCGCCGGCGTCGAAGAAGTACGTGCCTGGACCGTCAAGGTCGGCGCCACCGCGCCACAGGCTGCCGGTGTGATCCACACCGACTTCGAAAAAGGCTTTATCCGCGCGGAAGTGATCGCCTACAACGACTTTATCCAGTTCAAGGGTGAAGCCGGGGCCAAGGAAGCCGGTAAATGGCGCCTGGAAGGCAAGGAATATGTCGTCAAGGATGGCGATGTGATGCACTTCCGCTTCAACGTGTAAGCTGGCTGTACGATCCAAGCGGTAGAACAAAAAGCCGATGCTCTGCATCGGCTTTTTTGTGGGCGATGATTTCTGTTACCCATCACAACGAAACAATCACTTACCTTATAAATCAAAAGATTCAAATACAAATATTCCACTCCGCAGACAAAAAATCTTCTCAACAGAAAACTCACAGCTACTTGTAGACTATTCCTGCCGAGAATAAGCATATCCACACAACCAGACACTTGACTTATATAAAACCCCAGGCCGCCAAGCCTTTCGCACAACAAAGCCGCCATTTACCATTTTTAACCACGATGACAATCCAGAAATTTTACTATCTACTTACCAACATATAACAAACTTTTAATCCCACAATAGTGAAGCGACACATTATTGGAGCAACAGCAATATGTCGACCTCCTATCAGTACGAGTTCGAGACTGACACATCGCTAACCGAGTGCCCGGATATCGAAAGCACAATCCACAATACCGCCACGCAGAACATCGATATATTGCTGTTGGGCGAAACAGGCACTGGTAAAGATACACTGGCGCAACGTGTGCACCGTTTATCTCATCGAAAAGGTAACTTTGTTGCCATCAATTGCGCAGCGATACCGGAAAGCCTTGCAGAAAGCCAACTGTTCGGAGTCAACAGTGGCGCCTATACCGGGGCCATACAATCACGTGCAGGATTTATTGAAGCCGCCCATCTGGGCACTTTATACCTGGATGAAATCGATAGCATGCCACTCACTTTGCAAGCGAAATTGCTGCGTGTGCTGGAGGCTCGGGGTGTCGAGCGGCTGGGCTCTACGCGGTTTATCCCGCTGGACATACGCATCATAGCCTCAGCCCAACATTCGCTGCACGACATGGTGGAACAAGGTGCGTTCAGACGAGACCTGTACTTTCGCCTGAATGTCGTCAACATCACCCTCCCCCCCTTACGTGAACGCCCCGAGCGGATTATCCCGTTATTTTTTAACATGATCCGGCAAGAGGCAGAGTACTTTAAGTGCCCAGTTCCACAACCGCCCAGCACCCTCATTCAACAATTGCTGTGTCACCCATGGAGCGGTAACGTCCGAGAGTTGCGCTCAACCGCCAAGCGTTTCGTGCTGGGACTGCCTCCAACTTCAGTGCCTTTAATGAGCACCGAAGACAATAATTTGAACTTAAAAGAACGCTTGCAGCAAATAGAGAAACTTCTGATTGAAGAATCCCTGCGCCGCCATGTTTATAACGTGGACAGTGTGGCGACCGAACTGAATATCGCCAAACGCACGCTATACCATCGAATGAAGCAACTGGGAATATCGCTGGAGTGAATGAAGACTGCTCAACAAGGACATATTTCGATACAGCTCCTCCCACAGGCTTTGGAACGACATGCTATTTGCAACCACATAGATAATGGCTACAGGCTTTGACTGCCCAACGTCAAGGGGCATTTGAAACACTGTCAGCAAACACCTTTTACGTTAATGATCATGGAGTAAACAAATATGGGTGTCAGTGGCGTTGGTAATAGTAATAGTGGCGGCTCTTCAAATTTGGGTTTTGGCGGCGGAGATAACGAAGACCTGAAAGCAGAACGTAGAGCCATCCAGCGTGAATCCCTGAAGGAAGGTAACGAATCCTTCAAGCTGAGTGAAAAGAAAAAAAATATTGAAGCAATTCGATAACCCACTGCGTCCCCTGCCTCCTGGCAGGGGACGCAGCCTCACTGCCTAGCTTCGGGATTTTATATGCGTACAGAAGCGCTACAGGCGTTTTCATCAACCGATGAAAAGCGCCTGAAAACCTCCACAATGGCTACATCTCCTGTGTTCCAAAGCGAGGATGTGAACTTTTTCATCTCAAGCCTGGAGCACTCAGGCCAAGCTGCAATAGCCGTAGCCCCAACGGTTACGCCGAACGCCCTCACGGACATGTCCAACCAGTTGCTCAAATCGTCAAACTATATGGGCAGAGCCCTGAAAGCGATGGGGAACGGCACGAGAGAAAACTTCTCGCTCGGCTACTCCACCCAACTGTCCACTACGGTGCTGGGAACACAGATGCTGGTCAAGGGCCTCTCAAAGGGTGCCCAGCTCATCGAAAAAATCAGCAACCTGCAGTAGGTAAACATGATTCGTCTCCTGGTCACCGGGTTGGTTTTATCTCTGACATTAGTGCTCACGGGGTGTAATGACAGTGTCGAACTCCGTCGCCAGCTTTCCGAGCAGGAAGCCAATGAGGTGATTGCGGAACTGGCAGACAAACACATACGCGCCCAGAAAATCCCCGCCAAAGATGGTGTGGTTGTACGAGTGAACAGCGCCGATATCAGTCGTGCAGTGCGTACACTTGATGCCGTCGGTTTGCCCAAGATGGCCCGCGCCACAATGGGCGATACCTTTCGCAAGGAAGGCGTCATCTCCACCCCACTGGAGGAACGTGCCCGCTACATCTACGCCTTGTCCCAGGAGTTGGAGGCGACCTTGTCAAATATCGATGGGGTGATTGTCGCCCGGGTCCACGTAGTGTTGCCAGAACGCGTTGCACCTGGAGAACCCGTGCAACCTGCATCCGCTTCGGTCTTTATCAAACACGATCCGCGACTGGAGCCTGACAGTATCCACGGACGCGTCCGGCGGATGGTCGCCAGTAGCATTCCCGGCATGGCCACGGCCGTCGATAACTCACAAAAACTGACCGTGGTATTCGTACCCGCAACGGCTTACCAGGAGCAGCAACGCCTGAGCTATTTCGGCCCGTTTCTGATACCGGGCGATGACCTTGTTTTTTGGCGCAGCACCCTCGCGTTGATAGCCGCCGTCATAGTACTTGTACCGGCTGGCGCCCTGTTCTGGCATAGGCGTGGTCAACGCCTGCGGCGTGAGACACTCACCACGGCCACCCCGGCCCATGAGTGAGCAGTTGGAGTGGGCCCGATGGTGGGCTTTCCCGTGGAAGTTTTCACACAGCGACTGGGGCAACTTCGACGAATATCATGCACAGAGCGCCCTGTGCCACCCACGGCACGTTTTCGTGAATACCCGGCTGGGTATCGAACCCTGCCTGCCGCCCACGCCCCACCCCACAATCCTTCGCTTGGCGCTGGCCCCCCAGGAGCAACTCGAGAGCATGCTGGCGCTGCTGGACAACGTTTGTCGCCCCGCCACCGATAGCCAGTTGAGCCAAGACCAATACGAGTGGTGTCAGCGCCTGTCCAAGGCACTACGCCCAGACACGCTGTTGTCCGGTAAAGAAGACCCACTGCAATTGCTACGTGCCTGGGTAACCCCAGCCATCTGGCAACGCCTTCGATTGCGGTTTGAGCGCCGTCGGACCCACCCCCCTGAAGAGCACACACCCGCACTCAATGATGCTCGAAACCGCCTGGACACGCTGTGGCAGGCCATAGTCTGGCGAGCAACCACCATGCCAAGCGAGCAATCCTTCACTTATCAAACTGAGCAGAGAACGGATGATGTTGAACATACGTAAAATCGAGTTGTGCACCGGTGCTCCAGGATTACCGCAAACCCTGATTTCCCAGGAAATGCTGGCGGATTGCCGCAGGGCCAGTCAATTGTTGAGCCGTGCCAAGGTCCAAGCCAAGGAACTGCTGCGCCAGGCAACCGAACACCGGGAAAAAGCCCTTGAAAAGCTCACACTGGAGTTCTGGCGGCGGGCCAATGCGCAACTCAAGGAATGGGAAAAACAACAGCACGTTATGTGCGACAACCTGGAGCAATATGCCACCTCTATTGCCAACCAGACCATCCTCTGCCTGCTTGAAGAAGCACCTGTGGCACAGCGCCTTAGCGCCTTGGTCAAGCAATTACTGGCGACTCAAGTTCCATCAGGCAAGGCAACACTCCTCTGTCACCCACTTGAGTGTGCCGAGGTAGAACGCTGTCTTTCCAGGCAGCACGCCACGTTTTGGACACTACGTCCTGATGACCGGGTCCGTCCTCAATCCCTGGTCTTGGAAACGGAGGAAGGGGACTTCTGTATCAACTGGGCCAGCCTGTGCGAAACAGTACTGGTCCGTGACGTGCAAACACCAGGTGCCTGACGGGTCAGGGAGCGTTGCCGAACAGATGTATCAATAAACACCGAAACAAATGGAACTGAAATTTGAGGGGAACCACATAGCTCAGACACATCAGGAGAAAAATATATGGATTTCCACCACGACGTGAAAAAGAACCTGCTCAGACAACTGCAGAGCAGCATAAACAAGGCAGCCGATATAAACGAAGATTTTGCCAACACAGATTTCGATGAGTATTTGTTCGCTGAGTTGATGAAACAGGAGCGTTACTCGTTGATCGCCTACAACGAGGCCGTTCGCGCCAGCCATACCATTCTCAAAATAGTTGCTGACGGCGTGCAGTAAGGTGGATGCGCTGATTGCCCGCTGGATGAACGACCAAACTGAACACATCAGCCTGATGGAGGGCAACGATGAGATTGTCTTACGGCGCTCTGGCCCAGTGCTGCTGTTAAGTGTGCAACTGACTCAGGAACGGCCCGACAAATCCACCCTGCAAAACTGGATGCGATTGGGACGCGCCAGCCTGAACCACTTCCAAGGAGCGCTGGCCCAATCACCGGAAAGTGGTGCGCTCTGGCTGCGTCAACAATTGATCAGTGGGTGCAGTCCAGAACTGTTGTGCAACACACTCGAAACGCTGCTCAACCAGCGCGACACCTGGCGCGCAATGATCAAGCGTCTCGCAAAGCCAAACCTGAAACACAAGCCCCTGTCACTACGCTCGCTGCCGTACTAATCAGAGAGTTCCCCCATGTATAACAAGATCGACAAGCGCAATCGCTTGCGCGCCGTCTCGCCTGCAGGCCCGCGAAAAATAGCCGATTGGCGCTGCCTGCTAGCGTTACCCTGGTTGCTTATGCCCCTGCAAAGTACGCTCGCGGCTATCCCCAGTGAATGGAAAAACACCGCGTATGCCTATGAAGCCGAACATAAGCCGGTGCAAGAAGTCCTGGAGGATTTCGCCCAGACCTTTGGCACGCAATTGCAGATCGACGGCCTGCTGGAGGGCAACGTCAATGGCAAGATCCGCGCTGATACCCCCCAGTCACTGCTCGACAGGCTGGGAGTAGAACATCGTTTCCAGTGGTACATGTACAACAACACGCTGTACATCAGCACCCTGGACCAACAGGAGTCCGCGCGCCTGGAAGTCTCCTCCGAAACCGTGGCGGACTTGAAGCAGGCCTTGACCGACATTGGCCTGCTCGATAGCCGTTTCGGCTGGGGAGAATTACCTGACGATGGTGTGGTGCTAGTGTCGGGCCCCAAGCGTTATATCGACCAGATCAAGCATTTCAGCAGCCAGCGTAAATCTCCCGATGAAAAACAGAGTGTGCTGACGTTCCCGCTGAAGTTCGCCAACGCAGCAGACCGCCCGATTGATTATCGTGGCGAAAAGTTGGCCATCCCCGGGGTTGCCAGCATGTTGCGAGGCTTATTGGAACCTCGGGACACCTCAGTGCTTTCGTCGAGGACCTCACGTCCCGCCTCGTCATCGCAGCCCTCGCCTGTCACCCCGATCCTGCCCCGCCTGAGCAACCCGATGCTGGACCAGATGCTCGGCGCGCCAGCTCCCCTCGGGCAGATGAATCCAGGCATGCCGCTCACCACCAGAGCCCCGGTTGCAAGAGGCCGGATCCGCGTTGAAGCGGATGTGCGTAACAACGCCGTATTGATCTATGACCTGCCAGAGCGCCAGGCAATGTACCGCGAGCTGATCGCCCAGCTCGATGTGGCACGCAAGCTGGTGGAGATCGACGCGATCATTCTCGATATCGAGCGCACGCAGCTGCGTGAGTTCGGGGTCAACTGGGGTTTCCAGAACAGCCGCTTTCGTGGCGGGGTGAACATGGCGCCGGGTACCTCCGCGCAGATGTCGATTGAAAACCGCGACCGCTTCTACGCCGATATCCGCGCCCTGGAGGCCAAGGGCCTGGCGACCATGGTGTCCAACCCTTCGGTGCTGACCCTGGAAAACCAGCCGGCGGTGATTGACTTCAATCGCACCCAGTACCTGACCGCTGGCGTCGAAAACGCGACCATCTTGCCCATCACCGTGGGCACCAGTTTCCAGGTGGTGCCACGGGTCATCACCTCGCGCGGCAGCCATCAGGTCCATCTGGCGGTGGATATTGAAGACGGCAACTTCGACGAAACCAACCCCGAACGCATCGGCCCCGATGTACGCCGCGGCAAGGTCAGCACCCAGGCGGTGATGGCGGAAAAACGCTCGCTGGTGGTCGGCGGCTTCCATGTCACTGAAAGCGCCGACAGACGCAATAAAGTGCCGGTGCTGGGCGATATCCCCTTGCTGGGCAAGACGCTGTTCTCCTCCACCGAGCGCAAGAACAACCGCCGTGAACGCCTGTTTATCCTGACCCCGCGGGTGATCGGCGACCAGGCGGACCCGTCGCGCTATTTGCCCCAGGACGACCAGGCGGAACTGCAGGCCGCCCTCAAGCCCTTGGCCAGGCGCTATGCCGAGCATCAGCCCGTGATCAAGCGCAGCGATATCACCAGCGCCCTTGCACACCTGGTCACCGGTCAAGTGCCCCACACGTTCAAGGCTGAGCCTATGCCGCTAGGCCTGAACACCTTGTGCAGCACCCGTGATCTGCTGGCGCTCAACACCGAACGCAGCCAGTGGTACACCGGCCCGCAGTTCAACGTGGCGGTGGTCGTGCTGCGTAACCAGTTCAAGCGCAACGTGCGCATCGATGAGAAGGAATGCAGCAACTCCCAGACCCTGGCCGTCGGTGTCTGGCCGCGGGCCTGGCTCAAGCCCGGTGAAGAGGCCGAGGTATTCATCGCCATGCGCCCGGTGGTGAAGGATGAACATATCGGTGTGACCCGCCCCTCCCTGCTCACCCCAACACGGAAAACTGCGCCATGAAACAGCGAATCGCCTGCATCACCCTCCTCGGCCTGACGCTGCTGATGGAGGGGTGTACACCGACATGTCGAGGCGACTCCTGCTCCCGCCCCCAATCGAGCGCCGACAAACTGGTGGTGTGGTGGCCGCCGCAAATGCGTGTCGAACACGGCCCCTCGGGGGAGCGCTCGGTTTACCAGACAATCTCCCTGGAGCGATGACGGTCATGCCATTACCCGACGCTGGTTCGCATGACCAGGAGTTTCTGCAGAACCTGGTGAGCGGCCGTGTCGCTTACCACTCGCTGCACCCGGGCATTGGCCTGTGCCGTTTGAATCCCGGCTCGCAACCCGGCCTGGCCTTGCAGATTGCGCCTGAGGCGTTGCAGGTCGGCCAGTTGGAACGGGTGCTGGAGCGGCGCTTTGAACACGCAACGGCGTTCGATGGGTGCTTTGTGTTCCTCGATGCCAAGGGCAGCCTGGTGATCTGGCATGCACTGCCCTCCTGTGGCCACTCGCCCGCTGACACCCTCAGCCGCATGCTTTCCCTGGCCCGGCTCGAAGCGCTGGATGTACACCGCGCGCCCTAGCGGCGCGCAAGCTCCGGCAACTCCAGGGTCTGGCGCTTGGCTTCATCATCCAGTTCACGCAAGGTGCGATAGATCAGCGCCACTGCCTGCAGGGTCTCCCGGGGAATCGGCGCGCCCAGCTTGCGCTCATACAGCATGCGCGCCAACCACACACACTGGATCACCGGCACGTCGGCGGACTTGGCCCGTTCAATCAACTTACGGGCCAGGGCATCCGTGCCTTTGTCCACCAGCATCGGCAGCGGGGTTTTGCCGGGGCGGTAGTACAACGCCACGGCATAGTGCGTGGGGTTGACCACCAGCATGTCGGACTCTTCCAGCTTGGGTAGCTTGATCTTGGGTTCTTCCTGGGCGAGCTGGTAAGCCAGGGAACGCCGCTGCCCCTTGACGTGGGGGTCGCCCTCCATGTCCTTGTACTCCTTGACCACCTCCACCTGGGTCATGCGCATGCGCTTGGCAAAGAAGTGCTTCTGCATGGCCAGGTCGATCAGCGCGAGCACCAGCAGCAGCCCCAGGCAGGCATGCAGCAAGTGACGAAACAACGCGATCAGCGCCACGATATAGCTTTGCAGATCGCTGGTGGCCAGGTTGATCAACACCTGCAAAGAGGGGGTGATAACCACATACAGAATCAGCGAGAGCAGCAATGCCTTGCCCAGCCCCATCAACAGGTTGATCACCGACTGGGCGGAAAACATCTGCTTGAGCTGGTTCAGCGGATTGAGGCGATTGAAATCCGGCTTCAGGCTTTCCGGGGCAAACAGGAAGCCGAACTGCATCCAACTGCTGATCAGTTTCGTCGCGATCGCCACCGCGCACATCAACAGGCCAAACGAGAAAAAAACGACCAGGCCATCGAGCAACACTTCTTCCAGGGCGCGAACAAACGGTTGGTCCAAGCGCGAAAACGGCAACACCATCAACTGCTGGAAGCGCTGCATGCTGGTTTCGGCGGTGAGCAACGCGATCTCGCTGATCGCGGTGAGCACCAGCAACTTGGGCACGTCCTGGCTTTGTGCAACCTGGCCTTTCTTGCGTTGGTCCTTGAGCTTCTTGGGCGTTGCCGCGTGTTTTTTCTCGCCGGAATCGCTCATTGGTTCACGCCCCGGAACATCAGGCCAAGGGCATGCTTAAGGTCGCCCAGCAGCCCCATGCGCCCTACGATCAGATCTTGCAGCAATGGAAAATACAGCAGTAAAAAGGCCAGTCCCGCCAGGCTCTTTGCCGGCATTGCCAAGGTACTGACCTGCAACTGTGGGCTGTACAACCCGAGTAAGGCGAAACCGAACTCCAGTAACAGCAGCACCGCGATAAAAGGCGCAGCGTAAAGCATCATGTGTGTGAAGGTTTCGCCAAGCAGCCCAACGAACACGCTGAAACCGTTGACGGCCACCACCGGCAGCCAATCCGTGGCGGGCCAGATCAGGTAGCTATCCCAGATAACCTGGGTCAATACGCCCAGCCCAAGGGTGGCAATCATCAGGAAAATCACCACCTGCTTGAATAAATGCCCCACGGGCGTGGCGTCCGGGCCGAGCGAGGGGTTCAGTTGCCCGCCCGCCAGGGCCCCACGCTGGTTATCCAGCAGCGCGCCTACCGACTCGAACATCCAGAATGGCATGGACAACAAGACACCCAGCAAAACCCCCAGGCCCACCTCCTTGAGCAATAGCCCACCGAGCATCAGCACCGAGTATTCGTTGCCCGCCAGCGCAGCATGGATCATCGGCGCCGGCATAAACGCCATGACCATCACAATGGTATGCCGGGGCATACCGCGTATATGTTGAAAACAGAAGGCCGGCACCAGGAACGCGCAAGGGTAGATGCGTGCCATGGCGATCACCAGGCTGACCAGGAAGTCGAGATAAGGCAGCACCGGTCGTACCTCAGTTCAAGGCCGAACGGGCGATCATGTCGAACATCAGGTTGATCAGTTGGATCAATTCCACGCCAATCCAGCGCCCCGTCAGGATCAGGGTAATGCCAACCGCCACCAGCTTGATGCCAAAGGGCAGCGTCTGGTCCTGTATCTGCATCAGGGCCTGTACCAGAGATGTAATCACGCCGACGATCACTGCCACGATCAACGGAGGTGCCGATAGCACCACCACCAGCAACATGCCCTGTTTGAAGAGTAGGATCGGTTCCATAGGCCACTCAGAGATAAGAAAAGAACAAGCTGTCGAGCAGGCGCGACCACCCGGACACCAGCACGAACAACAACAACTTGAGGGGTAAGGAAATGGTCATGGGTGAGACCATCTGCATGCCCAGCGCCAGTAACAGGTTGGAAACAATCAGATCGATGACGATAAAAGGCACATAGATCAGGAAGCCGATCTCGAACCCTGCCTGCAACTGCGAAAGCACAAAAGCCGGGATCAGCAGCAACAGGTCATCGCGATGGGCGTTTTGCGCCATCTCCGGCGGCCACATGCGCGCGGTGTTTTCCACCAAATGGGTCAGGACGTCCGGGTCGGTGTTGCGGCTCATAAAGGTGCGCAGCGGCTTTATCGCCTCTAGCCCCGTTTCTTGCAGGCGCTGCACGCTGCTCATGTCCACGGGGAATTGCTTGGCATTCTGTGCCATTTCATATCCCACGGGCGCCATGACAAACAGGGTTGCCGCCAGCGCTATGCCGTTCAACGCCATGCTGGGCGGCACCTGCTGCACGCCAATCGCGTTGCGGGTGATCATCAGCACAATGACGATTTTCAGAAAGGCCGTGCAGACAATCAACAACATAGGCATCAACGACAATGCCGCGAGAAACAACGCCAGGACAATGGGGTCGATCCCCTGAAAAGTCATCGCGCGAAAATCACACGGGACAACTGCAAGCCGAGGCGTCCATCCACCTCCACCAACTGGCCCTGACCAATCGGTCGATCGCCGTAGTAAAGCCCTGCCATGCCCGGGGCGTAGCCCGCGATGCTCAACACCGCGCCGGGGGCCAGATTGCGCAGCTCCCCGAGGGTCAGGTTCAGGGTCCCACAGCGCACATTCAAGGCCATGCTCAACTCATCGAAAGGCTCATGGCCAAAAACATCTACCACGGGTTCATCAAGATCATGCTCGTCATACCCTGAGTAATGTTGTGCTGAAAGATCCTCGTCCACAGACGTCTCCTCGATAGATATAAGTGTCAGGCACACAGACCCCGATTCATCATCAAGGCGCCCATGCACGCGATGCCTTCCCATCCGCAACCGACCATTGCCGTGCACATCAAAAAAGGCCTGCTCCAGCATCACCACATCACCGACACGCAGGCTGCGAACCTGGGTCAGGGGTAGCTGCAAGCGCCCCAGCGTCACGGCAATCGCCAGTTGAAACGAGGCCGGTAATGGCTGGGCCGTCGGCTGCCAGTGCCCCGCCTCGCACAGCGCCAACAGACTTTCAGGGGTCAGCAACAGATACCCCACCACCCTGGAGGGCCCCAGCGTCACCGTAAGCCGGCAACCGAAATTCAGTTTTCCAGGAGGCGTGCGAAGGCGCAGGTAACCGAACAGCGCTCGCACCTGAGGGCTCAAGTGGTGCTGGAACAGCTCCCAGAACCAGGAATCCGGATCATTGCCAGCCTCTGCCAGCGTCACCGGGCACTCCCCCAGCAGGCTGAACATCGGCCCCGGCTCGCTGAAGGCCAGCAGGCCGCAAGCACTGTCGAAATACAGGGGGGCAGCGCTTCTGGGCGCGCGCCCGGGTTCCAGCAGCAACTCTCCCTGCTGGTCCTGGACCGTAAACCCCATGCGCAAGCCGCGCCCCAAACGAAGCCTCGCCGCCACCGTGCCGCTTTTGACCGATGGAATGACCAAGGTCGGCAAGATCATGCCGTCCCCACATGCACCAGATGCACATTGACCGGCTGGCCCAACCCTTCGGCCAAACGCTCCTCGCAGCACTGGCGCACGCCCCCCAGCCAACGGGCGGTCAGCTCCTGTTCTGCCGCCAACTCGATGCTCCAGGCCCCCTGTTCACGACGCACACTGGCATTGATCCGGCCCAGGCGCGGCAGATACAGCAACGCCTGCAGGGGCCACTGCACTCCCCCACGGATCTGGGGGAGCAACTGGCCGGTAATGGCTTCAATCATCAAGATATCGGCGGGCGCCGCAGCGCCCGTGCCCGATGGGCCGTAGCCGGCGCCCTCTTCGTTATCGCCAAGCAGATGAGTAAACAACTGCCCCAGCTCCCTGGCCATGCCGCCCACCATCACCGGCTCCCTGTCGTCCCGAGGCTCACACAGACGCGGGCGTTCGGGTTTGCTTGCTGGAACTTGCGTCATATTTCTTCCTGTATTGCTTCCTGAGCCAACAAAACGGACAACTCCTGAAGTTTCTCGACCTCTTTAAGGCATTGGCTCACCTGTTGCTGCGCACTGGCGACCTGCACCACCTGCTCCTCACGCCGGCCATGCAGCTCATGCAACTGCCCTTCTTCGCGCCGGGTTCCGGCGGACAAAGTGCGCTCCTGGGTCCCCCAGGACTTGAGCTGGGACAGCGAGAGCACCTGCCCCTGGTGCTTCTCCAACAGCTCTGCGGTTTTCTGGATTTCCTCCAGGCGGGTCTGCTCAAGGGCGTCCTGGGCCTGCTGGATTTGCGCCAACAAGGCCTGCTGGTGCCGCTTGGCCTCACGCAACGCGCGCTCGGCGCGGTCGGCGCGATGCCTGCGCAGACGCCGCAAGGTGTCGAGTTCAGAAAGGGACATGGGTGGTCAGGCTCATCAATTGATCGAGGGTCATCGGCATCGGTGCCGGCTCGCGCAAGTCCTGACGCAGGAAGCCATCCACCGCCTGGCGGCTGTCCACGGCCAGGTCCGTCAGGGCATCGTTGCCGGGCTGGTATTCCCCCAGCTTGAGCATCAGCTCGATCTGTTGGTACGCCGATAACAAGCGACGCAGTGCCGTCCCGGCCTGGATATGCGCGGGCTCGGCGACGTTGCTCAAAATCCGTGACAGGCTGGCCAGCACATCCACCGCCGGGTAGTGGCCGCGCTCGGCCAATTTGCGCGACAAGACGATATGGCCATCGAGCAGCGAGCGCACTTCATCGGCCACCGGATCGCTCATGGAGTCCTGCTCGATCAGCACCGTATAGATCGCCGTGATCACCCCCTCGCGGGTCAGCCCTGCGCGCTCTACCAGACGCGGCAGCAAGCTGTACACCGACGGCGGCAGGCCGCCACGCCCCAGCGGTTCGCCGGCAGCCAGGCCGATTTCGCGCTGGGCCCGGGCAAAACGGGTCAGGGAGTCGATCAGCAACAGAACCCGCTTGCCCTTGCGTCGGTAGCCTTCGGCCAGTGCCGTGGCGGTGAAGGCAGCCCGGGCGCGCTCCATGCTTGAACGGTCGGACGTCGCACACACCAGCACCGCCTTGGCCCGCAGTTGCTCATCCAGTTCATGATCGAGAAACTCGCGCAACTCGCGGCCCCGCTCGCCAATCAGGCCGAACACAATCACATCACAGTCGACGTTACGGGCGATCTCCGCGAGCAAGGTGGTCTTGCCACAGCCGGCCCCCGCGAACAGGCCAACGCGCTGGCCTTCACCCAGGGTCAGCAGGCCGTCGATCGAACGCACCCCGGTGGACAATGCGCGGTGGATCCGCGGCCGCTCGGTGGGCAACGGCGCCTCGCACAACACCAGGCTGGTATCGTGGGCGTGCGCCTCGACAAAGGCGCTGGCCCCCTCCCCCGTAATCGGGCGGCCAAAGCCGTCCAACACCTGGCCCAACAGGTCATCGCCGACCCGCACCCGATGCGCAACCCCCAACTGCTCGACACTGGCCCCCACGCGCACGCCTTCCAGGTTACCCAGGGCACTGAGCACCGCATCCTGCTGATCGAAACCGATAATTTCGGCCAGCATGTAGTCGCCCGTGGACTTTTCCACCTGGCACAAATCGCCAATACGCGCGTCGGGCAAGCGGCATTGCAGCAACATGCCGTTGACCCGCTGAATACGCCCACGTACCGAGACCGGCGCAAAATTGGCCAGGGCCTGTGATCGGTCCTGCTGCCAGGCCTCCAGGCGTGCCTGCAGCTCGCCACTCACCAGCGCACCTCATAGCGCTGCACGCCGTCGAACACCACCTTGCTGTTATCAATCAGGACCAGCCGCAAGCCATCCACTTCATCCCCGACAAACAGCCGGCTGCCTTCATCCAGGACCACATGCCCGTTGGGCCCGCCGACGATCTGCAGGATCTTGAAAGGGAACACGGCGCTGCGCTCTTTGACCCGGCTGATCACCGGCACGGAGGTCTCGAACTGCTCG
Source organism: Pseudomonas sp. WS 5411 (assembly GCF_012985595.1). Lineage (NCBI taxonomy): Bacteria > Pseudomonadati > Pseudomonadota > Gammaproteobacteria > Pseudomonadales > Pseudomonadaceae > Pseudomonas > Pseudomonas sp. WS 5411. The sequence goes on from NZ_JAARMC010000009.1 coordinate 127,054, forward strand.
CCAAAACGACTGAGCATGCGCGACACCACTCCCACCTCGTCCAGGGAAACGTCACCGTCCAGAGCCACCTGGCCATTGATCACCTGCAGGCGGATCCGATTACCCAGCTCACGCTCGTTGAGCATTTTCAGCAGTTGCTGGCGGACTTCGTAGGGTGAGTCCAGCTCGTTTTTTTGACTTTTCACCGGCATCAACGATGCCTGTGCCTCGTGGTCGCCCGTGGTGGCCAGGCCCACCGCCGTAATGATGACGGCAATCACCAGCACCAGGCTGAGCATGCGCTTCTGTTGCGGCCCGGAAATCGAGGACAACGTTAATGCCGGCACCGCCTGGCCGGCCGGCCTGGACGCAGGCGCATCGGCAGCAGGCATCGCTGCTTGCGGCCAAGGCTGGTCGGCCAGGGTGACACACAGGCGAACATTGCCAATCGTAAAAGGACTACCCAGTGCCAGGTCGGCAATCTGCGCCAGAAGCCGACCGTCGCCGGCCCGCACCAGCCCTTCTTCGGCCTGCACCGACCAGCGCTGCTCGATACAACGCAACAGCACATGCCGCTCGGCAATACCTTCGTCATACAGCGAAAGATCAGCATCCGGGTGGGCCCCAATCAGCCATTGCCCGCCAAACAGCGGCAGCGCAGCCCCCTGGTGCAGACCATCAAGCACGCGCAATTCAAACATCATCGAGCCTCATCACCGCTGGAACGACATTGGCCCGCGCAAGACTCACCAACGCCCTCATGCCACCTCCTCGCGCATCAGATCGTCCCGGGCCAGATCAAAACGCCCCAGCACCTTGACCTTGGATGAAGCACTCAGCTCGGCGAACGACAGGACCGGCACATGGTTGAACTCTTCCAACAGCAGGGTGCGCAAGGGGCTGCGCAAGTCCTGCGCCACCAGCAGCACGCTCTTGCTCTTGGGGCGCACGGCAAAGGCTTGCTTGAGCAGGCTGACCAGCGCCGCACTGCTTTCGTGATCCAGGGAAAAGAACACCCCCGTCTGGGTCTGGCGCAGGGCATCGCGCAATACGTTTTCGGTGTGGGGCGACAGCAGCCAGGCATGCAGGCCGTCGACTTCGCTGTATTGGTGGAGAATCTGCGACTTGAGGGCTATGCGTGCATAGTCAGCCAGGGCATCCGGCTCACGCTCATGCTGACCGTGTTCGATCAGCGCCTCGACAATCAGCCGCACCGCCCGTAGGGGTACGCCCTCACCGGCCAGGCGCTGCAACACCGATGAAAACCGCGACAGCGGCATGATCCGCTGCAGCTCCTGCACCAGCTCCGGCTGGTTGAACTCCAGCCAACTGAGAATCGCCTTGCTCTCCTGAATCCCGAGAAACTGCGGGCCGCTGAGCAACATCGCCCGGGTCATCCGCTCCTGGAGCAAGCTGTACGCCGTCGAGCGCGCCAGGTGTTCGTCCGCCAGCACCGGGTCATCGGGGGTGAACCAGACCCAGTCCTGTTCATCACGCTCCACCAGGCCCCTGCTGCCGCTTTCAGGCTCGGCCGACAGTGCCGCCAGCTCCACGCCGACCCAGTGACCTAGGGTGGCCTTCAATATGGGCACTTCATGCACGCAGAAGCGAAACTCATCGTCGGCCAGCGTAGGCGCAAACTCGACTTCAAACGGCGGCAGCGTCAAGCCGATCTGGGTCACCAGGCTATTGCGGCTCTGGCGCACCCCGTGGATCACTTCAGTGACCAGCGGGCTATCCTGCAGGGCCGGCGGAAACTGCAACAGGTAAGGCCGCGACGGATCGAAACCACGCAAGTCCTCCAGCCCGTTCTGCTCCGGCGGGAGGGTATCGGCGACCGGTTCCTGCGCCTGCTGCTCACGCTGACGCTGGCGCGTAAGGTAATAACCCAGGCTGCCGGTCATCAGCGAAATAAGGATAAACACCACCGTGGGCATCCCCGGCAGCGTCGCGAACGCGAGCATGCCCACCGAGGCGATCATCCAGCTCTTGGGCTCACTGGTCATTTGCCGGGCAATCTCGGCGCCCATGTTGTTGCTGCCTTTGTTGCGACCGGACGGCGCCACACGGGTGATGATCATGCCGGCCGTCAGCGAGATCAGCAGGGCCGGGATCTGCGCGATCAAGCCGTCACCAATGGTCAGTACCGAGTACAACGCCATGGAGTCGCCGGCGCTCATGCCATGCTGGAACATGCCGGTGGCAAAACCGCCCAGCAAGTTGATCACCACAATGATCAGCCCGGCGATAGCGTCCCCCTTGACGAACTTCATCGCCCCGTCCATGGCCCCGAACAACTGGCTTTCACGGGACAGTTGCTCACGCTTGTCCCGGGCCTGGTTGCCATCAATCAGGCCGGCACGCAGGTCACTGTCAATGGACATTTGCTTGCCGGGCATGGCATCGAGGCTGAAACGCGCGGCCACTTCCGCAACCCGTTCCGAGCCCTTGGTGATCACCAGGAAGTTCACCAGGGTCAGGATCATAAAGATCACCAACCCCACCGCCAGGTTGCCGCCCACCACAAAGTTGCCGAACGCCTCGACAATGTCACCGGCGTCCTGCTCCAGCAGGATCAGACGCGTGGTGGCAATCGACAACGCCAGGCGAAACATCGTGGTCAGCAGCAGGATCGACGGAAACGAGGAAAAGGCCAGCGGCCCCGGCAGGTACAACGCCAACACGATCAGCAGGCACGAAATACAGATATTGACCGCAATCAGGATATCCACCAGCCAGGTGGGCAACGGCACGATAAAGATAAACACAATGGCCATGACGACCACCGCGCCCAGCACCTCGGCACGCTGTGCAACCTTCAACAGCACCCCGTTGATTGCCCGCAACGCACTCATGCCTTGAGCCCTGGCCACGTGTGGGTATGTCGCGCGCCTCGCTCCTGCATGGCGTATTCAAGCAGCACCTGCTTGTAGCTGTTCACGGCCTCTTCGCGCCGTCTTGCATCGCACCACCAGGCCAGGGGCAAGGCTTTGAGCTCGGGAAAAAAGGCGCCGAGGGAACTCAACTGGTGAGACAGCTCACTCCCCCCCAGGTCCCTGGCCAGGTGCTTGATTTCGTGGGGCGTAAGACCATTGGCCGCATACCCCAGCAAGCGCTGCAACAGACCCAGCGGATCCAGATGCAGTTCGGGGTACAACAGCAGGGAGCGCCCGATCAGCTCCTTGCAGCGCGCGAGCACACCGCTCAGCCGGCTGCAGTCGTTCAGGCCCAACAGCAAAGTGCGCAACTGGCCCCGATCGACCGACGAGGTCTGCGCGGCAATATCATCGGCCAGGGCCCGGCGGATCAGCTTCAGCCCCGTCTCGAAGTCACCTTCACCATACAGCCCCAGCAGCGACTGCATCAGGGTCGCCAGCGATTGGGTCGTGACCACGCTGGTGTAATACAGGCTGCGCACCGCCTGGCGCATCTGTGGGTCATCGCTGCCGGCCTGCAGCGCCATCGCCGTGTTCAGGCCCGCCTGGATCTGCGGCTGGTAGTGGTTCTCCAGATCAGTCAGGGAACTGCGTGCCAGGCTAGCCTCCGCAGTACGCCCCTCAGCATCCGCCTGGAGCGCCACGTGCTTGAGCACCACATAGGCCCGCGCCGGGTCGTTGCCGGTGATCTGCATGATTTTGCCGACGCCGGCGCGGAACAGCAATTGCCCCCTGACATTACGGGCAATGGTCGCCATTTTCGCCTGGGCCGGATGACCCAGTTGCTCATAGAGCTGGACCAACTGCTCGGCCGGAGGCGTACGCAAGCCCAGTTGACGCTCGCTCAGGGACGTGGCGTTGCGTGCGACCTCCTGGCTGAACATCTCACTGAAATCGTCAGCGATGGGGGCGTTTATCTGCGACGACGGCCCACTCTCGAACCGTGTAGATGCCGGCTGATTCAACTGCGGGTGATTTTGCACATCAAGGTTGGGATCGACTTTCATGGGAGTGCCAGGACAAGAGATTCGTATCCTTGTGTGGCTACAGCACCCGATACAGTTCCATCTTCGCCGTCATTTCCCAGGGCAATGAAAATACCTGCACAAACTCATGATGCTTTGTGCAAGGCCTTGCATGAAAAACACCTAAAACAAGATATTTCCTTATATTTATCAACCAGATAGAGACTTTCCGCGCTTGGCACAAGCGGTGCTAACAGGGTTCTCGTCGAAACCATTTCGACTGCTTCTACCCTGAGGAAAAATCATGGATATCCCTATCAGTGTTTTAGTTAATTTACCCCGTGACCCTAGCCAATCCATCCAAGATCTGTCCGACGACCACCACAAGCGCCTGCGCCGGTTCATTCATAAACGCGTACTGAACCCAGAGGATGCGGACGACATCCTGCAACTGACGTATCTGGAGGCCTGGCGCAACCGCCATCACTTCAGCGCGCAGGCGTCACTGAGCACCTGGATGTGCGGGATCGCGCTGAACTTGATCCGCAATCACTTCCGCCGCCTCTATGCCAAGCCGGTGCATTGCGAGTTCGACGAAGCGCTCTCCCATGGGCAGAACGAAGAACAGGATCTGGCGCGCCAATTTGAGATCAGCCGCCGCCTGGAAAATACTCTGAGTGCCATCCAGCACCTGCCCCTGGAAATGCGCAATACCTTGTATGCCTCATTGGAAACCGACGGCAGCTACCAGGACACCGCCGACGCCCTGGCGATCCCGATTGGTACCGTCCGCTCCCGACTGTCCCGGGCGCGGGAACAGCTCAAACGCGCGACAAAGTCTCACCCCTACCAGTAGGAAAGGTGTTGCCCAGGGATAGGGCAAACCTTACGGCTTTACGCTTTTTTCGTGCGAGGCAACAGAATCGCCAGCACCCCGAGCAATGGCAGGAACGAGCACAACGTGTACACGTACTCGATGCCATGAATATCCGCCAGATGCCCCAGCAACGCCGCGCCTATCCCGCCAAACCCAAACATCAGGCCAAAGAACACCCCGGCGATCATCCCTACGTTGCCCGGTACCAATTCCTGCGCGTACACCACAATCGCCGAGAACGCCGAGGCCAGGATAAAACCGATCACCACACTGAGCACGCTGGTCCAGAACAGGTCGACATGGGGCAACAGCAAGGTGAACGGCGCCACACCGAGGATCGAGAACCAGATCACCGCCTTACGGCCGATCTTGTCGCCAATCGGCCCGCCAAAGAACGTACCCGCCGCCACCGCGCCGAGGAACAGGAACAGATGCAACTGGGAACTGGCCACCGACAGGTCGAACTTCTCGATCAGGTAAAAGGTGAAGTAGCTGGTGAAACTGGCCATGTAGAAGTACTTGGAGAACACCAACAGCCCCAGCACCACCAGCGCGCCGAGCACACGGTTTTTCGACAGGCCATGGGTGGCGGCCTGGCCTTGCTTGAGCTTGAACAGGTTCAAATGGTTGCGGTACCAGCGGCTGATCGCATACAGCACGCCCAGGGCAAACACCGCGAACAAGCCGAACCAGGCGACATTGCCCTGGCCGAACGGAATGATGATCGCCGCCGCCAGCAACGGGCCAAACGCCGAACCCACGTTACCGCCCACCTGGAAGGTCGACTGCGCCAGGCCATAACGCCCACCCGAGGCCAGGCGCGCCACGCGGGACGCCTCCGGGTGGAAGGTCGAGGAGCCAATACCGATCAACGCCGCCGCCAGCAGAATCAGCGGGAAACTGCCGACCTGGGACATCATCAAAATCCCCACCAGCGTACAGATCATCCCGCAGGGCAACAGGAACGGCTTGGGATGACGGTCGGTGTAATACCCCACCCACGGCTGCAGCAGCGAGGCCGTGAGCTGGAACGTCAGGGTAATCAGGCCGACCTGGGTAAAGGTCAGGCCATAGCTTTGCTTGAGCATCGGGTAGATCGACGGCAACACCGCCTGAATCAAGTCATTGATCAAGTGCGCCAGCGCCACGGCGCCGATGATACGCATGACCAACGGGCTGGATTGCGCCGCGGCCGGCGCCGTAGCCACTGAAGGCTGGGAATTGGTAAGGGCCATGAGGAACGTTTCCGTACAGCAGATGGATGCACAGGTGCAGGTGTGACAATGTGCCACTTAATGGGGCAGGAAGGCTATCCCGTTAGCAGGCTAACGAGTAGGTGAATCGTTGCAGCGAACACCAGCCAGGCGCCGAACGCGCCACAAATCAAATGTGTGCGGGCTTGTGTGGGAGCCGGGCTTGCCCGCGATGCAGGCAACTCGGTGTATCAGATGCCATCGCAGGCAAGCCCCACACTCAGATGTTCGCGGCCTGGTGAAGTGCACAAATCCCCAGCCACTGGTCGCCTCACCCGGTGTTTTTCCTTAAACAGTTGATAGCGTAGATAAATTTTCAAAAAAAGCGCTTGACGCATTCCCGTTCTACGCGAATAATGCGCGCCACTTGGCTACATAGCTCAGTTGGTTAGAGCATAGCATTCATAATGCTGGGGTCCGGGGTTCAAGTCCCTGTGTAGCCACCAAGTACCGGTTTACAGATGTCTACATGAGTCTCTAAACCACCTCAAGAAGCCCGCCTCGTGCGGGCTTTCTTGTTTCTGGCTATCTCTCCTTGTATCCCCCTATACCTTCCCCCGTGTATCCCCCTGTGTATCCTCGACAAATAATTGAACCGAGGGGATACAAGCCCAAATGAAGCGATCCGAGATAAAACGCCGCCCCCTTTCCGATACCGCATTGGCCGGCCTGGAGCCAGATGCCAACGAGTATCGCGAACTAGACGGGAGCGGCCTTTATTTCCGCGTGAAGCCTGATGGCCAAAAGTCCTGGCAGCTTCGCTACAAGAAGCCCGACGGCAAATGGTCATGGCTTGGGCTTGGCGGTTAGGGGATGAGGATCACGCGTCTTACCTCGTTGACATGAACCGCTACAGCGAGGGTGGCGACGAGGGGCGCCGCTGGATTGAGTCGCATGTCACCCCACCAACTCAGTTCCTCCAGTTCGCGCAAGGGCAGGTGAACGTCCGGACTTCGCACAGTGGCGGAACCATTACTCGTACCGAGTATATTTCGCCTAGCTCGTTAGAGCAGATGTTAGGACTGGCGCGCTGTGCAGAGTGGGTGGAACGGCTCGATTCAATCGAACTGAACGAAACCGAATCCCAAACTTTGGCAATGGTCAGGGATGCACTCGCTCGACATGCGCAAGGTGGTACTACAGATGGAGAGGATTGATTAGCTCGGCCAGGCGCTTGGTGGCCGCCCCTCCCCGCGCCGCCCCAATATCAAGTTTTGCCAAGTGGCCGGCGTGAACCTGATGGGGCGGTATCCAATCTGGTATCCACCGTTTGATGATGCCGTAACCACTCTGGTAACCACCAAGAGTAACCACCTCCCCTGGTTACAACCTCTCAAACGCACATGCGTCGAGCAATCCTGATGCATCCCAACATGCAACCGACGGGAAAACCCAGTTCTTGAAAATTAACAGCCAGCGGTTATAAGCATCGATATCGGCAAAAAACGTTCACCAGGCCGCGTATAAAAAATAAGGCAGTCGCGTTTTAGTTTTTATCAGGGTCAATAGTCTTCCAGAATTTTGTCCAACGAGTCAGCAAATATTTTATAAACTGCCTTGCTCGGTAACCAGTGAGAATTTACACCAATTTCAGACTGTAGCTTTTTTGTACGCTCGCTGCTTTCATTCGAGATGAAGTACTCAAACGAACAGCGTGCAATCTCTAATGCAAGATCTGAGTAATGCTCGACATTGACTTCGCAGTTTGTGCCTAGCAAATATTGGCCCGAGGATAAAGGCAAGATTACAGCTATTAACTCATCAGATTTATCAAGAAAGGGTTTGAATTTTCGTTGTCCCGCAACATGAAACAGTACGATGGAATCTCCGAGCGGCAGATTTGCGTCAAGGTAGTTCTGAACGGAGTAACCTAAGATTGAGTATCTGCTGACTCTTTTCTTAGGTGCAATAGATTCGTTGAGCATCTGAATATGGCCGCTCTTTATGGCGCCAGCGATCATTGCAGGCATCGTATGCCGCTGTTCATATATTGCATTTGACACACTACGGGCGATATTTTTCTGGCACTCCCGTAGGCCCTCAGGATTGGTCTTTATAATTTGCTTAAATGTTTTCCTTGAAATTCCAGCTTTCATCAATGATTTCTGAAATGTCGCAGAATTAGGCGACATAATCTTAGGTAGTAGCTCCTGCAAAAACTCCACGTTAGTAAATGTATTTACTAACGTGTCCATCAACTCTGAAAACAATATGTTTGCGTTAGATCTCAGATGCTGATTTCGAACTTCAAAGTGAGCAAGCATTTCAGCAATACTCGTTGTTTCTTCTTCGCTTATCAATCCGACGCGTAGCTTGTCAACGAGAGGTGAAAAACTATCCTGCTCCTCTTTAGATATTTTGTCATCCAGCTCAGTTTCCGCTGACATGGAGTAGAACAAGGTCTCAATACCAACATTTTTTATATTCGGCTGAAATGGCTGTAAGCCCTTTGTAAAAGTCCAGCAATAAACATCTTTGCTAGTGCTCCGACTTGCAAAGCCTTTCTGTAAAAACCTAGGAATGAAATGGTGTCTTGACCCTGACATTTTAGCCTCCTCCACTGAGATAAGAGAGTTTAGCGCGCTATTGATTTTTTGCTTTGCAGCCGACGCATTGAAATTGAACCAGTCCTGAATTTTTCCACTAATCTGAAGGGCTACCTCATGCCCAAAAAAACGGCCTGGTACCATTTCCAGCAAGGCGGCCCAGACATCATCAGGGCTCTGCACCTATGCTTCACGGGTAAGAACTCACTACCGGCCTTCGCTAACATCCGCCAACCTTGACAATTGTTAACAGGGTGACGGGTTGGCCAACCTCCCCTGGGGCTAACTTTTGCTAACAGGCCGCGATCACTATCAAGGGCTCCAGGCCGATCCAATGTCAACATTTGTCAACATGGAGCCAGGCCCCGCATTCGATCCAATGTCAGATTTTGACAGGTTTTAGAGTCATAGAAGGCTTTAAGTAAAGAACAGCTACAGCATGAACCTCACAAAGCACCGCCGTTACTCTGCAGTTGAATATTCATAATTTGATATGTGCCGAAGCTTCAGTTTCCTGCCGTCGGTTGGATATGTCAGTGCATTGAGAATTGACTCATGCGGTACCGCGACCCCATATCCCAGAGCATCAATCTTCCGCGAATCATCAATTGCCATCGGTATCTGTACCAACATCCCCATCACAAGTCCACGTGCATTCAAGATAGGACCGCCACTATTACCGCCTTTCACTCGAGCATTAAAAAGAATAAAATCTTGCTTATCCAGATATGAAGTTGCCTCAGAAACAATTCGCCCTTTGGAGTACCTCACATACGAATTTATCTCAGATTTGTCATAAACCCTAACAGCATCAAAACCTGGAATTGGTGGAAACCCTATAGATAAAACCTCATTTAGTATTTCAGATCTTCCAGTACGAAGAGCAGTGAGATTATTCGATTCAGCAAAAGTAACTTCCAATACTGCAATATCGATGTTTTCATCGAGCGACACATATATATTATGGATTTCGACACCACTGCCATTAGGCCCTAACACCCTCAGACGGGTCATATTCTCCACGACATGTCTAGCGGTCAATATTGTATGGTGATTACCCAACAAAAACGCGCTACCAAGGTCCTCATCACCCGAAGTCTTCTCTACTATGATGGGCAGAACAGAATGGCCAAGTTTTTTAGCAATTTCTCCGAAACCCTCAGCGAGAAAATCATATTCGCCATATGCGGCCTGAATTTCATTGTAATTTACTGCGGCATAAACCCTTTCATACGTATTGCTTCCGGAACTTAGTTCCAAAAGAACTCCAGCGCGCACAAGATTCTCACATGACAAGACTAGGTGAGCGACGTCCAAATGATTTTCCCACTCATCATTTAACTGACAAAGCATTCCTAGGTTCTTCGCAGAACCCAGGTTATCAACATCAACTGCAAAAAACTTAACAATCTCCGTTCCAGTTGCATAAATTGCATTTTCGATTTTTGTATACATACCCACTCCAAAATTATCAAAATAGCACTTCTCAAAAAACTCTATATAGCGATATTGCCTTAAGCAGAGATTGCTCTCCCCTAGTCAGTTGCATATCAAAATACTGTTTGCAGAAACGCCCATATGAAATACAGGTCATCATGACCTATCAGCGTGCTTTCACGCACGCCCATCGCGCACTAGGCTAATCCAGGAAGCGCCTCTCCCACTAGCAAAGTTCACGCAGGATATTCGTGCGCCGAGGGTCGCACGAGGCCCCGGTCAATTAGTAGGCGCTCCGGCACCAGCGAAGTCCCTTCATTTGAAATGCACGGCAACTGCGCAATTGCGCACAGGAAGTACGCAGCTCGGTACGCACGGTTGGTACGCATTCTGGGTACGTACTGGCAGTAAATTCGCACTGAGGTTCGCACCTCTGGTTCGCACCCTCTTACGCGAACCTGGTGCGAACCAGGCAGCTGGCCTGTTATCAAAAGTTATGGTTGCCACGCGCTGGCTTCCACTGTGGTTTCCAGGGTTTTGCAGTGGTTTCCACTGGCAACCTGAGCTGAAAACTAGATTACTCGTGAGGGTTCTGTGCAGAACTAGCATTCGTATGGGAATCAAACAGCTAATGTCACTGGCAAAAATCTGGGTAATGCGTTTTGGTTCCTTTGCACCGAGGGAAACGCTTGCAGCCCCAAAACTTCCCGCCTGCATTCTTGCCTACCCTGGCGGTTCTTACTGACATACCTCCACCACAAATTGGGCATTTAACTTTGGGCGAACTCTTGGGGTGAACTGCCTTCGGGCGCGGAACTGGGCTATTCGCTGGCGGCGGGATAACCTTCACATTGATATTCGGGATTCCGGTGGCGGTGGCGGTGGCGGTGGCGGTGGTTGGAATTTCGCTGTTAGCTCGAAGCCTGGCTAACCATTTTTCCCTACCAGCGCTGTATGCGACCACTGCCCAGACAGTCGCACCAATGCTAAGCACGAATTTTATAGCACCGACTGTTCGATCAACCCCGCCATGGGAGGAGCATGCTCCTCGCCGACCTATCGACGCAGAAGCCCAGCCGTCACTACATACGGCTCCTCCAAGAAGAATCGACAACAAAATCATCGACCCTAAAAAGACGATAATTCCCACAAGCCAGGTCCGGTCCTTGGAATACAAAATCAGGTCCCTCATCACACATAATCGGGATCGGGCGTATTGACCCGAACAAGTTTGGCGTTTTGATATCACATCGAATTTGATTGGTCACCAATAGCTGTCTCGACCATGCTCGCCGTGAGTGTTGAATTCAACACACCTTGTAGATTCCGACTCGCTGGTACCGGCTATTACTTTGACCACGCTTTGACGGAATGTAAGACAGACGTGAGACGGAATCCAAGCAGGGAGGGCGTCTGAGGCTTGCTCCATGCGGGGGCCGTCAAAGAACCGGGCTTTGCCATCTCATACTCCTGACAGCCCCCAGACAGTTTTCCAGGCACCCGTGCTACGCTTCCTCGAAACACGGAGAGCCACCATGACGGATACCAAACTGATCGCCAGCCTGTTCGACCGCCTCAATCAGAACCAGCTCGCCTTGGGTGCCGTGGTGGAGGAGCTTTCCAACTAGGTCGAGCAGCAAGGATCGGCGGATATCGCCAACAACGTGCGCGGCGCACTGGAAACCCTCGACGAGAACCTAGTGTTTATTCGCCCGGGCATTGCTGAGCTAACTGTCGCCGGCAGTCTTGGCCAGTCGTGACGCTGGATAGGATTCAGGCCTTAAATATGGAATGCCTTCACTGCTCAGATACAACATTTCGGTACGGGGAAACCGGATAGACCCATCCCGTTTGTATACCCATACTTCAGGGCTTCCTGATTCAATCATCATGTCCACCCGCCCACAACGCACCATGGGAGCAAGACGGTCTTCAGGCGAACAGCCAACTCAGCGGGCGTCCATGAACGCCATAGCTCTTGATCCGGCGCCAAGGCCCTATCCGTCATCATCTGATCTCCGATCGTTCTGAGCATTACGCTGCCCAAGGACAGGTTTCGACCTGAAAAAACGTTAAGTTTTGTTAGGTCGCTGGCGCTGACCAAATCGGGTGGTATCCACGGATTGAAGATCGCGGCACCCAATACCTAATGGCAGTCAGACCAGTAAACAACTTGGGTCGGTAGGCAATCCTCCTCAACCCAGATGACGTCATTTCAGCGCTCGAGACGCTTACGGTATTCCGAGGGTGTTGCCAGCATTTCATGGCGAAAGTGTCGGTTGAAATTGGACAAGTTGCCGTAACCGACGCTAAAGCAGATCTCGGCTATCGATAAGCGTGTTTGCAGCAACAGGCGGCAGGCACGCTGAATCCGCAGTTTGCGAGTCAGGTCGACAAACGTGTGGCCCGTTGTTCGCTTGAAGAAGCGGGAAAATGACGGCTCGCTCATGTTCAGTTGCTGGGCAATCACTGACACACGCAACTCTTCATCCAGATATCGCTGGATGTAGTCCAGAACGTGTCTCATGCGCTCAGTGGCCTGGCTATCAAGCATCGGCGCGTATTGCAGGCTGGCCAGTAAACGGCTCTCCTGTGGAGGGGCGTCATTGAGGGTTTGCAACAGCGAAAAAAACAGCCAGAGACGTTTCAGCCCATGGTTGCGCCCTATTGCTTCCAACAAATCGATCCCTTTGCGCCGGGTCGCACCACAGAACTCAATGCCTTGCCTGGACTGGGTGAACAATCGCTGCAGGTCACCCACCTCAGGCAATGTTTCGCGCATCTTGAGCAGGCTGTCGCCTTCAAACTGCAAGACGACATCACGCCCGACAATACGCTCGCCCGGTGCCAGGTCGATACTCCAGTCATGAGGCAAGTCCGGACCGATCAAGGCAAGGTGGCCGGCGTCAAAATGGCCAATGTAGTCTCCAGCAAAAAAACGGCCACTTCCCTGACGAATCAGGTGAATCTCGAACTGTGGGTGATGATTCCAACGGGCAAGCTCGAAAGGGTAATCATGCTCATGCCAGCGAAAACTGTGCTGCGGCTCGGTGAAAATCACTTCGAGTTCGGAAGGTTTTTCGCTTTTCTTATGGGTCATCACCGTAGTAATCCATTGAGGTGGTTCAACTCAGCGGCGAGTCGAACCTGATCTGCAGCTTGACGTCGCCCGGCAAAGCACTGGCCGCACGCTCGAAGGCCTCGACGCCCTTGGCGAACGGAAACGTAGCGCTGATCAGCGGCTTTAAATTGACCTTGCCGCTGGCAATCAGATTAACCGCACGTTGATACACATTAGCGTAACGGAATACGGTCTCAATTCGGATTTCCTTGGCTTGAGCGGCCACAACATCGAATGCCACCGGCTCCACCGGCATGCCGACCAATACCAGCGCACCGCCAGGGCATAGGCAGGACATCGCATCCGGGTAGGCCCTGGGACTGCCGCTGGCTTCAAACACCACGTCAGCACCCCATTGGTCAGTCAGTTGTGCGACCTTGGCCACCAGCGACTCCTGCTGTACGTTGACCGCGACAATGCCGTCGTAACCCTGGGCAATGGCCAGTTTCTGCTCCACCAGATCCGACACCAACACTTGGCTCGCCCCTGCGGCCAGGGCTGCCAGCGCTGTCATCAAGCCAATGGTACCTGCACCAATGACCACCGCCACATCACCCGGCTTGATTCGCGCCTTGACTGCTGCCTGCATACCTATGGCAAAGGGCTCCACCAGCGCACCTTCAGCAAAGCTGACATGGTCCGCCAGCTTGTAGGCGAACGATGCCGGATGAATCACCTCCGGAGTCAGGCAGCCGTGCACCGGCGGCGTCGCCCAGAATTGCACCGCCGGGTCGATGTTGTACAGACCCAGGCGCGAGGCTTTTGAAGTGGGATCGGGAATGCCGGGCTCCATGCAGACCCTGTCCCCCACGACCAAATGGCTCACATTACGGCCCACTTCGACGACCGTACCGGCCGCTTCATGACCAAGCACCATGGGTTGGTCGACCACGAAAGGCCCAATCTTGCCATGCGTGAAGTAATGCACATCACTGCCGCATATACCCACGGTATGCACGCGGATGCGCACATCATCCGGGCCGAGGTGTAGAGGCAGATCTATGTCACGAATGGCCAGGGTGTGCTGTTTTTCCAAAACCAGAGCTAGCATGGGTATCTCCCGATGACTAAAGGGGTTGGGTCGGCTCGGCAGCGCTGGTATAGCGCGAAACCTGCTGACTGAGTCGAGGTTGATGGACAGGAATGAAGAAGGTCAAAACCGCACCGGCCACGTAGAGCCCTGCGTAGATCCACACCACGCCCTTGATGCCCAGAGTGGCGATAAACAGGGTGGCAATCCCCGGCCCCATGAAATTCGACAGGCCAGCCGCCAGGTTATGTGCAGAAATCGCCGCACCTTTCTGCTCCGGCGCCAGGGCCAGGAATACCGCGCCCATGGGCACGAAAGCGGTCACGCTGATGCCAAAGCCGATGGCGGCAATCAAAGCGATTTCAAAATGGGCACCGTAGAACTGCGGCAGGTAATAGAACGCCAGTGACGACAGCGCACAGCCTATGCAGCCGAACCAGCGCATTTGTATCAGCCACCCCAGGCGATCACCAATTTGCCCCCAGATCACGTTGGTGAAGATGCTCACCACAAACATCACACCCCACAAATGCAACCATTGCTCCATGCTGAAACCGACCTCGACCGAGGTTAGGTACAGCGGCAGGATCACCGGCAGACCGAACAGGCTCAGGTTGCAGATAATTCGCACCAATACAATCAGGAACATGCCCCGTCGCTCAGCAATGATGGTGACGCCCGAACTCAAGGTTTTCAGACGCTCAACCAATGTCACTGCATCGTCGGGTTTGCCGGCCCCACGCTCCTTGACTAAATACATGATCATCAGCCCGGCAACGGCAACCCAAAATACACCGACCCACAACGTGTTGATAAACCCGATACGTGAAATGCTCAGGCTTGGAATCCAGTTGCCTAAAAGGCCAATACCGATGCAATACATCGACCAAAACCAGCCCATGGCCGAGGCCATACGTGCGCCTGGCGTCACCTGTGCGATCCAAACCATGAAGGCATAAATGAACAATGGGTAGGCCAACCCACGGATACCGTAGAAAACCACCATTAATGTGTAGTTCTGCTGCTCCAGGCCGAAGATCAGGAACAACACATGAAAGACAATCCAGGCCGCGACGCCAATCAGCATGATCCGCCGAGGACCGAAGGTTTCCGCCAGCACACCGGAACCCCAACTTGAAATGGCTGCCAGAAGACCATAGACCGTAAATAAGAGAGTTGCCTGAGTAGGGGAGAAACCCAGATCAACTACATATCGGGAGAGAAACGCTAGTTCAATTCCATCCCCGGTCATGAACACGGCAATGGCCACAAACCCCCAAATCAGAGATATGGGTAAACCGAATAGCAGCCCCTGGGGGGGTTGACGATTAACCATAATGCTTTCCTTTCTTGTAATTGTATGGAGCCCCCCAGCCAAACCTAAACTGGGCAACTCAGATCCAGCTTCTCTCGTCCCCCACAGGTCTACTAGCGTAAGGCTTGCAGCAATCTGGTACTTTTTTCACACCTACATCTGCATGCCCATGCAGAAAGCAGGCGAAGCTGACACATGGAGGCTGCGCGCTGAGGCATTCAACTGAGGAAATGATCAAAAACCTGTATCGACGGGCGGTGAGATTCAAGCAGTGGTTGATCAATAGCGGTCATGACGGGGTTATCCAGTGATGCCCCGGATGAAGCTTCAGCAAATGCCGCCTCAGCCACTCCACCTCCTCATCGGGCAGCGTCGGCAAGGTCTTGTGAAAATCCTCCTCATCCTTTGGCCGCACGTGCAGGGCTTTGAACAAGAGGATCGCCGCAGGCCTTAAATATGGAATGCCTTCACTGCTCAGATACAACATTTCGGTACGGGGAAACCGGATAGACCCATCCCGTTTGTATACCCATACTTCAGGGCTTCCTGATTCAATCATCATGTCCACCCGCCAGGCTTGCGCAACAGGGTCGAAACACCACACCTGCTGAATGTCTAATCCTGGGCTTTGACCCACGGGGAGAAAAGTGAGCACTCCGGCCTTCGCGGTGTACATATCAAGATCGCCAAGCGCGCGCCGGAACTCCGAAAAATCGTCTCGCAACAGGGTGAACTCTATATCGTCATGCTCCCTCGTCTTTTCGCCGTGCCATAGGTCAAGCGCCCACCCGCCGACAACGCACCAGGGGAGCGAGACGGTCTTCAGGCGAACAGCCAACTCAGCGGGCGTCCATGAGCGCCACAGCTCTTGATCCGGCGCCAGAGCCTTGTCCGTCATAACCTGATCTCCGATCGTTCTGAAAATTACTAACAGGCTCAGCGATTGGGCCACTCACGCATCACATCAATGAAAACCGCTTTCGATAATCACTTGGCCCAACGCCGAGACGCCGCATAAATGCCCTTCTGAACCCGTCCGCATTGGCATAACCGACTGTATCGGCCAAGCGTTTAAGTGAAACATCAGCATCTTCAATCAGCCGTCTGGCCGCATCAATGCGGGCCAATTCGACAAATTCGGCCGGGGTCGAACCGGCTTCAGCCTTGAAGGTACGGGCGAAGTTTCGCTCACTCATACCGGCGCGGGCGGCCAAGGCAGGGACGCTCAAGTCGGCCTTCAGGTGCTCTACCACATATTCCTGCACGTCCCGGATCACGCTGCGTTCGGCGGTTTGCGCTGCCAGTTGCGCGCTGAACTGCGATTGCCCGCCAGGCCGCTTGAAGAACATCACCATTTCACGGGCCACGCTGAGCGCCAATTCTCTGCCGTAATCTTCTTCGACCAGCGCCAACGCCAGGTCCATGCCCGCCGTAACACCCGCCGACGTGTAGATGTTGCCGTCCTTGATAAAGATGCTATCCGGATCGACGTGGGTGTGCGGATACTCCTTGGCAAGTCTTGCGCTGGAATTCCAATGGGTGGTGACACGGCGCCCGTCGAGCAGACCTGCTGCGGCCAGCAAAAAAGCACCGCTACAGACTGAGCCGATACGACGGACGGATTTGGCTTGCCGGCGTAGCCAATCTTGCAACGCAGGGTCATGCGCGATTTCGTTGATATGTGGGCTGCCGGCCACGAGCAAGGTGTCGACCTTGCCCTTATATGTTTCGAAGGTTTCATCAATGCCAAGCTTCAAACCACTTGAGGTTTTGATCAGGCCCTTGCTGGTACCGATGACTTCGACCCGATAGGCACGCGGGTTACCCAGTTGCTTGGCGGCTTCAGCAAAGATATCGGCGGGCCCGGCGACGTCCAGCAGTTGCACACGAGGGAATGCCAGAAGGGTGATACGCATGATGTCTGTCCTTGTCGAATAATTGGCTGAATACATCGCTTTATGACTATTTCAGCCAATGTCTATTTGGCTGAAAATAGCCACAACAGCAAATTCAGTCAATCAAGAGACTAGCATGAACACTGCATACACCCCCGCCGTCGATACCGCTCGAGCGGTAATCGTCAGCAAAACTTCGATCAAAAACCTGCCTATCAATTTATTCGGCTCAGTGATGGGTTTGGCCGGCCTGGCCCTGGCTTGGCGCTTGAGTGGTCAGTATTACGGCGTCGGCGGCAGCTTGGGTGAGGCCATTGGCGCACTGGCCGGCCTGGTATTCGTGCTGTTGACCCTGGGTTACCTGACCAAATGGGTGAAACATCCAGCAGCGGTCAAGGCCGAGTTCAACCACCCGATTGCCAGCAACTTTTTTGGCACCGTCACCATTGCACTGTTGTTGCTTTCGGCAGTCGCGGGGGCCCACAACGAATGGCTCGGACAGGCTCTCTGGATACTGGGCAGCGCACTGACGGTGCTGCTCGCAGGCTTCGTGGTTTACCGTCTGTTGTCGGGCAATCAGGACCCGTTGAATGCCGTACCTGCCTGGCTGATTCCAGGCGTTGCCACCCTTGATATCGCGGTAACCGGTGCGCATATGCCGATGGCCTGGGCGACTGAGTTCAACCTGTTTGCCCTCGCCGTGGGTGCGGTGCTGGCGCTGGTATTCTTCACCCGGATCTTTTCGCGGCTGGTGCATGAGGCCGCTCCGGCCAAAGGCATGCTGCCTTCGCTGATGATCCTGATTGCCCCCTTTGAAGTAGGTTTTCTGGCCTACACCAACGTGTTCGGCGAAATCGACCGGTTTGCCAGCGTGTTGTTCTACTTCGGCCTGTTCCTGTTCGTGGTGTTGAGCTTCAAAGTGTTCCGTCGGGATGTGCCTTTTGCCCCTTCGTGGTGGGCAATCAGCTTCCCCATCGCAGCGCTGAGCAACGCAGCGTTGAAATATGCACATGCCCAGGACAGCACCGTGTTGGTGGTCATCGCCGCTGTGATCCTGCTGTTCCTCACTGTGGCACTGAGCGTGCTGCTGGTGAAAACCCTGACCAGCCTGCTCAGCGGAAAACTGTTGGCCAACTGACCGTTTACCTCCCTTTGGCGAGCCTTAACCGGCTCGCTTTTTTGCCTTTGCGCATCGTCATGCCGGCTCTGAGTGCTAACTCACCTAGCGTACACCGCCAAAGACAATGGCTCCCATCAACCATGCTACTCCCCAAGCGCCAAACCGCGCCGTTGCCAGCCTTGATCGCGAGCAAACCGAACAATGGCCAGGCAAGGGTTATGTGAACCGCAGATTTGCGCCATCAGGCGGGCTCGCCCGCAACGGCTCTATCGCTACCTTTATCACCAAATGATCCGAGGTGAACGTTGAAAGGTAACAAGGCAGCTCCCCTTGTTGATCCCCTGACGACCCATCGGTTGGTACTGCGCACGGCCCATGCATCTCATGCGGCAACAATGCACACTTATTTGCTGGAAAATCGTACCTATCTCCAACCGTGGGAACCGCTGCGAGATGATGGATTTTTCAACCTTGATGCCGTGACTGAACGGCTGCGGTTGATGGAGCACAAAGCCGCCAGCGGCGAGGCCTTGCACGTGCTGATGCGCGATAGCGATGAGCATCGAGGGTAGGAAGCTGTACCGGACCATGGCCAATGACCGACCGGAGAACCTGCGCAGCGCGCGTCTGTTAACGCACTTAGGATTCAAAACCGAAGGCAAGGCACGTGCCTACCTTCAGATCAATGGTGCCTGGGCGGATCACCCCCTTGATCAATCCTAAAATGGACTGAGCCATCAGCAAGCCCGCGAGCACCTGTTGCTCGCGGGGCATGGCTACACCTCAAAAGTAAGTCGTAGCCCCGGCAAAAAACGCCCGGCCCGGCACATAGAACGTCGTCGAACCATCCCGCGCATCTTCATCCAGCAAGTTCTGCACGCCGCCATTGAGCGTCAACCACTTGGTCACGGCCAGGTTCGCCGTCAGGTCATAGGTGGTGTAGGACTTGACGAAGTCGTTACCCACACCCCGCTGCTTGCCGACATGCTGCGCCGACAGTTCGGTGTTGAGTGTGTCGGTGGCTTGCCAGTTGATTGCACTGAAAGCCGACAACTTGGGCGCGCTGATCAGGTCTTCGCCGGTGGACAGGTTTTTGCTCTCCAGCATGTAGGTGGCGTTGGTGCGCCAGTCCAGGGAATCGGTCAATGGTACGCGAACCGAGCCTTCCCAGCCGCGGGTGCGCGCTTCTTCGACGTTTTCCAGCATGGTCCACCAGCGACCCTGGAACTGGCCCAGTGGCGCGTATTCGATCTTGTCTTCGAAGTCGGTGTGGAAGTAGGTCAGGCTGGCCTCCCAACCGTCACGGTCGAAGGACACGCCTATTTCCTTGTTGACGCTGGTCTCTGGCGACAGGTTCGGGTTACCGGCCATCCAGCAACTGCCGCTCACATAACCCAGGGGTTTCAAGGAGCCGCAACCGCGACCGCCGGATTCAGTGGCGGCGCCGGCGCTGCCCTCTTTCAGGCTTGGCGCACGGAAGCCCTTGGACACACCGCCGCGCACGGTCCAGTCCGGGTGCGGATGGTAGACCAGGTACGCCCGCGGGCTGTTGTGGTTGCCATAGTCTTGACTGTGGTCGAAACGGTTGCCCAGGGTCAGGGCCAGGTTGTCGAGCAGGTACAACTCATCTTCGATAAACGCGGCCGAGTAGTCACCTTTAAGCGACGAACCGGAAACCGCAGCGCCTTGGTAGTCCACAGGCACCGTGCCCAGGGTGTCGCTGTTGGTCAGTTCTTCACGCTTCCACTGCCCGCCCACGGTCATGCGCTGGCTGAGCAACAACTCAAACGGAATGTTCAGGCTGCCTTCGGCGATTTTCTCTTCGGCGCTGGATTTGCCCCAGTCGATGTCGTTCTTGAATTTGTTCAGGTACAGGTCGACCTTCGAGGTGCCGAAACTCCAGTCCCCGCTGTGGGAAACCGAGTAGCTGTCGCGAATCAACCGCCCAGGACCGAAGCCAGCGCCGAGGGTTTCGCCCCAATCGCCAAAGGTCTTTTTGCTCGACCAGGAGCGCTCGACGCCATGCACGGCCTCGAACGACAGACTTTGCTCGTCATTGATTTTCCAGTCGAGCAAGGCGTTGACGCTATGGTCCTTGGCGCCGCCAGCGCCGTCGCCGTACATGAACTCGCCATCCTTATCCAGGCGCGCCGTGACCTCATCGGCGGCCCGCCGGGTCAGGTTGGCGCCCAGGCGCAGGCCCACGGACTCGGTCAACGGCCCGGACAGGTTGAGGCTGGTCTGGGTGGTCTGGCCCCGGTCGGAATCTTCGGGAATCGTGGTGTTGACGTTGGCCGAACCGCTCCAGGTGCTCGAGACCTTGCGCGTGATGATGTTGATCACCCCGCCCATGGCATCCGAGCCGTACAGCGACGACATGGGGCCGCGCACGATCTCGATGCGCTCAATCATGTTCGGGGTGATCCAGTTCAGGTCCTGGCGCGCCAGGTCGCGGCGATAGCTCAAGTCTCCCGAACCGCCGAGGCGTTTGCCGTCCACCAGGATCAAGGTGTACTTGTCGTCCAGGCCACGCAGTTTGATTTTCGATTGCTCGCCCACCGGGCCGAAGCCACCGGTGACCCCGGGTACACGCCGCAGCAGGGTATTGAGGTCGTACACCGGCTGGCGCTCGATTTCTTCGCGGGTAATCACGCTGACGCTGGCCGGTGCGTCGCGCAGGTCCGTGGCGCCGCCGGTGGCGGTGACGAATGAGGTATCGAGTTCGGTGACGGCGTGTTTATCGACCTCGCCAATCTCTTCTGCCTGCAACACGGGGGCGGCGATCAGCACGCCGGCGGTGAGGAAAAGAGAGCTGAAAAGGCAGGGAGGTGTTTTCATTGCAAACAGTCCTTGTTGGGCCAATATGCACCATGGTGGAGCATTAAAGGCCAAGGATCGTAATGCAAATCCTTATCATTTAGAAAGACGTTTTTGAAAAATCTCGCAACAACCCCATGCGCTTGAAACAAATTTGTTGTCTGCGCCACGCCTGGTCATAGGCCAAGATGGCCGAGAACGCCGAAGCCGGAGGGGGGATTTTGACGCTCCTGTCTCCCGCTGTTAGTGTCCGCCCTCCTCCCCGCAGATATCTGCCAGGTGCGTTTTACCCGCCAAGCATCACCCCAGGGACAACAGATCATTCTCAAAATGAACGGAGTTCAGCGCGTGCTTTTCAACCTACGCTTGCAGCGCCTTACCAGCCTCTCGGTGATCATCGCCGCCCTCAGCCTCGGTGCCTGCAACAGCACCAGCACCCCCGACCTGCCGCCCGCCCCGGAGCTGGGTTCGGGTTATCGCACGGACATGACGGTACGCCACGCCGAACGCCATATGGCGGCGGCAGCCAACCCGCTGGCGGCCGAAGCCGGGCGCAAGATCCTGCGCCAGGGTGGCTCGGCGATTGACGCGGCCATCGCCATGCAAGCGGTGCTGACACTGGTGGAGCCGCAGTCCTCGGGGATCGGTGGTGGCGCCTTTATCATGCTGTGGGATGGCAAGCAGGTACGGGCCTATGACGGCCGTGAAACGGCCCCGGCCGGCGCCACGGCCGATATGTTGTTGAAGGCCGACGGCACACCGATGGCGTTTGCCCAGGCGCAGATCGGTGGTCGTTCGGTCGCCACCCCCGGTGTGCTGCGCGCGCTGAAGATGGCCCACGAACACAGCGGCCGTCTGCCCTGGGCGCAGTTGTTTGTGCCGGCGATCCAGCTGTCCGAGCAAGGCTTTGCGATTTCCCCGCGCCTGCACAGCCTGATCGCCGCCGACCGCTACATCAGCCAGTCACCGGACATGGCGGCGTACTTCCTCAACGCCGACGGCAGCCCGAAAGCCACCGGTACCCTGTTGAAAAACCCGGCGCTGGCCAATGTGTTCAAGCGCATCGCCAAGGAAGGACCCGACGCGCTGTACCACGGCCCGATCGCCGAGGAGATTGCACGCAAGGTCCAGGGTCATCAGAACACGGGGCGCCTTGCACTGAGCGATCTCAAGGGCTACCGCGCCAAGGAGCGCGCGCCGCTGTGTACCGACTACAAGCGCTGGCAAGTGTGCGGCATGCCACCGCCCTCTTCAGGCGGGGTGGCCATTGCGCAGATCCTCGGCACCTTGCAGGCCCTCGAAGCCCGCGACCCACGCTGGGCCCTGGCGCCGCTCAAGCCGGTGAAGAGCGCGACAGCCGCCGGCCTGGAACCGGTGCCCGAAGCGGTGCATCTGATTGCCGAAGCTGATCGCCTGGCTTACGCCGACCGTGGGCAATACGTCGCCGATACGGACTTCGTACCGGTGCCGGTCGCGGGCCTGGTCGCCCCCGGCTACCTGGCCAGCCGCGCAGGATTGATCGGCGAACGCAGCATGGGCGTGGCCAAGCCCGGCCAACCGATGGGCGTTCAAGTGGCCTACGCGCCGGATCGCTCGCCGCTGCGCATTTCCACCTCGCAAGTGGTGGCCGTGGATGACCTGGGTGGCGCAGTGTCGATGACCACCACCATCGAAGCCGCGTTCGGTTCCCACGTCATGGTTCAGGGCTTCCTGCTGAACAATCAGATGACTGATTTTTCCTTTATCCCCGAGGAAAACGGCCAGCCGGTGGCCAACCGCATCGAGCCGGGCAAACGCCCCCGGTCGTCCATGGCGCCAACCCTGGTCTTCGACCGCCAAAGTGGCGAGCTGCTGGCCACGGTCGGCTCCCCCGGCGGATCGCAGATCATCGAATACGTGAGTAAATCCCTGGTGGGCATGCTCGACTGGAACCTCGACCCGCAAGCCGCCATCGGCCTGCCCAACTTCGGCAGCCGCAACGGCGCGACCGAGCTGGAGCAAGGGCTGTTCAGCGAGCCGTTGAAGGCGGCGCTCAAGGAGCGAGGGCATACCTTGAGCGAGATCGAGATGACCAGCGGCACCCAGGCCATCGTGCGAGTACGCGATGCCCAGGGTAAGGCGACCTGGAGTGGGGGCGCGGATCCGCGTCGTGAAGGGGAAGCGTTGGGGGATTGACCCAGGGTTGTATCGCCTTTACGGGCCTCATCGCTGGCAAGCCGGCTCCTACAGAGTTAACGGCAGAATACGCCATACCCTGTAGAAGCCGGCTTGCCGGCGATGGCGGTTGACGCTTAGCGACTGATCTTCAGCCCCTTGCGCATCCCATGCCGCTCCAGCGCCAGTTCGATCAGGCGGCTGACCAGTTCGCTGTAGCTCATCCCCGCCGCCTGCCACAGCTTGGGATACATGCTGATGCGCGTGAACCCTGGCAGTGAGTTGACCTCATTGATCAGTACTTCACCGTCCTCGCAAAGAAACACATCGACCCGCGCCAGCCCGGCGCAGCCCAGCACTTCAAAGGCCTCGACGGCCAGGGCACGAATGCGTTCGCTGGCTTCGACGCTGATGTCCGCCGGCACCAGCACTTGGGCGGCCTGGTCGTCGATGTACTTGCTGTCGTAGGAATAGAAGCCGTCACGCACCACGATCTCACCACAACCGCTGGCGATGGGACGCTCGTTGCCCAGCACCGCGCATTCGATTTCGCGGCCTTTGACGGCAGATTCCACCAACACTTTTTCATCGAAACCCAGGGCCAGTTCAATCGCCGCCAGGTACTCGGCTTCGTCAGCCACCTTGCTCACGCCCACCGAGGAGCCTTGGTTGGCCGGTTTGACGAACAGGGGCAACCCCAGCTTTTGCCGAGCCTGGTCGAAGGTTGTGCGTGCCGCGTTGCCACGGTTAAGGGTGATAAAGGGCGCCACGGCGATACCGGCATCACGCAACAGGCGCTTGCTGATGTCCTTGTCCATGCACACCGCCGACCCCAGCACGTCGGAACCCACAAACGGCAGGTCCGCCATGCGCAGCAAGCCTTGCAGGCAACCGTCTTCGCCGAGGGTGCCGTGGACGATGGGGAAGATCACATCGACGTGTTCCAGTAAACCCTGGCCCGAGGTTTCCACCAGTTGCTGGCTGGCCTTGCCCGGCACCACCGCCAGTTCGCGGTTGGACTGGTTGAGAGCGATCAGCGCCGGGTTTTCCTGGTTGAGCAGGAAGTTCGAGGTGTCGTTGAGGTGCCAGTGGCCGGCCTTGTCGATGCCGATCAGTACCGGCTCGAAGCGCGTGCGGTCGAGGGCGTCGACGATGTTGCGTGCCGACTGCAAAGACACTTCATGCTCGGCCGAACGCCCACCAAAAATAATACCTACCCGCAACTTGCTCATAACCTGCCTCACATTTGAAATGTAGGGTTTATTACCACGAGCGGTCAGCAGCCTGCCACCGTTGAAGCCGCGCACAATCGTTCAAGACCCTGGCAGACAGCCGCCCCAGACTCAGTTAACGTAACTCCATCCGACATATTTCGAAAACATCCCATGGGCAAACCCACTGCAAATATCGACTGGCTGCACCGGGCGCCTCATGCCAGCGGCCTGGAGCGGATCGAGGCATATTTCTCCGGGTTCGGCTTCGACCCTCATCGCCACGATACCTACGCCATCGGCCATACCCTGTTCGGTGTGCAGAGCTTTCATTATCGCGGCGGCCAGACCCACAGCCTGCCGGGCACGACCATGGTGATCCACCCCGACGAAGTCCACGATGGCTGGGCCGGCAGCGACGAGGGCTTCAAGTACCGGATGATTTATGTGGAGCCGGCGCAGATCCAGCAGGTTCTCGGCGGCAAGCCGTTGCCGTTTATCCACAACGGGCTGTCCAACGACCCATGGCTGCACCGGGCCTGCCAGGCCTTTGTGCAGCAGCTCGACTGCCCGCTGGACCCGCTGCAGGAGCAGGACGCGTTGTTCGACCTGGCCCATGCCCTGAACAACGCGTCGGGCATCAGCGTCAGCCGCAAGACGTTTGATTACCAGGCCGCCGAGCGGGCCCGGGAATTTATCCACAGCGCCCTGGGGCGCAGCATCACCCTGGATGAAATGGCCGCGCACTGCGGGCGGGATCGCTGGGCCTTGTCGCGGGACTTTCGCCTGTTGTTCGGCACCAGCCCCTATCGTTACCTGACCATGCGCCGCCTGGATCTGGTGCGCAACCTGCTGGGCCAGGGCCAGTCACTGGTGGATGCGGCGCTGATCGCCGGGTTCACCGACCAGAGCCACATGACCCGGCAGTTTCGCAGCACCTTTGGCATACCGCCTTCGCGATGGGTGAAGATGCTCGGCCGCTAAAAAGCGATCAACTGTGGGCGGCCTATGTGGCTTCGGCTATCGCATCCTGCCGTGGAGCTCGCAGCCGCATCGCCACCCCCGCCCCGGCCAGCGCAATCCCCGCGCTCCACCACAATGCCAACTCGATGCCCTGGGCTTGACCCGCCCCCGTCGCCCCGCTGGCATTGGCCAGCGACACCAGCACCGCCAACCCCAGCGCTCCGCCGATCTGTTGCGTGGTCGAGGCCATGCCCGCCGCCACACCCAGTTCCCCCGGCTTGACACCCAGGCCTGCGGCCACCCACATCGCGGTCCAGGTCATGCCCTGACCAAGGCTCAGGATAAAGATCCCAGGCAACAACCACCAGAATCCCGCGCCGGTGGGTAGCGCCAGGCACACCAGGGCAATCCCCAGCGCCCCCGCCAACTGGCCGCTGACCAGGGTGTTGCGCAAGCCGATTTTTACCAGCGCGCGCTCCGCCAGCCAGATCCCCAAAGTACACACCAGCGTCGCCGGCAAGAACGCCAGCCCGGCCTGCAACACGCTGTAGCGGTAGATCTGCTGGTAGTACAGCGCGAGAAAGTAGTACTGCACGCCAAAGCTGCTCATAAACACCGCTGTCAGCACCATGGCCATGCGCAACTCGCGGTAGCCCAACAGGCGCAGCGGCATCAATGGGTCGCGGCCACGGTGTTCAATCCAGGCGAACAGCCCAAGCAAGACCAGCGCCAGCAGCATGCAGCCCAGGGTCGCGGGCGCCGTCCAGCCCCACTCCGGCCCCTGCACCAGGGCGAACACTAGCAGCGTAGCGCCGACCGTGACGGTCAACGCACCGCCCAGATCAAAACTGCGACCACGGCTGCGCTCACCGTCGGCGGGGATCCAGTAGCGCGCCGCCAGGGCACAACCACCTGCCAACGGCACGTTGACCAGAAACACCGCCTCCCAGCCCCACCACTGAGTCAGCACGCCGCCCAGCAACGCCCCCAACGCCAGCCCGGCAGCGGATGCCGCGCTCCAGACCGCAAATGCCCGGTTGCGCTGCGGCCCTTCGGCGTAGTGGGTGTTGATCAAGGCCAGGGTCGCCGGAAACAACAGCGCGCCGCCCACCCCCTGCACCGCACGCGCCAGCACCAGCAGCAACGCGCTACCGCCCAGTACTGCCGCCAACGACGACAGTGCATACAACGACTGGCCCACCCGGTACAAACGGCGCTTGCCCAGCAAGTCCGTGGCCCGGCCACCGAGTAATAGAAAACCGCCAAAGGCCACGGTGTAGGCACTGACCACCCACTGCAATTGTTGGGCAGAAAAGCCCAGGTGGCTGCCGATCTGCGGCAAGGCAACAAACACGATAGTCGCGTCCAGGGCGATGATCAGTTGCGCAGTAGCCAGCAACATCAGCATCCAGCCCGAGGGGCGACTTGAGGGAGTGGCGGGCATCACAACATCCTGTGCAAAAAAGAGTGCGGCCAGTGTCTTTCATGCTCAACAGATGATAAATAGCCCTACTACTCTTTCAGTTATGACTTTAATCATGGACTTGAACGCCCTTCGCCTGCTGGTACGCGTCGCCGAAACCCGCAGTTTCACCCGCGCTGCTGCTGACCTGGGGCTCACGCAATCTGGCTTGTCCCGCGCTATCTCGCGCCTGGAAGCCGAGCTGGGAGTACGCCTGCTGCAACGCAACACCCGCAGCGTCAGCCTGACCCCGGATGGCCAAATGCTGTATGAACGCAGCGCACCGTTGCTGGCCGAGCTGGCCGAAGCCGAAAAGCTCATGCTCGATCGCCGCGGCACACCTTCCGGTTTGCTGAAAATCAGCACCCCGTCGTTGTTCGGGCGCAAGGTGGTGATGCCCGTGATTGGTGAGCTGACCTTGCGCTACCCCGATTTGCGCATCGAAGCAGTGATGACCGACCGCCTGGTGGATATTGTCGACGAGGGTTTCGATGCGTTGCTGCGCACCGGCGAGATCCAGGACCAGCGCCTGATTGCCCGGGCCTTGACGCCCTTGCGCTGGGTAACCGTCGCCTCCCCCAACTACCTGGCCCGCTTTGGCACGCCGCAAACCGTCGAAGAACTGCGCGACCACAACTGCCTCACGGTGCGCAACCTGCGCAGCGGGCGGATGGTGGACTGGCAGTTTATGCTCGACGGCAAGGTGCGCGATGTAAATGTCGAGGGGCGGTTGATTTTCGATCTTGGCGATGCCCTGGTGGACGGCGCGGTGGGCGGCTTCGGGATTGCTCAGGTAATGGATTTTGCCGTGCGCGACGACCTCGCCGCCGGGCGCCTGGTGCCATTGCTGCAGGACTTCGCGGGGCGCAGCCGCGCAATTTCCCTGGTGTATCCACCGTCACGCCAGTATTCGCCGAAGCTGATCGCCTTTGCCGATGCCTTGGCACAGGCGCAATGGTAAGCAGAGCTTGAACCCGGCGCCCCGAGTGTGAGAAGAAAGGATGCGCTACCACCACCGCGAGGTTTTCCACGGATGAACCTGACATTGACGCCCCCCCAGTGGGATGACGTGAACGAGCTGCTGGCGTTCGAGCTGGCCAATCGGGCCTTTTTCGAAAGTTGGATCAATGCCCGGCCCGAGGCTTACTACAACGTGGAAGGGGTACAGCGCGCCATCGAGAGTGCGCTGCTGGAGGCCAGTGAAGACCGCGCCTATCAGTACCTGATCCGCGAAAACGGCGTGCTGGTGGGGCGGATCAACTTTACCCAGGTGCGCCGCCGCTACTATCACTCAGCGTCCCTGGGCTATCGCATGGGGGCCGAGTTCACGGGGCGCGGCCTGGCCCGGCAAGCTGTGGCACTGGGCCTGCAAAAAGCCTTTGGCGAGCACGCCCTCAAGCGCATCGAGGCCACTGTGCGCCCGGAGAACCCGGGCTCGTTGCGGGTGTTGCAGCGCAGCGGTTTTACCCAGTATGGGCATTCACGCAAGGCGTTCCTGCTCGATGGGCAGTGGTTCGACCTATTGCTGTTCGAGGTCCATGCCCCCTGACAAACACAACTCCTGCCTTTGAGCCGGCCTGCGGCCTAGCTGGATAACTGATTGGCAAACTGGCCAACCGCACTCACTACTTTCTGCGCGCCGTCCTGGATCTCGACGATCACCGTACCGGCCTCGGCCGCCAGGGACAGTCCCTGCTCGGCCTGCAGCCGGCCATCGGTCATCAGCGCCACGGCATCGCGGGCCATGTCCTGGTTCTGGCGCACCACGCCGACGATTTCTTCAGTGGCTTTGCTGGTACGCGAGGCCAACTGCCGCACTTCATCGGCCACCACCGCAAACCCGCGCCCCTGCTCGCCGGCACGGGCCGCTTCGATGGCGGCGTTGAGCGCCAGCAGGTTGGTTTGCTCGGCAATCCCGCTGATGGTCTTGACGATACTGCCAATCACCTGGGACTGAGCATTCAGGGCCTCGATCCCCTCACCCGCCTGTTCCATGTGTTTGGCCAGGTCGCGCATCACCTCCACCGCCTGGGTGACCACGGCGGTACCACGCTGGGCGCTGCTGTCGGTTTGCAGCGAGGTGCTGTAGGCAATGTTGGCGGCCTCGGCCACCGCGCGTTCCTGATTGATCTGGTCGGTGATCACCGTGGCGAACTTGACCACTTTGTACAGCTGGTTGTTGGCATCCAGTACCGGGTTATAGGACGCTTCCAGCCAGACCTCGCGACCATGGGCGTCGACACGCTTGAAGCGCCCGGCCACAAACTCACCGCTGTTCAAACGCTTCCAGAACGCCTGGTACTCGGCGCTGTTGTAATCCTGCGGTTCACAGAACATACGGTGCGGCTTGCCCAGGATCTGCGCCAGGCTGTAACCCATGCCCTGCAGGAAACGCTCGTTGGCAGCCAGCACGTTGCCATTGAGGTCAAACTCGATCACCGCCGTGGAGCGCACCAGGGCGGTGATCAGGTTTTCGTGCTCGCGGGAGGCTTCGATGGTGCGGGTCAGGTCGCTGGAGTACACCGAAAACCGCTTGATGCGCCCATCCGAGCTCCGCACCGGCTGCACGATGGAACGCAACCACGCCTCCTTGCCGTTGCCGCGCAACAGGCGCACGGTGCCGGCATAGTGTTCGCCACGGCTCAGGGCGTTGTTGAAGCGCTGCTGGAATTCATCGCGTTTCACATGCTCGGGCACAAACCCGTGAATGGCATGGCCCAGCAGGTCGCTGGATTTGTAGAGCATTTCGTCGAGGAAGTTCTGGTTGACCGACTCGATCCGGCCCTCGGGGTCCAGGCTCAGTGCCAGCATCTCGCTCTCCAGGCTTTCCTGGACCTGCTGCAGGCTGGACAGTTCTTCGCGAAGAGCGGACAGCTCCTGCTTCAAGCGGGTATTGAACATAGGAACACCAGAGGGCAGAGATGAGTGGATTATCTAACCATCGGCGCTTCTGGCGTTTTCTGAAGAGGGCTTGAGTGTTCGACTCAACTATTTTTTCAGTCCCTCAACGGCCGTTGTGACGGGGCCGCCTCAGGACCTGGGACTCCAAGGTAACCAACGCCGCGTTTCAGGAGGCTCGCGTGCGGATTGCCAATCCGTCATCCCGCGTCGAGCTGGCAAAATTGTAATGCGCATGCCACCTCGGCGTTATCCGCTGTTTGCAACTATGAGCCGGGCTCCCCGTATCAGGGACAGCTCTCCAATAAGAACGCCCCAGGCGACCAAAAAAGCTCATAGCTGCCAACACCGAGGAGCGATACATGCGTACTAACCGCACACTTTCCCTTTCCATCATTGCGGCACTGGCCAGCGCTGCACCGCTGGCGGGCATGGCCGCAGAAGATAAACCCGAGGGTTTTATCGAAGGCAGTACGTTGAACGTGCTGGCACGCAACTTTTACTTCAACCGCGATGACCGCAAAGGCCAGTCCAGCCCGACCGGCAACGGCTACTCAGAGGCGTGGGCCCAGGGCCTGATCGGCAAGTTCGAGTCCGGGTTCACCCAAGGCACTGTAGGGTTTGGCCTGGATGCCTTTGCGATGTATGGCTTGAAGCTCGACTCCGGCACCGGGCGCAGCGGCGGCCGGGGTTCCTTCGACATGTTGCCGGTGGACAGCGACAATCGCCCTGAAGACGACTACAGCAAACTCGGCGGTGCCGTAAAAATGCGCCTGTTGGATACGGTGGTCAAAGTCGGCGATGTCTTTCCACAAACCCCGGTGGTGCATTACGGCGACTCACGCCTGCTGCCGGAAAGCTTTCGCGGCGTGACCCTGGAAAACACCAGCCTGGAAGGCTTGACCCTGCAGGGCGGACGCTTGCACGCCATGAGCCAGCCGAACAGCAGCAGTATGCGTGACGGCTTCGCGACGTTTTATGCCGGCAACCTCAATTCGCCCTGGGTCGGTTACTTCGGTGGCGACTATCAGTTGAACCCGCACCTGAGCCTCAGCCTCTACAGCAGCCGCTTGAAAGACGCCTGGGACCAGTACTACTTCGGCACCGCCGCCAGCTATCCGCTGACGGAAGAAGTCTCGCTGTTTGGCGGTTTCAACTACTACAACACCCAGGACGAGGGTAAAAAACTGCTGGGCGAACTCAACAACAACATCTGGAGTGCCAAGCTCGGGGTCAAGGTCGGCGCCCATCGCCTGGCCCTCTCGCACCAGCGCAACAACGGCAACAATGACTTCGACTACCTGCGCCAATCGGACTCGATCTTCCTCGACAACTCGATCCAGTACAGCGATTTCAACTCGCCAAAAGAGCGCTCGTGGGCGCTGCGCTATGACCTCGATATGCAGCCCTTCGGCATTCCCGGCCTGTCGTTCATGACCCGTTATGGCAAAGGCACCGGCGCCGATTACAGCAACGCCAACGCGGTATATATGCGCCGTGATGCCGCGGGCGACCCGCTGACTGACCAGCGCCGCTGGGAGCGCGACATCGAGGCCAAATATGTATTTCAGGGCGGCAGTTTGAAAGACCTGTCCCTGCGCATTCGCCAGGCCACGGTGCGCTCCAGTGCCTTTGAATCAGACCTGGAAGAGTTCCGGCTGATCATGGAGTACCCGCTGGCCATCCTCTGATAGGCCCCAACGGCAAGTGCTTACATTCACTTGCCGTTGACTAGCACTTCTTCACAATTGGCAGTCTGTCAGAACTGTAATATGCGCCTCACGTTCTCGTTAAGTTGCACTTCATATACTGCCCGCATCGACCGGCCGAGTAGCTTTGGGCAACTAACGGCACGGGTCTTTTGCGGAGAAGGTTGATGAAGGTACTGCATAGTTTATTCACCGGTTTGCTCATTGCGGCCTCCACCGCAGCGCTGGCCGACGATGGCGGCGAGCGCTCCCGTCAGTTGCTGGCTGAATTTCGCCAGCAACAGCAACAGATCCATGGCACCCAAGTGCTAACCCAGCAAACACCCGCGCCCTCGACCTGAGCGGCGCACTCCGAGCACATTCATCTCTTGAAGCTTTTTTTGTGGAGCTCCTTTGGAAGGAGATGAATTTTTAGCGCCCTCACGGGCGCTTTTTTTTGCCTGCCCAGTGGAGTCAAAGCCCCGCCCACAGCGACCAATCGTCGCACCTGTGCCCAAACAGCAGGATTGCGCGGGATGCGCCTTGACCCTGAAGTAGCTTCAAGGCTCAGAATTTTCCTACTTTTGGGACTACAGCCCTTATCTCGCGTAGCTCCCGTCGCCTTTCCGCTTACCAGTATGAGGTCAATCTGCATGCGTATCCTTGTGGTTGAGGACGAGCCAAAAACTGCCGACTACTTGCATCAAGGCTTGAGTGAAAGTGGTTATGTCGTCGATTGTGCCGCCAGCGGCATCGACGGCCTGCACCTGGCCGAGCAACACCGCTACGAACTGGTGATCCTTGACGTCAACCTGCCCGGCAAGGACGGCTGGCAGGTGCTGGAACAACTGCGCCGCAACAACACCTTGCGGGTGATGATGCTCACCGCCCGTGGCCGGCTGGCCGACAAGATCAAGGGCCTGGACATGGGCGCCGATGATTACCTGGTCAAACCCTTCGAGTTTCCCGAGTTGCTGGCCAGGGTGCGTTCATTGCTGCGACGCAGCGAGCCGATTGCGCTGCCGGAAGTATTCCGCGTCTCGGACCTGGAGCTGGACCCACGTCGTCACCGAGCGTACCGGGGCACGCGGCGCATCGACCTGACCACCAAGGAGTTCACGCTGCTGCAGGTTTTGATGCGCCAGAGCGGCGAAGTCCTGACGCGCACGCAGATCATTTCCCTGGTCTGGGACATGAACTTCGACTGCGACACCAACGTGGTGGAGGTGTCGATCAGCCGGCTACGGGCCAAGATCGACGACCAGAGCGAGGTCAAGTTGATCCATACCATTCGTGGCGTGGGCTATGTGTTGGAAGCACGCCAATGAGACCTGGCAGTTTATCCATGCGCCTGGGGCTCACCGTCAGCCTGATGGGCGCCGGCCTGGTGCTGTTGCTGGCGACCCTGGCGTACCTGGCCCTCACCCACGAGCTGGAAAACCTCGCGCGCAAGGGCCTGGAAAGCAAGATGGAGCAGATCCAGCACAGCCTGCTGCAGGATCTCAACACCCGCGACATCAGCGCCCGGCCCCATTCGCTGCTGGACCTGGTGATGGGCCACGACAATTTCTACCTGACCATCATCGGCCCGTCGCCCGCCAGTACGGTGCTGCTGAGCGTCGGCGCCAAACCCCAGGAACCCTTGCTGCTCGACTTTGCCGCCAGGCCGACCCTGGGCTTTTTCAACTGGACCGATGGGCGCGGCAACCAGATCCTCAGCGCATCGAGCCTGATGCCCCTGCACACCGGGGAGAAGGTGCGGGTGTTGCTGTCCCTGGACCGTTCCGACGACCAGGCGCTGCTCAGTGCCTATCTGCAATCCACGGTTATCGCCCTGCCGCTGTTGCTGATCCTGATCGGCATGGGCGCCTGGTGGCTGGTGCAGCGCGGGCTGGCACCGTTGCAGCAATTCAGCCGCGTCGCCGGCAAAGTCACCACCCAGGACCTGAGCCATCGCCTGGCCGTCGAGAATCTGCCCCGGGAACTCAGCGAACTGGCGCGGGGCATCAATGTGATGCTCGACCGGCTGGATGCCGGTGTGCAGCAGTTGTCGCAATTCTCCGACGACCTGGCCCACGAACTGCGTGCGCCCCTGACCAACCTGATGGGCAAGGCCCAGGTGACACTGTCCCGCGCCCGGGCGCCCGACGAGTACAAATCGGCGCTGGAGTCCAGCACCGAAGAGCTGGACCGCTTGGCGCGGATCGTCGCCGACATGCTGTTTCTCGCCCAGGTCAGCCATCCGGCGGCGCGGGTGTCGTTTACCACGGTGAACCTGCGGGATGAAGCGCTGCGGGTCATGGACCTGTTTGCCTTGAGCGCCGAAGACAAAGGGTTGCGCCTGAACCTGGCCGGCGACGCCTGGGTCCTGGGGGATCGGCTGATGATCCAGCGGGCCATTTCCAACCTGCTGTCCAATGCGATCCGCCACAGCCCGCACGGCTCTGGCATTGCATTGCAGATCGACAGCCACGACCAGCGCGTCTCACTCACCGTGAGCAACCCAGGCGCAGGCATTGAAGCGCAACACCTGCCCCACCTGTTCGAACGTTTCTACCGCGCCGACAACAGCCGCGCACGCAGCGAGGGCGGCACCGGGCTGGGCCTGGCGATTGTGCGTTCGATCATCAGCCTGCACCAGGGCCAGGCCGAGGCCACCAGCGTGCTGGGTGGCGTGACCTCGTTCCGACTGATATTCCCCGCCCTGTCTGCCGCCCCAAAAGCCCCGTAGCAACCCTCTTAGTGGTCCGGCCCCCTGCTGAACATGCTTGCCATGGCCAGCTGGGGGTTTGTTGTGGTGAGGGAGCTTGCCCCACTCCCCCAAGGTCACTGGGGCTCCTGCTCCTCATCGCGACGATGGGCCCAGTGGTAGAGCGCAGGCAGTACCAGCAACGTCAGCAGCGTCGAAGAAATAATCCCGCCAATCACCACCGTCGCCAGTGGCCGTTGCACTTCAGCGCCGGTGCCAGTGGCCAGGGCCATGGGGATAAACCCGAGGGACGCGACCAGCGCGGTCATCAACACCGGGCGCAAACGGGTCAGTGCCCCCTCGTTGATCGCCACCGTCAGCGAACGCCCTTCCTCGCGCAGGTTGCGGATAAACGCGATCATCACCAGGCCATTGAGCACTGCCACCCCCGACAGCGCGATAAATCCCACCCCGGCGGAAATCGACAACGGAATATCGCGCAACCACAGCGCCATGATCCCACCGGTCAGGGCGAAGGGAATCCCGGTGAACACCAGCAACCCATCCTTGAGGTTGTTGAACATCATGAACAACAAGCCGAACACCAGCAGCAATGCCACCGGCACCACCACCTGCAGGCGCTCGGACGCTTCCTTGAGTTGCTCGAACTGGCCGCCCCAGGTGGTCCAGTAGCCGGCGGGGATTTTCACCTGTGTCGCCAACGCGTTTTCCGCCTCGGCAACAAAGGAACCGATATCCCGCCCCCGCACGTTGGCGCTGACGATCACCAGGCGCTTGCCGTTTTCGCGGCTGATCTGGTTCGGGCCCAGCACCAGGTCCAGGCTGGCCACTTGCGACAAGGCGATAAAGCCCAGTTGCCCCGTGGTATTGCCGGCCAGCGCCGGGATCGGGATCAACAGCCGCGACAAGCCCTCGATATCGGTACGCAGGGTTTCTGACAAGCGCACCACCATGTCAAAGCGTCGGTCGCCTTCGTACATCGTGCCGGCCTGGCGCCCACCCACGGCCACCGCGATGGTGTCTTGCACATCGCCCACGTTCAGGCCAAAGCGCGCGGCCTTGTCGCGGTCGATGTTGATGGTCAGCACCGGCAGGCCGGAGGTCTGTTCCACTTTCACTTCCGAGGCGCCGTCGAGCTTCTGCAAGGTTTCGGCAATCTCCCCGGCAGTCTTGTTCAGCACCGCCATATCATCGCCAAACACCTTCACCGCCACATCGCTGCGCACCCCGGAAATCAACTCGTTGAACCGCAGCTGGATCGGTTGCGACAACTCGTACTGGCTGCCCGGCACAATCGCACTGGCGCGCTGGATATCGGCGATCAGGGCTTCGCGGGACTTTTTCGGATCCGGCCACTGGTCCTTGGGTTTGAGCATCAGATAGGCGTCGGAAATATTCGGCGGCATCGGGTCGGAGGCAATTTCTGCGGTGCCGGTACGGGCAAATACCCGCTGGATTTCCGGCACCTGTTCCATCAAGGTTTTTTCCAGTTGCTGCTGCATCTGCACCGACTGCGTGAGGCTGGTGCCCGGCACGCGCAAGGCTTGCTGGGCGAAGTCACCTTCGCTGAGGCTGGGGATAAACTCGCTGCCCATGCGGCTGGCCACGGCGCCGGAGAGCACGATGGTCAACAGTGCCAGGCCAAACGCCCACGTACGGTGCGCCATCACCCAATCCAGCACCGGCGCATAACCCCGGCGCGCGTTGCGCATCACCCAGTTTTCGTCTTCCTTGACCTTGCCGGTGACGAACAGCGCAATCGCCGCGGGGACAAACGTCACCGACAGAATCATCGCGCCCAGCAAGGCCATGACCACGGTGAACGCCATGGGGTGGAACATTTTCCCGGCCACGCCCGTCAAGGCGAAGATCGGCAGGTACACCACCATGATGATCAGTTGTCCAAAGATCAGCGCACGGCGCGCTTCCTTGGCGGCGGCGAACACTTCGTGCAGGCGCTCGCTACGGGTCAGCAGGCGGCCATGGCGTTGCTGCGCATGGGCCAGGCGGCGGATCGCATTCTCGACGATCACCACCGCACCATCGACGATAATCCCGAAGTCCAGCGCGCCCAGGCTCATCAGGTTGGCGCTGACCTTGTTGGTGAACATCCCGGTAAACGTGAACAGCATGGCCAGCGGAATCACCATCGCGGTGATCAACGCCGCGCGGATATTGCCGAGGAACAAGAACAGAACCACGATCACCAGCAGCGCACCTTCGAAGAGGTTTTTCTTCACGGTGGCGATGGCTTTTTCCACCAGGTTGGTGCGGTCGTAAACCGTGACCGCGACCACGCCTTCGGGCAGTGAACGGTTGATCTCTTCGAGCTTTTTCGCCACGGCCTGGGACACGGTGCGGCTGTTTTCACCGATCAACATAAAGACCGTGCCGAGCACCACTTCACGACCATTTTCGGTGGCCGCACCAGTACGCAGCTCACGGCCGATATCGACCTGGGCCACATTGCGCACGCGGATCGGCGTGCCGTCCACGGTGTTGATCACGATATTGGCGATGTCGTCGATGGACGCCACCTGCCCCGGCGCGCGAATCAGCAACTGCTCGCCGCTGCGCTCGATATACCCGGCGCCAACGTTGGCGTTGTTGCGCTCCAGCGCCGTCACCAGATCACTCAAGGTCAGGTTGTAGGCCGCCAGACGCTTGGGGTCCGGGGCGATCTGGTATTCCTTGGCAAAGCCGCCGATGGTATTGATCTCGGCCACGCCGGGCACGTTGCGCAACTGTGGCTTGATGATCCAGTCCTGGATCACCCGCAGGTCCGTCGGGGTGTAGGCCGAGCCGTCTTCCTTGCGCGCGCCGTCTTCAGCCTCCACGGTCCACAGGAATATTTCCCCGAGCCCCGTGGAAATCGGCCCCATCGCCGTTTCAATGCCGTCCGGCAGTTGCTCGCGGGCCACTTGCAGCCGCTCATTCACCAGTTGCCGGGCGAAGAACAGATCAGTGCCGTCCTTGAAGATCACCGTGACCTGGGACAGCCCCGAGCGCGACAGTGAACGAGTCTGCTGCAAGCCCGGCAGGCCGGCCATGGCGGTTTCGATGGGAAAGGTGATGCGCTGCTCGGTTTCCAGCGGCGAAAAACCGGCCGCCGCCGAGTTGATCTGCACCTGGACGTTGGTGATGTCCGGCACCGCGTCGATCGGCAGTTTCTGGTAACTGGCGATGCCGACACCGGCCATCAGCAACACGGCCAGCAGCACGATGATGCGCTGCTCGATGGCAAATTGAATCAGACGTTCAAACATGGGCAATCACTCGCAGGATCAATGGGCGTGCTCGGCCGAAGCCTTGCCCAGCTCGGACTTGAGGACGAAGCTGCCAACGGCCGCCACCTGGGCGCCGGCCTCCAGGCCCTGGCGCACTTCGACGAAGCCGTTTTCACTGACCCCCAGCTCGACGTGGCGGGTGGCGAAGCCTTCGGCAGTGCGCACAAACAGCGACGGTTTGTCTTCCACGGTCTGGATCGCCTCCACCGGCACGGTGACCGCCGCCGAGTAGGTATCCGTGGCCACCTGCACCGCCACGAACAACCCGGGGCGCCACGAGTCGTCGGGGTTGGGTACGTTGACCCGGACCATTGCGGTGCGGGTCTGCTCGCCCAGCAAGTTGCCGACATAGGCCACGGTGCCCATCACATCGGTGCCCATTTCCGTGGAACTGACCTTCACCGGCCGGCCCACCTGGACCTTGTTCAAGTCCTTGGGAAACACCCCAAACGTGACCCACACCTGGGACAGGTCCGACAGGGTGAAGGCAGCGCTGGTCTCACTCACCACTTCGCCGACACCCAGGTGTTTTTCCACCACCACCCCGGCAAACGGCGCACGCAACTCATAGCGATTGCCGCCGACCAGAACCGCGCTGCCGCTCAAGGCATTCATCTTTTGCCGCGCATTGTTCAGGGCGATCTCGGCCTCTTGCAGGGTCTGGCGGGCCAGCAGGTAATCCTGTTCGGCAGAGATTTTGTCCTGCCATAACTGGCGCTCGCGCTGGAAGGTGGTGCGGGCCAGCTCGACCCGGCGTTCGCTGGCGGCCAACTCACTGCGCTGATCGGAAATCTGCTGGCTGGCGATCACCGCCAATAGCTCGCCCTGCTTGACCTTCTGACCAAGGTTGACCCTGACCGACTCCACCACACCCGCTGCACGGGGCACGATATGCGAGGTGCGGTCTTCATCGAATCGCACCTCGCCCGGCAACGACAGCACGCTGCTGATTTGCCGGGGTTGGGCCTTGGCCAGTTGAATGCCGGCGGCCTGGATCTGCTGTTCATTGAGCACCAGCACACCCTCTTCCTCTTCTTCCTGCGGTGCTTCGACGTGCGCTACCGGTGCCTGAGGCGCCACGCTGGTGGCTGGCCAAAACACTATCGCCCCGAGGGCGACGGCCACTGCAACGGCCAAAGCCAGGCCTTGTAGTTTGTTCATGGGGAACTCCTGAAAGATCAAATGCGGGCGAGGTCGCCGTAAATCCGTTCGATGCGCACCCAGGCATCGGTGGCCTGGGCGAGTGCGGCGAGGTATTGGGTGCGGGCGGCGATCAAGGTGCGCTGGGCGTCGAGTACCTCGAGGAAGTTGAACTTGCCCATCTCAAAACCACGGGTGGCGCTGTCCACCGCGCTTTGGGCGGCGGGCAGGATCACTTGGTTGAACGCGCGCACTTCACTGTTGGCCGTCGCCCACAGGTCCAGGGCCTGGCGGGTTTCGGTGCGCAGGCGCAGCTCGGTGGCGTTGCGCAAATCCCGGGCCTGGTCGGCACGGCGGCTGGCGGCCAGTACATTGCCCTGGTTGCGATTGAACAGCGGGATCGGCATCGATACGCCCACCAGGTTCACCCGCTCACGCACGCTGGCGTCGTACTGGCTGCCGATGGACACGTCGAGGTCGGGAATCCGCTGGGCCTTTTCCAGGCCCAGGCCGGCTTCCCGTTGCTGGATTTGCAGCTCCGCCAGGCGCAGCTCGGCGGTGCTCTCCAGGCGCGCCAGCAGTTGGGTGGCCGAAGGCAACGCCGGGGTGTTCAGGGCCCCTGACTCGACACGCTCAAAGCCGATGTTGGCGCTGCCAGTGATGGCGGCCAGGCGGCGATAGGCATCACTCACACCAATCTCGGCGCGGCTGCGCTCCAGGCGGATTTCCGAGAGCTGTACCTGGGCGCGGGTGGCTTCGACCGGCGACGCCTTGCCCGCCGTGACCCGGCCATTGGCAATCACCAGGCCGCGCTCGGCCAGCGCCATCGAGCGTTGGGCCAGCTCCAGGCGTTCCTGGGCCCGCAGCGCGCCATAAAAGCCCTCGATGACCTCGGCCCGCAGCAGGTTACGCCGCTGTTCCAGTTCCTGGGCGGCCGCATCTTGTGCCCGCGAGGCCACGTCGATGCGTGCCCCGCGCTTGCCACCCAACTCCAGGGTCTGGCTCAGCTTGACGGTGGTGGTGCGCGTGCTCCGGCGGGTGTCTTCGGCGTCCCAGGAGGCCACCGGGTTGGGGATCAGCCCGGCCTGTTGCCGCCCACCCTGGGCAATCTCGATTTCCCACTGGGCTGCGGCCAGGTCCGGGTTGCCGGCAAACGCACTTTGCAGGGCCGATTCAAGGGTCAGGGTCTGGGCGCTTGCCACTTGGGACAGCGCCAAGACCCCCACTACAGAGCACACAATTGTTCTTAAAAACGTTGGCATAACAAGCGTTCCACACCCATGAGTTGGCGAACAAATCCAAGCAGGGGCAATGTAGCTTTCGCTCCTTATCAGAGGGGTGGCCGGAACATTACAAATCCGTTAGCAAAGGCTCTGGTCCGGGCTTTTGCTTTAATCTGCGCGCAACTATGCAGATCCTTTCTCCTGCCCCGAGGCACGCTCTACATGCGAATCCTGGTTATCGAAGATGAACTGAAAACGGCGGAGTACTTGCTTCAGGGACTGAGCGAAAGTGGCTATGTGGTCGACTGCGCGGCCAGCGGCGCCGACGGTGTGCACCTGGCGCGGCAATACGCCTATGACCTAGTGATCCTGGATGTGAACCTACCGCTGATGGACGGCTGGGAGGTGTTGCAACGCATCCGCCAGAGCAGCAACACACGCATCATGATGCTCACCGCCCAAGGGCGCCTGGCCGACAAAATCAAAGGCCTGGAGCTGGGTGCCGACGACTATCTGGTCAAGCCTTTCGAGTTTCCCGAACTGCTGGCCCGGGTCCGCAGCCTGATGCGCCGCAGCATCGAGAGCGCAGTGCCGGACGTGCTGCGGGTGGCCGACCTGGAACTGGACCAGGGTCGCCACCGGGCCTTTCGCGGCAGCCAGCGGATCGACCTGACCACCAAAGAGTTTGCCTTGCTGCACCTGCTGATGCGCCAGAGCGGCGTGGTGCTGTCACGCACGCAAATCATCTCGTTTGTGTGGGACATGAACTTCGATTGCGACACCAATGTGGTCGAGGTCTCGATCCGCCGCCTGCGCGCAAAGATCGACGACCCGTTCGAGCGCAAGTTGATCCATACCTTGCGCGGGGTGGGCTACGTGCTGGAAGACCGCGAATAGCGGTCAGTGCGTGAGGGGTTCCTGATGAAAGCCCGCGCCTTCGATCTGAATGGTGACGTGGGAAATATCGAATTGCTCATGCAGCAATTCCGTCACCTGGGCGAGGACCTGTTGCTCGCTGCCCTGCGCCGGGTCCACCACCAGATGGGTGCTCAGCACGTTCTTGCCGCTGGTCAGGGCCCAGATGTGCAAGTCATGCACCTCCCTGACCCCTGGCACCGCGTGAATGGCCTGCTCTACCGCGTCGATATCAATGCCGTCCGGCACACCTTGCAGCAGCACGTTCATGCTGGCCTTGAGCAGTGTCCAGGTTCGCGGCACCACCCAAAAACCAATCGCGGCGGCCACCACCGAGTCGACCCAGCCCCAACCGGTGAACATGATCAGCACAGCGGCAATGATCACCCCGATGGAGCCGAGCATATCGCTCCAGACCTCCAGGTAGGCGCCCTTGACGTTCAGGCTCTCGCCACTGGCCGCGCTGAGCAGGCGCATGGAAATCAGGTTGACGATCAGGCCGAGCACGGCAATCACCAGCATGCCGGTGGACTGGATTTCGGCCGGTGCCTGCAGGCGCAGGTAAGCCTCATAGAGGATGTAGAACGCCACCCCGAACAGCAGCAATGCGTTGAACGCGGCGGCGAGGATTTCGAAGCGCGCATAGCCAAAGGTGCGCTTGCGGTCCGCAGCGCGCTTGGCCACCTGGATGGCCACCAGGGAAATGGCCAGGGCCAGGGTGTCAGTCATCATATG
The DNA here is from genome assembly GCF_012985595.1 of Pseudomonas sp. WS 5411. Lineage (NCBI taxonomy): Bacteria > Pseudomonadati > Pseudomonadota > Gammaproteobacteria > Pseudomonadales > Pseudomonadaceae > Pseudomonas > Pseudomonas sp. WS 5411. The sequence goes on from NZ_JAARMC010000009.1 coordinate 168,731, forward strand.
GGCGGCGTCGGACAACAGCGCCAGGCTGCCGGTGACAAAGGCGCCGATCACTTCGGCAATCATGAAACTGCCGGTCAGGCCCAGGGCCATCCATAACTTGCGTTCATGACCGGCGCGTACGGTGGCGTGGCTGTGTCCTGCACTCATGGCATGTCCTCGTGGGGGGATGTGCGCTGATCATAGAGCGATAAATGGAAACCTTTGGTATGGATTTCACAATTGTCATAACGCTGCCAGCGGGGTGTTAACCACATGGGGGATCTGGCTTGCCTGCGATAGCAATACACCCTGACCCCCCGCCATCGCGGGCAAGCCCTAATGCCAGTCAGTTAAGCGCAGATCCCCTGTGGGAGCGGGCTTGCTCGCGAAAGCAGTGGGTCAGTCAACATCAATGTTGGCTGGGCCGACGCCTTCGCGGCGATGCGGCGATCCGACAAGCCCGCTCCCACATTTGATCTTCACTGCTGTGAGCATTGCGTTCGCTTAACTGATCGGCATTCGGGCAAACCCGTTCCCACAGGGGGAATGCGGCGGCTTTAAAAAACCGGGCGCCGGCTAAACCGCAATGCGCTGGCCACGCCCACCGCGCCCATCACCACACAGTAAAAAACGCAGATCCACGGGCTGGTGGGCATCAAGGCGATCAGCATCAACGGCGTGGTACTCGCCCACAGCGCGTAGGCAATGTTGTAGGTAAAGGAAATCCCCGACACGCGCACCGGTGCCGGAAACAGGCTGACCATCACCGAGGGCACCGCGCCCACCACCCCGCAACTCAACCCCGCGATGGCATAGGCCGCGCCCAGCCACACGCCGCCGGCAATCAGGCTGGCGTAGAGCACGGCAATGCCCACCGGCAACAGCAGGCTGTAGACCAGCACTGCGCGCCAGGCGCCGATGCGATCCACCAACAGGCCGGCCAGCACACAACCGATGTTCAGGAAAACGATGCCCAATGCACTCAGGGCGAAGGTGTGGCTGGGGCTCATGCCGAAGGTTTTCTGCATCATGGTCGGCGTGATCACCACCAGCACCACCACCGCTGAGGTGAGCACACAGGTCAGCAACATGGCCGGCAGCAATGCCTGGCGGTGGTCACGCAACACCGTGCGCAGCGGCAGTTCGGCGTCGGCCTGGCGGCGCGCCTGCATGGCCAGGAACACCGGGGTTTCACTCAGCCAACGCCGCAGCCACACGCCGATCACACCAAACACACCGCCCAGCAGGAACGGAAAGCGCCAGGCGTAATCGAGGATCTGTTCAGGGGTGAACATCTGCGCCAGCAATGTCGCGGTCAAGGCCCCCAGCAGGTAACCGAAGGTCAGCCCGGCCTGCAGGAACCCCAAGGCATAACCGCGATGGCCGGCGGGCGCGTGCTCGGCGACAAACACCCAGGCGCTGGGCACTTCACCGCCCACTGCCGCGCCCTGCAGGACGCGCAGCGCCAGCAAAATCAGGGGGGCGAAATAGCCGATTTGCGCGTAGGTCGGCATGATCCCGATCAGCAGGCATGGCAAGGCCATCATCAGGATACTCAGGCTGAACACGCGCTTGCGCCCCAAGTGATCGGCAAAGTGCGCCATCAGGATCCCGCCCAGTGGCCGCGCCAGATAGCCGGTGACAAAAATCCCGAAGCTCTGCAACAGGCGCAGCCATTCGGGCATTTCCGGGGGGAAGAACAGTTGGCTCAGGGTCAGGGCGAAAAATACGAAAATGATGAAGTCGTAGATTTCCAGGGCACCGCCCAGGGCAGCCAGCCCCAGGGTTTTGTAGTCGGAGCGGGAAAAACGCTGCGCCTGTGGATAAGCGGTGGCAGTCATGAAGAGGCTCGGCAGACAAACAAAATGGCGTGCAGGTTATGAGCTGAACCGGATCCTGGCAATCGCCGCCAATATATTCGTTTTACTCATTGATCCATGAAAATAACAACATTCCCAAATAAATAGCCGTGGGCCAAGATGCAGCGATACCTTGCCAACACCCCGACGCTTGCATAATAACTACAAGAGGTACTCCCACATGGCCGACCCTATCGAAGATAGCCGTTATGCCCGCTTTGCCCTGCGCTGCTCCAATTTTGCCGAACGCTGGTTTCCCGACTCCTGGGTGTTTGCCGCCCTGGCGGTGATCATTGTCACCGTGGCGGTTCTGGGCATGGGCGCTGCACCCACCGACGCTGCCAAGGCCTTTGGCGATGGTTTCTGGAGCCTGATCCCGTTCACCATGCAGATGGCCTTTGTGGTGATTGGCGGCTATGTGGTGGCCAGTTCGCCGCCCGCCGTGAAGCTGATTGATCGCCTGGCACGCATCCCGAAAAACGGCCGCTCGGCCGTGGCGTGGGTGGCGCTGATCTCGATGGTCGCGTCGCTGCTCAACTGGGGCCTGTCCCTGGTGTTCGGCGGGTTGCTGGTGCGGGCCCTGGCCCGGCGCACGGATTTGCGCATGGACTATCGCGCCGCTGGCGCGGCGGCCTATTTGGGCCTGGGCGCCGTGTGGGCGCTGGGGTTGTCGTCATCGGCCGCGCAATTGCAGGCCAACCCGGCCAGCTTGCCGCCGTCGATCCTGGCGATCACCGGGACCATCCCCTTCACCGACACGATCTTTTTGTGGCAATCGGGGGTGCTGTTGCTCGCACTGATCGTGGTGTCGCTGATCATCGCCTACGTCACCGCGCCTGGGCCCAACTCGGCCCGTGATGCCAAGGCCTGCGGCGTGGACCCGGCGTTCAACCTGCCCAAGCTACAACCGCCAACCCGACCGGGGGAATGGCTGGAGCACAGCCCGCTGCTGACCATCCTCCTGGCACTGCTGGCCGCCGGTTGGCTGTTCCACGAGTTTTCGACCAAGCCTGCGATCAGCGCGATCTCGGGGCTCAACACCTATAACTTCCTGTTCCTGATGGTCGGCGCCCTGCTGCACTGGCGCCCGCGCAGTTTCCTCGACGCAGTGGCGCGCGCGGTGCCCACCACCACCGGGGTGTTGATCCAGTTCCCACTGTACGGCTCCATCGCGGCGTTGATTACCGTGGTCAAGGGCGGCGACGGCCAGACCCTGGCCCACCATATCTCGATCCTCTTCACTTCCATCGCCTCCCACGACACCTACGCGTTGCTGATGGGCGTGTACTCGGCGGTACTGGGGTTCTTTATTCCGTCGGGCGGTGGCAAGTGGATCATCGAGGCGCCCTATGTGATGCAGGTGGCCAATGACCTGCAATACCACCTGGGCTGGGCCGTGCAGATCTACAACGCCGCCGAGGCCCTGCCGAACCTGATCAACCCGTTCTATATGCTGCCATTGCTGGGGGTACTGGGGCTGAAGGCGCGGGACTTGATCGGCTTCTCGTTTGTGCAGCTGCTGGTGCACACGCCGCTGGTGTTGTTCCTGCTGTGGGCGCTGGGGACGACGTTGAAGTACATGCCGCCGGTAATGCCTTAATCATTGGACGCCGCACCCGTCGTTATGACGGGTGCATCCAGGTCGACATTGAGCGCCGTTGTTCCCTCTGAATATTTCAGGAAGGGAACCACGCGTTAATGACGGGCCACCTAACAGTGTCTTTTAGTAGCACCAGACACTCTTCAACTTAACTAAGAGACCACAACTAATTATTTAGAGTTACAACTGGAGTCATACCGATGAATATCGCACCTACCGCTACTACGCCCACACCTCAAAACAGCGCTGAGACTGGCAATACCCAAGATGTCAACCCACAGCAAAATCCCGCGTTGAAAAAATTCAGACAATTCAAACCGGCGTTCGGCCAGCCGGCGGGAAGAATAGTATTTGCAGAGTCAAACCCTAACAAACACCTTTTCAAGCCTGTTGCAGCGTTTAAAGGCTGATTCCTTTACAGAGGCTGTGATCCCCCTCAAGCCCTGGAGCTTCACAGCCAGCATTGAATACTTACAAGTAACGCGACGACCTCAAGCCTAGTTGCACATTCATGGACAACCACAGCAACGCGCTGCACTTCACGATATAGCGAGGCGGCCAGGCCCTGCAAAAAAACCGCATTTTCCGAGGCATTTTCCCGGTCAGCCGCTACTGTGTGAAGGTGGGCATTCATCCCGCGCAGACGGGCATTAGCTGACAAGGAAACATGCATGTTTAAACTGACCAGGCTGTCCTTCACCTTTGTCGCACTTGCTGTGAGCACGGTCGTACAAGCCGACGTCGAACTTGATCTGGGCACGGCACAACGGGTCACGCAATTGTTCGCCTACCCCAACAATTGCAGCGTGATCTGCTTTCGGCCGCTGACCCTGGAACAGACCGTCGAACACTATCTGACCCAGAGCCTGCAGCGCGATGGCTACAGCCGGGCCAGGGTCAGCGTGAAGACCGAGCAGGGTCAGGTCCGCGCGCGCTTTACCGGGGTACCCGATGGCTATGGGCAGCCCTTGACCGCGTTGCTGAACACCGCCGACCTGGCTTACGAGGGCGCCAGCCGGCTCAACCGCGATGGCAAGTGGCAATTTAGCTGGTACCTGTTCCTGCCGCTGGGCATGGCCCTGGAAAACCGCAAGAGCATCGAGTTGATGCACTTTCCGCCGGATTACTCCCTGACCCACTACCAGGACTATCTGGAATCAGCCACCACCGACCGTTGGGCCACGCTACTGAGCGCCAACGGTATACCGGCGACCCAGACCCCGGAATACCAGACCATCATTGATATCGCGCCCATTGCCGCCCCCTCCACGGCGGGCAAGGATCTGGAGGGGGTCTACAGCTACTTCAGCGAGTATCAGACCCGGGTTGTCCGGGAACTGAGCCTGCACCCCACTGGCCCGTTGCCGATGGTCGCCTTCGGTGCGCCCGTGCGCAGTTGGATCCAGCAACACTACGGGCAAACCCTCGGGGTACTGGGCCTGACGCAAATCAGCCCGGTCGAAGACAGTAAAGTTGCAGTGCTGGGGGCCAATCACCCCAGTTACATCTGGTACGCCGCCAACCCGGACAGCTACGACGGCGACGAACAGAAAGCCGACGAGGCCGGCTTGAAAGTCATGGGCCAGGACTTGAGCGCGGCCTGTTGGCAAGCCGGGATGGGGCAAAAGCCTGCCAGCGACCCCAATGTGTTGCTCAAGGGCTGCATGAACACCTGGCAGGTGACGCGCAAGGAGCAGACCTGCGAATTGTTCTACACCTCGGTGCGCGAATTGTCCGCCGAGCAGGCCAAGGAAAAATGCACCAGCGCCTCGATCAAGCCCCAGCTCAAGCGCCTGAAAAGCCCTCTGCCAGAAGCTTCTGTCGCGGCGCCGGCGCTGTAGGCTCCTGCCCTTATCGCCAGTGTCTTAGGCAAAAAAGCCGATACCAACTGTCAGATTTGACAGTAGATATCGGCTTTTTTTTGCGCAAACCTTGAGCGGTGCCCATTTGCTGCAAGACTGGCAGTCATAGCAACACCAGGAGGTCGATGCAGCCCGACAAGGAATGCTATGAAAACCCAGATCATGGAAGAGGCGCCTGCTGCGGCCAGTGACTGTCTGTACCCCTTCGCAACACTGTTGGCGAAAAAAGGTTACCCCTCGCGTCAAAACTTTGAGGTGGTACACACCCGCAATGGGCGCGGAACCGGGATCAAGGCCAAGGTGGCCTTCGACAGCCGTGTGCGAATCGCCAAAATTTCCGGGCACGCCCTGGGTGAACGGCGTTTGCACACGCTGCAGGTGTCTTCACGCATCCACTTGTACGACCCGTGGTTCAGCGGCCTGCTCCTGCATTCGTGCGATCCGAATGTGTTCCTCGACATCAGCGAGCTGGAGCTATGGTCGATCCAGGCCATCCGCCCTGGCACGCTGCTGACCATGGATTACGCCACCACAGAGGATGTGCTGTACCGGCAGTTCCCGTGCCGTTGCGGCGCGGGGAACTGCCGGGGCTGGATCACCGGCATGAAAGAGCCGCTTAACCAGCAAGGCCAACTGTTTATGGAACAGTGGCGCCAGCGCAAACGCTCTTAAAGGGCCTCCACCGGACGCAGGCGGTACTGCGGCGGCAGTTGCTCGAAGCCGGTGATGGTGGCGTTGAGGCTTTTCCAGCGGCCGTCCTTGATCCCGTAGATGCACCCGTGGATCGACAGGCTCTGCCCGCGATGCCAGGCGTTCTGCACGATGCTGGTGTGACCGACATTGGCGACTTGCTGGATGACATTGAGTTCACACAGGCGATCGACACGTTCTTCTTCGGTAGGCAACTGGGCCAGTACTTCGCGGTTCTCGTAGTACAGGTCGCGGATCGACCGCAACCAACCGTCGATCAGGCCGAACTGGCGGTCCTGCATCGAGGCGCGCACGCCGCCGCAGCCATAGTGGCCAGTGACCAGGATATGTTTGACCTTGAGCACATCCACAGCGTACTGGATCACCGACAGGCAGTTGAGATCGGTGTGCAGCACCACATTGGCCACGTTGCGGTGCACAAACAGGTCGCCGGGTAACATGCCGACGATCTCGTTGGCCGGCACCCGGGCGTCCGAACAGCCGATCCACAGGTATTCCGGGGTCTGCTGGCGGGCGAGCTTGGCGAAGAATTCGGGATCTTCCTGTTTGATCGCATCCGCCCAGCGTTCGTTGTTATCAAGCAGGTCTTGTAGTTCGTTCATCAGGGAAAGCCTCAGGAATGATGCGCAGCTTTGACAGACGACCGCCCGTCCGGGTCACGCCGTCTATAAAGATAGCCGGTCGGTAATGACTTGAATCTTGGGGCGCCCTGCCTGTCCACACACTATAAGCCCCACAGTATGAGGATTGACCATGACTGAATCACGACGTCCGTACGGCGCTACGCAGCCCGAACCGATTGATGACAACGAAGATCGCATGGGCTCGATGCGGGAGCTGGATTTTGACGAGGAGACGCCGACGGCGGAAATCGGCGATGAGATCCCCCTTGCTGAGCGCGAGCAGCTGATGCCCGACGAACGGGTACGCGAGGCTGGGATGACTGGGGCTTCGACGGCGGATCATGAATCCACGGATGATGATATGAGCCCCGAAACGCTGATTCAGGAAGACGGCGCGCGCGATGCCCTGGAAGAAGGTGAGGACGAACCGGCCGATTGGGATCTGAGCATCGTCGATGAAGATGAGATTGGCGGCGGTAATGGGTTGGATGAGGCAGAGCTGGCGGACATTGATCCGGTCGACGGTAACCGCTGATACAGCGCCAGACTTATGGTGAAGCATGGCGGTGTGGGAGCTGGCAAGCCTGCTCCCACACAAGACTGCTCCCACCCGGGATCGTGTATGTTAATCGACCAGGGTGCAGGCCATGACAACTGCGTCTTCGCGGCCACCGACGGCCGGGTAGTAGTCGCGACGACGGCCAATTTCATTGAACCCGTAGCGCTCATACAGGCGGAAAGCCCCGGTATTGCTGTCGCGCACTTCCAGGAAGCACTCCCGTGCATGGGCGGCATACGCCCGCGACATCAGATGCTCCAGCAAGGCCAGGCCCAGGCCACGCCCTTGGTTTTCCGGCTTGACGGTGATGTTCAGCAAATGCGCTTCATCGAGGATGATCTGCACCACGCCGTGGCCCACTTGTTGCTCGCCTTCGAACATCAACCAGATCTGGTACTTGCCCAGCCCATCGAGAAAGATGCCCCGGGTCCAGGGGTGGCTGAACGCCGCGTATTCGATTTTCAGCACGGCGTCGAGGTCAGCCTCGGTCATCGGGCGGAAGGATAAAGCCTCACTCATCGGTTGTTTTCCAGCGCGCCATCAGCCGGCGCATGGCTTGCCAGACATCAGCCTTACGCTGTGGCTCTTCCATTAATAATTCCAGGCCCGGCAAGGCCCAGACCGAGCCCAGGCCTTCGACCTGCAGTTCGCGGTACCAGGCCTCGGCGTCGGCTTCGCCGGCAAACCGCACGGCCGGCAGGCCGATCAGCCACAGGCACACGCAGGGTTCGTCTTCCAGGCGGGCCGAGACAAAACCTTGCACAAAATCACGCGCGGCGTCCGGGCCCTGGTCCATATTGCCGCGCACCAGCAGCGGCCAGCGCACGGGCTCGCCGACGATCTGCGGGCTGTCGGGCAGGCCGGCGGCGCGCAGCATGTCCTTGAGCAGCAGGTAGGCCGGGTCACGCGTCTGGAAGCGCTCGCCGGTCGGCAACTCGACCAGCAACAGGCAACGCCCGGCCCGCAGCAACTGCAGGGCAAAACGCGGTGGCGGCACGACCGGGGCCTTGGCCACCGGAGCCGGGGCATCGTCGGCCACGGCAGCGGGTTTGGGCGCGGTCGACGGGCGTGGTACTTCGATCTTGACCCGCTCCGACGGCCGCACAGGCACCTCGGCCACGGGTTTGACCAGCGCAACCGGCGCCGCCGCTTCCTCACCCGAGGCGTCGAACGGCTCGAAGGCTTCCAGCGCCTGCAGCAGTTCGGGCCGCGACGGCGCGGCAAAGGGCAATTCGGTGCGCGGCAGCCAGTTGACCACCTGCATGGCAGTCAAGTAAGCGCGACGTCGGGACTCGATAAGCAAGGCTCGGCCACTTGTGGATAACTAAAGAGCGCCGATTCTACCGCCCTTCGACGATGATCGCCCACCGTTGATGACTTTCTCTGCATTGCTGACCGCCCATCGCGAACGCGCCCTGACCGGCTGTGGATAAATCCCGCGCCTGATGCAGTACAATCGCTGCTTTTAATTCGCCAACCAGCCGGCCATTCCGATGATCGAACCCAAGCGCGTCTTGCGCGCCCTCGCCGAACACTGGGCCCTGCTTGAGCCACTGTGCGAACACTTCGACCAAGGCACCCTGAGCCTTGGCGAGTTGCGCGCGCAACTGGCCGCCCAACAACTGGACAGCACGCCACAGGACATCACCAACCTGCTGGACGTGTGGATTCGCCTGGATATCCTGGTGCCTGTCGCCAAGAGCCCGAACCGTTTCGAGCTCAACGCGCAGATCCATGACTTCCTGGCCTATCTTCGCAAGGAGCACCGGCTAGGCCTGTGCCTGGAAATCGAAGCCTACCTGCGCCACCTCGAGCGCCTGGCCGGTTATATCCAGGACGCCTTCGACATCCGCGACGGCCACGACCTGGCCCGCCAACTGCGGCTGCTGGACATGCGCGTGCGCGACGTGCTGAAAAAACTCGCCAATGACGAACAGGCCCTCGCAGCCGTGGCCGACCGGGCCAAGACCAGCGACCGGCAGATCCCGTTGCGCCAGCGTTATGCCGAGGTCCTGGCGACCTGGGACGAATACGTCGAGCCGATGATCCAGTTGGTGAACGCCGACGGCGCCTTCGAGCAAGGCGTGCGCAAGGTAGAGAACGTGCTGTTGCGCATGCTCACCGAGCAGCAACGCCTGGGCCACCTGGTGGACGACGACATGTTGCTGCGCACCCACGCGCGCATCCTCGAAATGCAGACCAGCGCCCAGTTGACCTTGCGCCATGCCCGGGAACTGCTGCTGCCGCTGCGCGAAGAAGCGCGCCGGCACAACGCCGTGACCCGTGGCGCAGCGCTGGCCCTGTCGGCGATCCGGCGCAAGGGCCTGGACGCGGTGCCGCAAGCGGCGATGCCGATGTTTACCCGGCCACAGAGCACCTTCCTCGGCAGCGCCAGCCAGGTGGAAGCCTATGTGTATGCACTGGCGAATTTCGAACCCAAGCCGGCGCGCTTCCCCAAGGCCCACAAATCCCACAAGGGCGAAGCCCAGCGTGCGCCGCGCACGGTCAAGGAGATGCTCGAGCGCTGCGAAGACGCACTGCCGATGCCCGACCTGATGACCTGGCTGCTGGAACAGGAACCAGACGGGGCCACCGACGAGTTGCTGTACTGGTTCTCGCGTTTGTCGCGGGAGAAGCGTTTCAAGCGCGAGCGCCTGGAACGCCGGGATTACCATACTCACGAGCACCAGGTCAGCCTGCGCTCATTCGCCCTGCTCCCGGCCAGCACCGACGTAGCCGAGAATTCTGCGAGCACACCTTATGCATCTTGATCTATCCGAACTGTCCCAGCTGGCGCCGATCTTTCGCGAGCTGTTCAAGGGTTACCACGTCAGCCGCCGCGACCCGGAGCTGTACGCGCAACTGTCGAACTTCCAGGACCAGTACCGCACGCTGTTCAAGGCCCTGGGCTTTGAGTTGGTGTGCGATACCCGGGGTTTCTACTACTTCGTACCCGACTCGGCCATCGCCAGCGCGCAGGTGAACAAGACTGCGCAACGCCTGGCGCTGTTCACTTTCATCATTGTCGAACACCTGGCCGACCAGGGCCGCGACCCGATTGCCGTGCTCGACGGCGGCAGCCTGGGCCGCGATGAACTGCCCTCCTTGCTGGAGAAGTACCGCGACCTGTTTATCCAGGCCGAAGTGCAGACCCAGGAAGAACTGGAAGAAAAAATCATGCGCCGCATGACCCAGCTCGGGTTTGCCAGTGAAGACAACGGCGTCTATCGCTTCCTGCCGCCGATGCACCGCTTCCTTGATGTGTGCCTGTCGGTCCAGGCCGACCGCGACCTGGCAGCCAGCGTGCACAGCGTGCTGCCGTTGCCAGCGCCGGTGATCATCGACGAAGACAGCGATGAAAAACTGCTGCAGACCGATGATCCGCTGGACTTGAGCGAATTTGAAAGCGAAGAAGATGCCCTCGCCCGCGCCATTGCCGAAGAACAGGAGACCGATGCATGAGCAAGGAACGCTACGGCATTCGCCGCTTCGCCCTATTGAATACCGCCGGCTACAGCCTGGGCCTGTTCCCGCTGGAAGAGCCGCTGTCGGTGTATGGCGCGAACAACCTCGGTAAGTCGGCGTCGATCAACGCCTTGCAGTTCCCGATCCTGGCGCGCATGTCGGACATGAGCTTCGGCAAGTACACCCTGGAACAGTCGCGGCGCTTCTACTTCGCCACCGACACCAGCTACATCCTCGTCGAAGTCTCGCTGCCCCACGGCCCGCACGTGATTGGCGTGGTCGGCCGCGGCCCGGGCGGTGGTTTCGGCCACCAGTTCTTTGCCTACGCCGGCAAGCTGGACCTGGCCCACTACCAGAAGAACGACACCTGCCTGCGCCAGAAAGAGCTGTTCACCAACCTTGAGCGCGAGGGCCTGAAGGCTTACGAGCTCAAGCCCGATGAGCTGCGGCGCCTGCTGGTCGGCGGCCATACCTCGATCCCGCTGGACCTGACCCTGATTCCGCTGCGCTCCACCAGCGAGCAGAGCCTGAAGACCTTCCGTGCGCTGTTTATCAACCTGCTGCACATGCGCGAAATCACCGCGGCCAAGCTCAAGCAGCTGTTCCTCGATGCCTTCGAACACAGCCTGCGCTCCGGCAGCGTGGATTACATCGCCGCGTGCGAAGAAGCGTTCCGCGATGTACGACGCATGGAGCAGGACTACAACTCCCTGGTGGCCGCCGGCCCTCTGGTAGAGGCGCTGTCCAACGGCGTGAAGCAGCGGGAAATCCTGCGCGGCAAGTTGCATCGCCTGTCGCCATTGCTCGACTCACTGCTGGGCACCTGGTCGGACTACGCCAATGCACGCAAGGAAGAGCTGACGATCCAGGCCGAACACTACCGCAACGAGCAGGACGCGCTGCAGAACGATCAGCGCGGCGGCACCCAGGAGCTGATGCGCCTGGAGCGGGAAATCAGCGGCATTCAACGCTGGCTGGGCGAGTTGTCGGTGCTCAAGCATCGCTTTGCCCTGGTGGATGACGTCAAGGTCCTGGAGCAGCAACTGCTGGCGGCCAAGGATGCCCACGACGAACTGGCCGGCGCCCTGGCGCAATCGCGACAGTTCAGTGCCGAGGACCTGGACGAACGCCTGCGTGACCTGGAAAAACGCCTGAAGTCGGTCAAGCAGCAACTCGATCACGCCGACAACAACAGCTACGCCAAACTGCGGGAAGAATTCTCACAGCAGGACGTCGAGCGTCTGATGCGTCTGTTCAACAGTTCGTTGTTCAGCCTGCCGCTGGGCGAGCATGGCATCACCCTGGATGAAGACGGCCAGTGGGTCAAATCCCTGGAGCTGATCCTCGATGGCTTCACCGGCGAGCGCTTTGAAGTGCCGGGGCTGTCCATCGACATCTCGCACATCGAGCCACCGGCCTTGCAGGCCCTGGCGGACCGCGCGGCGTTGCGCGACCAGAAGGAGCGCCTGGAAAAAGAACTCAAGCAACTCAAGACCCAGCAGGCCGTGGCCTCGGACCGCGCGGCGAGCAAGACCCAGACCGAAGCCCTGTACCAGCAGGTACTTGATGCGCAGAAAGCCCTGGAAGACTTCCGCCGCGCCCAGACCCTGAGTGCCGAGGAAGGCGAGAAACTGGAAAACCTGGCGCAGATGGAAGCGGCCCAGGATGAACTGAAGCGCTCCAGCGATGCGTTCACCGAACGCGTCCAGCAATTGTCGGCCAAGCTGCAACTGGTCGGCCGGCAGATCGGTGATATGGAAGCCAAGCAGCGCACCCTGGATGACGCCTTGCGCCGTCGCCAGCTGCTGCCGGCCGACTTGCCGTTCGGCACGCCGTTCATGGACCCGATCGACGATTCCATGGACAACCTGCTGCCGCTGCTCAATGACTATCAGGACAGCTGGCAGGGCTTGCAGCGCGCTGACGGGCAGATCGACGCGCTGTACGCCCAGGTGCGCCTCAAGGGCGTGGCCAAGTTCGACAGTGAAGACGATATGGAGCGACGCCTGCACCTGTTGATCAATGCGTATGCGCACCGTACCGACGAAGCCCTGACCCTGGGCAAGGCACGCCGTGCAGCGGTGACGGATATCGCGCGGACCCTGCGCAATATCCGCAGCGACTACGACAGCCTTGAGCACCAGTTGGCCCTGTTCAACCGCGAGATCAACAAGCGCCAGGTATCCAACCTGCAAAGCTTCCGTATTGTGTTGGCGCCGAACAAGGAAGCGCTCAAGCATATCGACCAGATCATTCACAGTGCCGGTCAGTATGAGGAAGGCGAAACCCTCTCGGTGTTCGATCTCAGCCAAAGTGCCGAGCAGGACAACAAGAACGAAGAGGCCAAGGAATACCTGGCACGCCTGGTCGCTGCCAACCATAACCAGCTGGGGCTCAAGGACCTGTTCGAACTGGCGTTCGAGATCACCAAGGTCAATGGCCAGCCGATCATTCACACCGACATTGATGGCGCCGCGTCCAACGGCACCACCATGACCATCAAGGCGCTGACCAACATGTACTTGTTGCTGCACTTGATGGACCGCGACCAGGCCGGTCGCGTGCGCCTGCCGTACTACCTCGACGAAGCGGCGGATATCGACGAGAAGAACCAGGCAGCACTGCTGGAGACCAGCCTGCAACTGGGCTTTGTGCCGATCCTGGCCAGTGTGAAGCCGCAGGTCTCCGCCCAGGTGGCGATCGACCTCGAAGGCGGCAGCGGGCCGAACGGGATCTACATTGATGAGGCGGACTGGAAGTACATTCGCCGGCATGATGCGGTGAAGGCGACGGTGAATGTGCAGGCGGATGAGCCGGAGTTGGATGAGGTCTGATCCGCGCTGTTGAAATACAAAAAGGCCGCGATCCTATGGATCGCGGCCTTTTTTGTGGGCGGGTTATGCGGTGTTGGTGGGGGCGCTATTTACCCAGGGGGATCTTCGGCGCCCAGATCAGCCACTCGTCTTCGAACTTGTCGAATAACGGGAAGGTCTGCTCGGGCAGCGCCGGGTTGCCCATGCGCTCGCCATCCGGCGTGGCAAAGGCGATACCGCCCTGGACCAGGGTTTCCAGGGACTCGGTGCGCACTGTCGCGCCCTTGAACAGGCCAAAGTCCAGGCCAAAGCCGCTGCTGTTCCAGAAACGGCTGCCGCCGCGAACCAGCGGAGCGTATTTGGGCTCGATCAGCACATGGATCAGCACACGGTCAGCGGTCTTGCCCAACTCGTAGCCGGTGACCTTGCCGACTGTGACTTCCCGGTAGGTGACTGGCACGCCGACTTTCAACGAGCCACGGCGGGCGGCGCTGAGTACCAGGCTCAAGCCGGCTTCTTGCACGTTGCTCTCTGGCGGTTGGGCCAGGGCCACGAAGTTCTTTTGCGCACCGCTGCTTTTCACCGCCGGCAGCACTTCGATGTATTGGCCGGTGACCAGGGTTTCCAGGTTGGCGGTCTTCATCAGGCCCAACTCGGGCTTGACCACCCAGAACTGGCTGCCAGTACGGGCGATCCGCTCAGGAACTTCGGTGATGCGCGCAGTGAGCATCACCGACTGCATGTCCGGGCTCAGGTCAACGCTTTCTATCTTGCCCACGTCCAGGCCTTTGAAGCGAATCGGCGTATCGGTGCGCAGGCCATCGGCGCGGTCAACCTTGATCGTGATCAGGGTGCCACGCTGGGTGGAGGCTTCGTGATCGGCAAACAGGCGGAAACGCGGAATGCGATTTCTCAGCGGTACGTTCGGCTCTGGGGTCTCAAAGGCGATCCCCCCGGCCATCAGGCTTTGCAGGGATTCGCTTTTGACCTGGATGCCGCCGGTGAGCCCGCCGGTCAGGGTCACGCCACTGGCGTTCCAGAAGCGCGTCGAACCGTTGACCAGGCCTTCATATTCCTTCTCGATATGCACGCCGATCACCAGTTGCTTGCGCTTGCGCGAAAACTGGTAGCTCTGCACCGAACCGACCTTGACCTGTTTGTAGAGGATCGGGCTGCCAACTTCCAGGGAGCCGAGGCTTTCTGTGAGCAGGACCAGGTGCAAGCCAGGGGAGCGCAGGTCCAGCGGTGGCGCCTTGGCCCGGGCCACAAACTCGCGCTGGGGGTTTGCGCCTTTGTCACCAGGGCGGATGGCAATGTAATTGCCCTTGACCAAGGCTTCCAGGCCGGTGATGCCCGCCAGGGAGATGGATGGCTTGACCACCCAGAACTGGGTGCCCTCCACCAGGTAATCTTCGGCCAATGGGTCGAGGGTCAAGTCGGCGCTGGCGCTGGACAGGTCAGAGTCCACCTTCAGGGCCTTGAGGCTGCCGACCTGGATGCCTTTGTACATCACCGGCGTGCGACCGGCTTGCAAGCCCTCGAAGTCACTGAGCTTGACCTTGATGCGGATCCCTGCGGCGGCGGCATCGAAGTCTTCGTACAGGCGGAACGGCAGGCTCGGGTCGGTGGGCGGGCTGTCCTTACGGTTCTCTGGCGTAGCGAAGGCAATCCCCCCGGCGACGATGCTGGCCAGGGACTCGCTGCGCACTTTGACCCCGGAGAGGTTGGCGTCGATGCTGATGCCGCTGGCATTCCAGAAACGCGTATGTTTGCGCACCAGGCTGGCGTAGGTCGGCTCGATATAGACCTTGATCTCGACCGTGTTCTGATCAGCCGACAGCAGGTAGCTTTTGACCTGGCCGACCTGGATCTGTTTGTAGAACACCGGGCTGCCACGGTCCAGCGAGCCGAGCCGCTCGGCCTTGACCGTCAGGTGCAGGCCGGGCTTGGCGTCGGATAATGGGGGCTCTTCGGAGAGCGCCTTGAATTTACGCGTGGGCTCACCATCGCCGGGGCTGGCGGCGATGTAATTGCCCGAGACCAGGGTTTCCAGGCCAGTAATCCCGGCCAGGCTGACGCTGGGCTTGACCAGCCAGAAGCGCGTATTGGCCTTGAGGTATTGCTCGACATCCTTGTTCATCTCAATAGTCGCAATCACCCCACGATTGCTGCCCTCGTCATCCAATGCCAGGGTCTTGACCTTGCCCACGGTCATGCCTTTGTAGACCACTTCGGTCTTGTTGACCTGGATGCCTTCACCGCTTTCAAAGCGAACCTGGATCTCGATGCCCGTCTGGGTATAGGCGCGCCATCCGAGCCAGCCACCGATCACCAGGGCGATCAACGGCAGTACCCAAATGGCCGACCAGTTCGAAGCGGGGCGGGTTTTAGCCTTTGGCAAATCAGTCATGGTCGTCGTCCGACTCCGTGTTATCCCAAATCAGTCGGGGATCGAAAGTTACTGCGGCAAGCATCGTCAAGATCACCACACTGGCGAACGCCACGGCACCGAGATTGGCCTCGATACTGGCTAGTCGCCCAAAGTTAACGACCGCCACCAGAATGGCGATCACGAAGATATCCAGCATGGACCAGCGACCGATAAACTCGATAAAGCGGTACATGATAATGCGTTGTCGGGCGGAAAGCGGCTGATGACGTTGCACCGAGAACAGCAGCAGTGCGATGCCTACCAGCTTGAAGGTCGGCACCAGGATACTGGCAATAAACACCACGGCGGCAATCGGGAACATGCCGTGCTGAACCAGTTCGATCACGCCGGACATGATGGTGCTTGGAGCGCCCTGCCCCAGTGAGTTAACCGTCATGATTGGCAACAGGTTAGCCGGGATGTACAGAATTGCCGCAGTAATCAGCAACGCCCAGGTGCGCATCAGGCTGTTCGGCCGGCGCGCATGGACCAGGGCACCACAACGGGTGCAGGTTTGCTCGTCGGTGTCCGGGTCCTGCCTGTTCAGTTCGTGGCATTCGGTACAGATCAGAATGCCAGCATCAATCGCCCGCATGTTCGTCCTCCCCGGACAACGCTTGCCAGATCTGATGGGGTGACATCACCACCTCCAGCAGTACCTGGACCATCAACAGGCTGATAAAACAGGCCAGTCCCAGGCCCACGCTAAGGGCAGCCATATCGGCCAGTTTTACAATCGCCACCAGCACGCCCATCAGGTAGACCTCCAGCATCCCCCAATCGCGCATATGGTGATAAATACGGTATAGCAACAGGCCATAACTGCGGCCTATGTTCCAGCGGATGCTGAGCAGCACCGCAAGCTGGCAGAGCAGCTTGAGCAACGGAATGCCCATGCTGCACAGAAACACCACCACCGCCACGCCTTGCATGCCGGTATTGAACAGGGCAACTACACCGCTCCAGACCGTTTCCTGCGAAGACTGCCCGAGTAGATTGAGCTGCATGATGGGTAGAAAGTTCGCCGGGATGTACAGCAATAGCGCTGCGATCACCAAGGCAAGGCTGCGCTCTACGACATTGAAGCGGTGGGCGTACATCTCATAACCACAGCGTGGACACAGGGCCTTTTCACCGTGCGCAAGCTCTGGCTTGCGCATCAGCAAGTCGCACTCGTGGCAGGCAACCAGGTCCTCCAGCGGTAGGTCGGACACCTGGGTGGTATCAACCGGGTCGGACATATAGGACTCTAAGACAAAATGATCAGGTGTCTATTCTAGTGTTCTGGTTCAGAAATAACTGTGCAAATTTGTCGGGATCAAGCGATGGCGATGGGCCAGAACCTTTTCGACCGCCCAAAACAAAACCCCTGTTTGCGTTAGCAAACAGGGGTTCTGGAATTTAATCTTGACGATGACCTACTCTCACATGGGGAAACCCCACACTACCATCGGCGATGCATCGTTTCACTACTGAGTTCGGGATGGGATCAGGTGGTTCCAATGCTCTATGGTCGTCAAGAA